>NZ_JBEZXU010000038.1:0-103594 GCF_040638175.1 Actinoplanes sp. NPDC026670
TCTCGGGTCCGGGTCCGCCGCCCACACCCCCCGCGCTCCCCCCCCTACACCCCCCTGCCCCCGCTTTTGTTGTGGTGAGCCGCCCCCCCGGCGAAACTCCACAAGATCGCGGCCGTCGCGCCACCCCCTCGGCGATCTTGTGGAGTTCGGGCACACCTCTGCCTTGCCGAACTCCACAAGATCGACGGTGGGGGCGTGGAACTTCACAAGGTCGGGCCGGCCAGGAGCCGGTCGCCCAGGTCGGAGCGACGATAGAGGACTGAGCGGCCGTGTCTGGCGCTCACCAGCAGGCCGCCGGCACGCAGTGCCCGCAGGTGCTGGTTGACCGCGGTCGTCGTGACGCCGAGGCGGGTGGCCAGTTCGGTGGACGAGGCCGGCGTGTCCAGGCGGGCCAGCAAGCCCGCCCGGTGAGCGCCGAGCAGGGCGGCCAGCGCGCCCGGAGCGGGCAGCGGCTCGGGCTCCCACAGGGTTCCGGAGCCGCGGGCCAGGTAGATGATCAGTGGGGGTTCGCCGGCGGAGATCGGGGCCGCCACCGCCGGGGTCCACATCGTCGGGACCAGGGTCAGGCCGCCGGATGTCGGGCGGGTGTAGTGGACGTCCGAGTGCAGGCGCACCTCGACGGTGTCGCCTGTCATCGTGACCCGCTCGGACAGGCCGGCGAACATCCGGGCCAGGCCGTGCTGGGCGATCTCGCGTCCACGGTAGGTGACGTCGGCCTCCAGCAGCGCCCGCATCCGCGGCCAGTCGCCGGCGAAACACAGGTCCCAGTAGCGGGTCAGGGCAGCGACCAGGCGGGGCAGCGGATCCGGCGCGCGTAGCGGTGGCGGGACGTTCTCGTCGGCGCGGTACAGCGAGCGCAGATTCCGCCTGACGACCTCGGGCGGGGTGGCGGCCAGCGCGGCCAGTTCGTCGTCGAGGCGGGTCAGCGGGGAGCGTGGCGGCGGCGTCAGGAAATCGGGGGTCGACAGTCGTTCGTCGACGAGCGCCAGCAGCATCTCGGTGTCGAGGCGGTCGCGGGCCTGCTGCATGCGCCGGATCCACGGCAGGTGGACCGGGAACCGGCCGGGATCACGCCAGCTGCGCAGGGACAGCACGAGCTCGTTGAGCGGCGACACAGCGAACCGGACGCTCGCCAGATCGGGGCCGACCAGCCTGTATCGCACCGGCATGAAGCAGAATGCTACATCAATGGCTCGGTCCGGTCCGGCCCGGTCAACTGGTGCCCGTGCCTGTGAAACAAGTCCTGACCTGGGCCACCGTGGCCACCTCGACCGCCAAGGGCGTGATGTTCAGCGTCAGCGCGCTGTTCTTCACCACCGTCGCCGGGTTGAGCCCGGCCACCGTCGGGGTGGGCCTGACCGTGGCCGGCGCCGGGGGAGTGGTGACCGCCTTCGCAGCCGGGCGGCTCTGTGACCGGTTCGGGCCACGGCGGGTGCTGCTGGTCGCGGCCACAGCACAGGCCGGGGCGCTCGCGGCCTACTGCCTGACCGGCGACGCCGCCACGTTCGTGCTGGTCGCCTCCGTGGCCGTCGGTGCCGAGAGCGTGCAGCGGACGGCTCATGTCGCGCTGCTGGCACGGGCGTTCACCGGTCCGGACCGGGTCGGTGTCCGTGCCTGGCTGCGGGTGGTGGACAACGTGTCCATCGCGGCCGGCTCCGGGCTGGCGGCTGTCGTTCTCGTGGTGGGTACCCGGACCGCCTATGTGACGGCGGTGCTGCTGGCGGCCGTACTCATCCTGCTCGCTCTGGTGCCGTTGCGGGCTCTGCCCGCTCTTTCCGGGGGCGGCGGTGACCGGCCCGCCGAGGTCGGCCGGTCACCGCTGGGCGATCGCCGCTACCTGACCGCGACCGCGCTGCATGCCGTGGTGAGCATGCAGTTCCTGCTGCTCACGGTGGGGATGCCACTGTGGGTGACCGGGCACACGTCCGCGCCCGACGTGACCGTGGCGCTGCTGTTGCTGCTCAACACCGCCCTGGTCTCGTTCCTCCAGGTCTGGTCGACCCGGCTGGTCACCGACGTGCCGTCGGCGGGCCGGGCGGTCCTGCTCGGCACGGTTCTGCTCCTGGTGGCGTGCCTCGGTTACGCGGCGGCCGGGTATCCGGGCGGCGCCGGACTCACCACAGCGCTGCTGGTGGCCGCGGTGGTGGCGCACAGCCTCGGCGAGATCGTCACCGAGACCGGCGGCTGGGAACTGGCCTTCGAATGGGCCGACCCGGCCGCGTCCGGTGCCTACCAGGGCGTCAGCCAGGCCGGCGTCGCCATCGGCCGGGCCGTCGCCCCGGTGGTGGTCACGTCGACCGCGGTCGCGTTCGGCCTGCCCGGCTGGCTCCTGCTCGGCGGCGTGTTCGTGGCGGCCGGCGCCGCCACCCGCGCGCTGGCACGCCCCGCCCTCTCGCGATCTTGTTGAATCCGGCCACACCTGTCCCGCCCTCGAGTTCGCCATTTGTGAAGCGACATTGCAGGTCGGGGCGGCAGCCGAAGTGAATCTTGCATCCCCCCTGTTCGGCGTCATCCCCAACGAACCCCGCAAGATCACCGCGAGGTCCTACGGCCTTGGACGGCCGTCCAGAGACGATGCCGAGGGCGGGCCCGCCCTCGGCGATGTTCAGCGCACACGTTGCCTGGGCGCAGCGATGTTCAGCGCACACGTTCGCCGATCGTGTGCGCCTGCTTCGCTCTGACGGGGACGGGCGCACACGTTGTGCCGTCCGTGTGCGCCCGTCGTCGTCCCGGCGAGGGTGAAATCGCACGTTGCCGCATTGTGCGCGCTGGTCGTCGCAGGCTGGCGACTCAGCGAGCGTCGGTGGTTAGCACGATCTTGCCGGTCGCCCGGCCGGTCTCGCTCAGCTCGTGGGCCTTCGCTGCCTCGGCCAGCGGCAGCGAAGCCTCGACGAGGACCCGCAACCGCCCGGCCCGGACCAGGTCGGCCAGTGCCAGCAGGCCGGCCCGGTCCGGTTCGACCAGCAGGAACCCGGCCCGCACCCCGAGCTGCTCCGCCTCCGCCACCAGACGCTGCTCGGCCGGCGAGTTGAGCGACACCATTACCCCACCGGGCTTGAGCACCCGCAGGCAGCGCGGACCGTCGTCGCCGCCGATCGGGTCGATCACCACGTCGACGGGTTCGACCGCCTCGGTGAAGTCGACCGCGGTGTAGTCGACGACCTCGTCCGCGCCCAGTTCACGCAGCAGGTCGTGCTTGGCCGCACGGGCGGTGCCGATCACGTACGCGCCCTGGGCTTTGGCGATCTGAACCGCGAGATGACCGACCCCGCCGGCCGCCGCATGAACGAGAACCCGCTGACCCGGCCGCACCCGGGCCCGGTCGACGAGCGCCTGCCACGCGGTGAGCCCGGTCAACGGCAGTCCACCGGCCTGAACGTGGTCGAGCTCGGCCGGTTTGGCGGCGAAGTGCCGGGCCGGGCCGGTCACGTAGTCGGCGTAGGCGCCGGCCGGGCGCGGGAACCGCGGCATCCCGAACACCTCGTCGCCCGGCGCGAACAGGGTCACGCCGACGCCCACCTCTTCGACGACGCCCGACACGTCCCAGCCGAGGACGAACGGCGGCTGCCCGAGGAAACCGCCGTGGGCACGGGACTTGGCGTCCACCGGGTTGAGGCCGGCGGCGTGCACCCGGACCAGGATCTCGGTCGGTCCGGGGGAGGGCCGGTCCGCGGTGCTCTCGTGGAGAACCTCGGGACCGCCCAGCTGATCTTGAGTGATGACGCGCATGGGATACAGCGTCGCGGCCATGGCCGTACCGAAACAGTGGCCTGAATGACGAGATGTGCAAAGATCTGGCCATGCATCGAGTCGTCGTCCTCGCCCTGCCCGGCGTCTACCCGTTCGAGATGGGCATCCCCCGGCGGGTGTTCGGAAGTGTCGTCGACAGCACCGGCGCGCGGCTGTACGAGGTGGTCACCGCCGGTCTCAGCGCCGACCCGGTGCCGACCGACGCCGATTTCAGCATCACCGTCGAGCACGGGCCGGAGGTCCTGGCCAGCGCCGACACCGTCGTGGTGCCGGCGCTGGCCCCGCTCGCGCCGATGTTCACCGAGGGCACCCTCAGCGAGCCGGTCCGGGCCGCGCTCGCGCACCTCCGGCCCGGCACCCGGCTGGTGTCGATCTGCACCGGGGCGTATGTGCTGGCCGCGGCCGGGCTGCTGGACGGCCGCCCGGCCACCAACCACTGGTATTGCGCCGATCATTTCCAGCGGCTGTTCCCGCAGATCACCGTCGACCCGGCGGTGCTGTTCGTGGACGACGGCGACGTGCTCACCTCGGCCGGCGCGGCCGCCGGTGTCGACGTGTGCCTGCACGTGGTGCGCCGTGACCACGGCAGCGAGATCGCCAACGCGGTCGCCCGTCGCTGCGTGGTGCCGCCGTGGCGCGACGGTGGCCAGGCCCAGTACATCGAGCAGCACCTGCCGGAACGGGCCGAGACGTCGACCGCCCCGACCCGCGAGTGGGCGTTGCAGCATCTGGAGGAGCCGCTCAACCTGGCGGCGCTGGCCGGCCACGCCCGGATGAGCGTCCGCACGTTCACCAGACGGTTCCGTCAGGAGACCGGGGTCACGCCCGGTTCGTGGCTGATCAGCCGGCGGGTCGACCTGGCCCGGCACCTGCTGGAGAGCACCGACCTGCCGGTCGAGCGGGTCGCCGAACGGTCCGGGTTCGGCACCGCGGCATCCTTCCGGATGCACCTGCGGTCGGTCACCGGCGTCGGCCCGCACAGCTACCGGCGCACCTTCCGGCACGAGGCCGCTTAATTCAATTCAATTCGAGACGGTACGAGTCACCGCTGCGCTCGAACCCGAGCCGGTCGTAGTACGGGGCCCGCATCCCCGGCGGGGTGAGCACCGCGAGGCAGCCGCGGTCGGTGAAGTAGCCGCTGCGCCGGAACACGAACTCGCCGGGCGTGAGATCGCGGTACCGCTCGATCACATAGTCCAGGTCGACCTGCGCCACCCCGTCACCGGCGGTGTGGAACACCACCACCCCGGCGACCTCGTCGGCGTTCACCACCAGGAAAGCCGCGGCACCCGGGCGCGTCAGCGTCTCCGTACCGAAGCCGGGGTTGAATCTCTTGATGTCGTCGTGGTTGTTGCGCAGCACGTGCAGCAGGAACGCATCGTCGGCGCGGACCTCGACCACCTGGTAGACGTTGTCGTCGTGGCGGGTCGCCAGCATCCGCCACAGGTACCAGACGTTGATCACCGCGAGGACCACGTTGAGGCCGACCATCGGCCAGACGCCGACCGCCGCGTTGAAGCCGATGAGCACGAGACAGCCGACGAGGTTCAGCGCGCGCAGGCGCAGCAGCCGGCTCTGTAACAGGGACCAGACGAGAAGAACTGAGCCGGCCCACCCGATGATGTCGATTATCTCCACCGGGTGGACCCTATCTCCGCAGGATTTACGCCCGGAAGCGGGCGACCAGGCCTTGCAGTTCGCGTGCCATCGAGCTGAGTTCGGTGATCGCCTGCTTCGACTGCGCGGCGCCCGCTGTGGTGACCTCCGACGCCGACGCCAGCCCGGCCACCCCGGCCGCGATGTGCCCGGCGCCGTCGGCGACCGCGGAGATGCCCCGGTTCATCTCGGCGGTGGTCGCGGTCTGCTCCTCCACGGCCGCCGCGATCGTCGCCTGGAAGTCGTTGATCTGCTCGATCACCGAGGTGATCTGGCTGATCGCCTCGACCGCGCCGGCCGTGTCCTGCTGGATCGCCGCGACCCGCCGGGTGATGTCCTCGGTGGCCCGAGCCGTCTCCTGAGCCAGGTCCTTCACCTCGCTGGCGACCACCGCGAAGCCCTTGCCGGACTCCCCGGCCCGGGCCGCCTCGATCGTCGCGTTCAGGGCCAGCAGGTTCGTCTGCTCGGCGATGCTGGTGATCGCGCCGACCACGGCCGCGATCTCGGCCGACGAGGTGCCCAGCTTGTCGATGTGCGAGCTCGTCGAACGGGCCACGTCAACGGCCTGGCCGGCCACCTCGGCCGCGCGGGCGGTGCTCTGCGCGATCTCCCGGATCGACTCGGCCATCTCGGCCGCGCCGGCGGCGACCGCGCCGACGTTCGACGACACCGACTCGGCGGTGCCGGAGACGGTCCGGGCCTGCTGTGACGAGCCGACCGCCGCGTCCGCGATGCTGCCGGCGGTGGCGGTCATGTCGTCGGCCGCCGTCGACAGGGCCTTCGCCGAGGCCGCGGCCTGTGCGACGACCGTACGCATGTTGCCCTGCGCCTCGTCCAGGGCGCGGGCCATCTGGCCCATCTCGTCACCCGAGGTGACCTCGGTGGTGACCGTCAGGTCGCCTTCGGCCATCGCCTTCAACGCGGTACGCACCCGCTGCAACGGCCGGGTGATCGAGGTGACGATGATCCGGGCCAGCACACACAGCACGACGATCGCGGCGAGCGCGGTGGCCAGCAGGATCATCTGCGCCTGGTTACGGCTGGCCGTCGCGTCCGCGCTGGCCTTGTCGGTGGTGGCGGCGAACAGGGCGCGCTCGTTCTCCAGCACCGCGCTGATCAGATAGTTGTCGACGTCGATCTGTTCCCAGGACAGGCGGGCCTGGCTCTGCTCGGCCACCGCCCCGGCCACGAACTGCTCGATCACCTGGCCGTAGTCGTTGTAGACGGTCCGGATCCGGCCCACCGCGGCGGACAGCTCGCCGGGCAGCTCGATCCCCTCCAGCTCGTCCAGCAGCTTCTGGGCCTTGGCCAGTTCCTCCTTCAGCAGGGCGATCTGCTCCTGCGGGGTCCGGCGGGCGATCGCCTGCAGACCATGCGTCTTGACGTCGCTGGCCGCCCGGTCCAGCCGCAGCACCAGGGCGCTGGCAGTGTTGAGGTCGGCGAGCTCGGCGGCGGTACGGTCCGCGACCTGGTTGTTGTAGAGCGTCACACCGACACAGGTGCCGACGGCCAGCAGGCCGGATGCGACGAGCGCGGTCAGTTTCGTGCTGACCGAGGCGTCGGCGAGCAGGGTTTTGTAGGACATCTCAGGGCCTCCTTCGTCTCGGCCGGGCGTCAGGAGGCGACCTGGGCGGCGGTGTAGTAGCCACCGTCGACGAGGACGCGTTCGTAGTTGGATTTGTCCACGTTCACCGGCTGGAGCAGGAACGTCGGCACGACCTCGACCCCGTTGTGGTACTGCTCGGTGTCGTTGATCATCGGCTTCTCGTCGATCAGCAGCGCGTTCGTCATCTGCACGGCCACCTTCGCCAGCTCACGGGTGTCCTTGTAGACGGTCTCGGTCTGCTTGCCGGCCGCGATCAGCTTCACCGAGTCCAGTTCGGCGTCCTGACCGGTCAGCACCGGCAGCTTCTTGCCCTTCGAGCCGTATCCGCCGGCCTCCAGCGCGGTCAGGATGCCGCGGCTGATCCCGTCGTAGGGCGACAGGATCGCGTCCACCCGGGCCGACCCGTAGTCGCTGCTCAGCAGTCGTTCCATCCGCTTCTGCGCCACGGCGGCATCCCACCGCATCGTGGCCACGTCGGCGAACTTCGTCTCACCACTGCGAACCTTCAAACGACCCGAGGAGATGTACGGCTTGAGCACGCTCATGGCGCCGTTGAAGAAGAAGGTGGCGTTGTTGTCGTCCGGAGAACCCGCGAACAGCTCCAGGTTGTACGAGCCGCCGCCGCTCTTCAGCTTCAGCGCGTCGACGATCGAGGTCGCCTGCTGCACACCGACCTTGTAGTTGTCGAATGTGGCGTAGAAGTCGACGTCGCCGCTGTCGCGGATCAGCCGGTCGTAGGCGATCACCGGGATGTCCGCGGCGGCCGCCTTCGCCAGCACACCCTTCAGCGCGGTGCCGTCGATCGCGCCGATGATCAGGGCACGGACCTTGTTCTCGACCATGTCGTCGATCTGCTCGATCTGCTTCTGGATGTCGTCGTCGGCGTACTGCATGTCGGTCCGGTAGCCGAGCAGCTCGAACTGCCGCTTCATGTTGTCGCCGTCGCCGATCCAGCGCTCGGACTTCGTCGTCGGCATCGCCAGCCCGACGGTGCCCTTCTCGGACACGGCGGCCGCCGCGGTCTCGGCGCCGTCGTCACAGCCGCTCGTGGTGATCAGCACTGCCGCCACAGCCGTACATGCCACCCACCGTCGTGCCAGCACCGATCTCTCCCCGTTTCACTGAAGGTCGGACCGATCCGGTCCCAGCCCGAGAATCGACACTTCCGACCAGCTTCTTAACTGTCTGCCCCACGAATCCGCCGGTTGTCGTACCGCCAGGCATCTCAGTACACACAAGTACTGCGCCCGGGTAGCATTGCCGCGTGACCTATCGTCTGGAATCGTCACGGAGGTGCGGGAGTGGTTACATCAACTTCGCCGCACTGATCGCGCCAGCGCCATCCTGATTGGCCAGGCGATCACAGCCCTGATCGAAGAAGGTCCGAGTCTCGGTAGACCGCTGGTCGACCGGATCAAAGGCTCGAACCTGCACAACCTCAAAGAGCTTCGGCCAGGCTCGGCCGGGACTACGGAGATCCGGGTCCTCTTCGTTTTCGATCCTGCGCGTAACGCGGTCCTCCTTGTCGCAGGGGACAAGGCCGGGCAGTGGAGCGCCTGGTACCGGCAGTCGATCCCACTCGCTGAGGCGAGGTATGCGACCTATCTGAAGGAGAAGGAGGAGTCATGAGCAGCACCCATGGGTATGGCCGTGATGGTTTCCTCGCCGAGTTCTTTCCCGACTCTGAGGACCGCGCCGAGGTCGAGGCCGGGGCGCAGGCTCTCATCAACGTCAGCCGAGCTCATCGGCTTGCCGAGATGCGTAAGCGCCTCGGGCTGACTCAGGCTGAGGTCGCTGAGCGGATGAACGTACGCCAGGAACGGGTCTCGGCCATCGAACGCGCCAAGGTCGATGCGAGCGAGTTGAGAACCCTCGCTGCTTACATCGCTGCGCTCGGCGGGCGGATGGAGATCGTCGCTGACTTCGGCGGGGAGCGGCTGGTGGTCGGCTAGGCATCCGCGGTGGCCAGGGTCGGTGGGTGCTCGGCCATCAGGGCCTGCACGGCGGCGGCCGGCAGCGGGCGGGCGAAGTGGTAGCCCTGCGCGTGCTGGTAGCCCAGCTCGGCCAGGCGGGCCGCCTGGTCGCCGGTCTCGACGCCCTCGGCCACCAGGTCCAGGCCGACCGCGTCGGCCAGGGCGATCACCGCGGCCGGCATGGTGTCCCGGCGGCTCGTGTCGGTGCCCTGCGTGAACGAGCGGTCCAGCTTCAGCTGGTCCACCGGCAGCTCGTGCAGCAGCGTCAACGTCGACGCGCCGGTGCCGAAGTCGTCCAGCGCGATCCGGATGCCCATCCGGCGCAGGTCGTCCAGGCGGGTCACCGCCTCGCCCAGCGCCACCGCCGTGCTCTCGGTGATCTCCAGGGTCAGGCGGTGCGCGGGCACGCCCGTCTCGTTCAGGATCGCGGCGACCCGCTCCACGAAACCCGTTTCGCGCAGCTGGCGGGCGCTCACGTTGACGTTCAGCATCCGGGGCGCGCGGTCGCCGTGCTCCGAACGCCACGCGGCCAGCTGGGCGCACGCCTCACGCAGCACCCAGTCACCGAGCGGGACGATCAGGCCGGTACGTTCCGCGACCGGGATGAACTCGACCGGAGGCACGATGCCCCGTTCCGGATGGGCCCACCGGACCAGCGCCTCCACCCCGCGCAGCCGGCCGGTGTCGAGCGCGACGATCGGCTGGTACTGGAGAAACAGCTGACCGTCATTGATCGCGTGGCGCAACTGCGCGCCCAGGGCCGCGATGTCCGCGATCGACACGGCCATCACGTCGCTGTAGCACCGCACGCCACCGCCGCCGTCGTGTTTGGCCGCGTACATCGCGATGTCGGCGCGCCGCAGCAGGTCCGCGGCATCCTGTCCACTGTGCCCGTTGGCGAGGCCGACGCTCGCCCGTACCAGCAGCTCGTGGCCTTGGGCGACGACCGGCTCGGCCAGAGCCGCGATGATCCGGTGACCGGCCGCCTCGGCCGCGTCCTCGTCGATGTCGGCCAGCACCACCACGAACTCGTCGCCGCCGAGCCGCGCCACCGTGTCACCGGCGCGGACCGCTCCGTTGAGGCGGTCGGCCACCGCGACCAGCAGCGCGTCACCGACGCCGTGGCCGAGCGTGTCGTTGACGGTCTTGAAGTCGTCCAGGTCGATCAGCGCGACGCTGACCGGCGTGTCCTGGTCGTCGGCGGCCAGCGCCGCGTCGAGGCGTTCGGTGAACAGCGCCCGGTTCGGCAGGCCGGTCAGCGTGTCGTGGGTGGCGCCGTGGTCGAGGCGGGCGACCAGGCTCGCGTTCTCCCGGAACACGGTCTGCTGCCGGGCCACCACGAGACCGGTCAGCACGACCGCGACCGCGCCGATCGGCAGCGCGTCGTCGTGTCCGGTTGCGATCAGTGCCAGAAGCAGCGTGTCGACGGCGGCGATGGCCACGTACGGCAGCCACGACGGCAACCGCCGGCCGGCCCGGACACGCCGGCGTCCGGCGGCCGCGCGGGCCTGGTTGCGGGCGGCCAGCACGGTGCACAGCATGACCACCGGGACGGCCACCTGCGCCGAGCTCAGCCACGGCTCGTCGACGAACCGCTGACCGGCGGCGATCGTCGTGCCGCCGACCAGCGCGAGCGTCAGCATCGGCAGCACCCCGGGCGCCAGGTGACCCCGGCCGGCCAGCGCCACCTTGCCCACCGCGAAGAGACTGAGCAGGTTGAGGGCCATCGTCAGGGACGCGGCCAGCACCGCGGTCGCCGCGAACCCGGCGCCGTCCATCATCGGCCGGGTCACGAAATGCCAGGAGAACGCGCCCGCCGCCAGCAGCACGGTGAGCCCGTCGAGAGCAGCCCGCAGCACGTCGCCGCGGCTGCCGAACCGCAGCGGCAACCGGACCATCGCCCACATGTTGACCACCACCGAGCCGCCGTAACCCAGGGCCGCGGCGGTCGACAGGGTCATCGCGGGCAGGCCACGCAACCCGTCGAAGGCGTGCGCCAGCGACCCGGCGACCACAAAACCGGTGCTGATCGCCAGGTCCCGCCAGAAATGCCTGGTGGCCGGCGGCAGGGCGGGGTTGCGGGCGACCCCGGCCAGCGAGATCACCGCGACGGCCGACGCCAACGGCATGGCAGACCAGAGCAACAACGATGGGGTACGGATACCCGCGACGTTCAGTGCGAACACCGTCACGGCGAACCCGGCCAGCAGAACCGACACACCCACCAGGGCGCCGGCGCCGACACGCCGAGCCTCAGCTTCGCCGTTCATCCGTCTCCTCATCGCCCAGAGCCATAGACCCCACCATCGGCCGGTGGCCCACCCACTGAAGGATTACTTCGCCGAGTGTCGAGTCATCGATCGGTCACGGCCTGTTAATAGATCGACCCGGGCTCCGTAGGATGTGCCGCATGAATGCGCTGCGGTCGGTGCGTCCATCCACGTACGTCGTCGGTGGATCGGTCTTGGCTCTCGCCGTCGTGGTGCTGCTCCCGCTGCCGGTCGCGGGCGGGGTGCTGAGTGGAGGCGTGCTGCTCCCGGCCGTGGCGATGCTGTGGGCCGCCCATCACGCGACGACTGCCGGGCCACGGTTCCGCGCCCAGGTGCTCGGCGCCGGGCTGCTCCTCACCGGCGCCACCGGGCTGGCCTGCGGGGCCATCAGCCTCGTCGAGCCGGAGGCCACCGCCGACGGGGTCACCCTGTCCGCGCGCCTCTACCTGGTCTGCCTGGTCGTGGTCGTGCTCGTGATGATGCCCGGCCTGCTGCGCCCCCACCAGCACCGCGACCCGCTCGGCCGGCTGCGGGTCTGCCTGGACATCACCGGCGTCTCGGCCTGCCTCATCCTGCCCACCTGGGTGCTGATCTTCAGCGACGGCTACCTGCGCGGCGCGTCGGCGATCGCAGCCTTCCTCGGCGCCATCGCGACCGCCACCGCGGCGGTCGCCGGCGTGCACGCGACCAGGCACCGGGCGTCCCTGCGCTGGGCCGGCCCCGGCGTCGCCCTCGCCCTGGTCTGCGTCACCGCGCAGGTGATCGCCGCCGACAACCCGGCCAACCCCAACTCGGCGCTCGCCGCGGTCGCGTCCGGCGCCGCCGTCAACGTCGCGGCCTGGGTGATGTGGTGGGGCAGCGTCCGGGTCGACCCGGACGCCGGGCCGCCGGTCCCCGCCGGTGGCGAGCCGGCCGCCGGCTTCCCGCTGTTCGCGCTGCCGGTGCTGGGCTCGTCGGTGGCGGTGGTGGCCAAGCTGCTGCATGGCGGCAGCCTGGACGCGACCTCGATCGCCCTGGCGGTGATCGCGCTGCTCGCGGTGGCGACCCGGGAGTTCGTCTCGGCGATCGCGCTGCGCCGCCACGCCGAACTGCTCACCCACCACGGCAACCGGCTGCGCAGCCTGATGTTCGGCTCCTCCGACGTGGCGGTGGTGGTCGACACCGGTCTGGCCGTGTGCTGGCAGTCCCCGGCCGCGGCCCGGCTCTTCGGCCTCTCCGACCAGGACGTCCTCGGCCGCCCGATCACCGCGCATGTGCACCAGGAGCAGGCCGGCACGGTCGGCGCGTTCCTGGTCGAGTGTCTCAACTCCGACCGGTTCGACCTCGCCGACGCGCGGTCGGTCACCGCCCGGTTCCGGGACGGGTTCGGCCGCTGGCGGGACACCGAATGGACCGTGGGCGGCGCCGACCCGGCGATGCCCGGCCGCAGTCTCGTGCTGCACATCCGCGACGTCACCGACCAGCGCGAACTCGAACAGGCCCTCCAGCAGGCATCCCACCAGGACCCGCTGACCGGGCTCGCCAACCTCCGCGGGCTGCGCCGGGCCGGGCCGGGCGCCGTCGACGGTGGCGCGCTGATCCTGCTGGAGCTCGGCGGCCTGACCGCGATCAACGACGTGCACGGTCCGGAGCGGTCGGACACGGTCCTCGTCGAGGCGGCGCGCCGGGTCCGTACCCGCATCGGCGACACCGACGTCCCGGCCCGTGTCGGCGACGCCCGCCTCGCGGTGGTGACCCGCAACGGCGCGGTCCGCGCCCACCTGCTCGCCAACCAGCTGGTCACCGCGCTGACCGCGCCCTACGAGCTGGACGGGGCCAGCGCGCACCTCCAGGTCTGGGCCGGGCTCAGCGACCTCTGCCCGGACACCGACGTCGACGAGGTGCTGCGCCGCGCCGGCCTCGGCCTGCGGATGGCCCGGCCCCAGCCACCGGGCGGCGTCGAGTGGTACGACGAGGTCATCGAGGAGCGGCTGGTCCGCCGGTCCACACTCGAACAGGACCTGCCCACCGCCGTCGACCGCAACGAGGTGGAGCTGCTGTTCCAGCCGGTGTTCGAGCTCGCCGGGCGCCATCCGGTCGGGGTCGACGCGGTGCTCAGCTGGCGGCATCCGACGCTGGGGCGGCTGCCCGCCGACGAACTGCTGGCCCTCGCCGAGGACCTCGGCGTGCTCGGTGACCTGCGGCGATGGGCGTTGCAGCGGACGTGCCGGCAGGTCGCGGCGTGGCGGCGGCAGTATCAACCGCTGTGGTTCTCGATCGGCGTCCGCCCCGGCGAACTGGGTGACGAGGTGTTCCACTCGGGGCTCGACGAGGTGCTGTCGGCCCACCGGCTGCCACGGTCGGCGCTCGTCGTCGAGGTCAGCGAGGACGACCTGCACCAGGGGCCGGAATCCGGGGAACGGCTCGCCGAACAGCTGCGGCGGCTGCGGATGAGCGACGTGCGTACGGCGGTCGGCCACTTCGGCGCCGGCCCGACCTCACTGAGCCGCCTGCGGGTCCTCCCGGTGGACGTGCTCAAAGTCGACCGTGCCGTCTTCAGCCGCCCGGCCGGCGCCTCGTCCGAAGTCGGCGCGATCATGGACGTCGCCGTGACCCTGGGCCGCCGCCTCGGCCTGGACGTCATCGCCGACGGCCTGGCCACCGACGACGATCTGGAGACGGTGTACGCCACCGGCTGCCGCCTCGGGCAGGGCGACCTGCTGGGCCGCCCGATGCCCGCCGAACACGTCGAGGCCCTGATCGAGCACTCCCGCGACACCGAGCACCGGTGAGCACCGAGGCGATCGTGATCGATCGGCCACCGGTTCCGGTGGCGAATCGGCCGGGATCGCCGGTGGGATGTGCCCGGAGATGACGGTGAACTCGTGCGCCACCCCACGATGGGCCGGTGTTCATCCCGTGGTCAGGAGCGCCGGCAGCGCCGCCATGTCGGTGAAGATGTGGGTGGCGCCGGCGGCCAGCAGGGTCTGCGGCGGGTTGTGGGACGGGCTGTCCGGCGGGCAGTAACCGAACACCGTCGCGCCGGCGGCCACCCCGGCCCGGACCCCGGTGGGGGTGTCCTCGACGACCGCGGTGCGGGCCGGGTCGACGCCGAGAGCGGCCGCGGCGGCCAGGTAGACGTCGGGGGCCGGCTTGCTGCGCGGAGTCTCCATCCCGCTGAAGATCTTGCCGGCGAAGACCGTGTCGAGACCGACTTTGGTCAGCTGCAACTCGACCTTGTGCCGGTCGGCGCCGCTGGCACAGGCCAGCCGGCCGGCGTAGAGCCGGTCGATCTCGCGGGCGGCGGCGACCGCGCCCGGGATCGGCAGCAGGTCCAGGGCGAGCGCGTCGTTGCGGCGTTTGCGGAAACCGCCCAGCCACTCGTCGGTCACCGTGAAGCCGGTGTGCGCCTCGATGACCGGGGCTTCGTCGCGCAGCGCCCGGCCGACGAAGAGCCGGAAGCAGTCCTCCGCGGAGATCGCCCAGCCGAGTTCGTGCAGCATCGTCCGGAGCACGGCGTTGGTGATGGCCTCGGAGTCGACGAGCACCCCGTCACAGTCGAAGAGCACGGCGTCGAACGGCAGGTCAATGGAGTCCGGCATCCCGTGACCCTAACCGCCGATGATCCAGAGCTACGTCGGAGCCGGCTGGGTCGAGCGGTGACAGGAGCACACGTTGGCGTTGTGCGTGCTCCGGTCGTCGCCCCGGCGTGGATGAACGTCCACGATCGGCCCAACGTGTGCGCCTGACCACGCTCCGACGATGACGTAAGCCCACGATCGGCGATCGTGTGCGCTGGTCCCTGTTGGGGAGGGTGACGGACGGTCGTGAAACATGGCTGAGCTACGGCTAGCCGGGGGCTTTTGCAGGATTTGGCGAAAGTTCGTTGTAGATCATGAAGAAGCTGTGGACAGTGAGAGCAAAGGCTTCTACTGTGGCGCATGTAACACTCCGAAACCTGGATGTCACAGCCGACAGGCTCGGGCACGCCGTGGCGTGCGGATATGAGGTCAACCGTGCGTATGACGATCGATCCCCCCTACTTGCAGCTGCTGCGCCTGCTGCGTAACGAGGGCGCCATCTCGCGAGCCGAGCTGGCCGATCGCCTGCAACTTCCCCGGCCCCGGCTGCTTGCCGAGGTCGAGCGTCTGGTCGCTCAGGGCTACGTGGTCGAGGCCGGGATGGCCGCGTCCCGGGGCGGCCGCCGGTCCACTCTCGTCGAGTTGCATCCCCGGCTGCGGTTCGCCGCGGTCGATCTGGGGGCCAGCTCGATCGACGTCGAGGTCACCAACGGGCGGCTCGAACCGGTCGCCGCCTACACCGAGGAGGCGGACATCCGGTCCGGGCCGAAGGCCACCCTGCACCGGGTCAACGAGCTGCTCGCCAAGGCCCGGGTCGACGGCGCCTATGAACGGCTCGACGCGATCGGGATCGGGGTTCCGGGGCCGGTCAGCTTCCGGGACGGGGTGCCGGTGTCGCCGCCGATCATGCCGGGCTGGGACCGGTTCGGCGTGCGGGAGCTGCTCACCCGCGAGCACGGATGTCCCGCGGTCGTCGACAACGACGTGAACATCATGGCCGTCGGCGAGCAGCACGGCGGGGTCGCGCACAGCGTGCAGGATTTCCTGTTCGTCAAGGTCGGCACCGGCATCGGCTGCGGCATCTACCTCAACGACGAGGTCTATCGCGGTACGGACGGGTGCGCCGGCGACATCGGCCACATCCAGGTCGACCCGCACGGTCCGATGTGCTCCTGTGGCAACGTCGGCTGTCTGGAAGCGCTGTTCAGCGGCACCGCGCTGGCCCGGGAAGCCCTGGTCGCGGCCCGCTCCGGCGCGTCCCAGGCGCTCGCCGACCGGCTCGCCGCCAACGGCACGCTGACCGCCCGTGACGTCGCCGAGGGCGCCACCGAGGGGGACGTGGCCTGCATCAAGCTGATCCGCGAGGGCGGCCACCGGATCGGTTCGGTGCTGGCGTCGCTGGTCAGTTTCGTCAACCCGTCGATGATCGTGATCGGCGGCGGGCTCGCCCAGCTGGGGCACATCCTGCTCGCCGAGATCCGTAGCGCCGTCTACCGCCGGTCGCTGCCGCTGGCCACCGGCAACCTGCCGATCGTCCTGTCCGAGCTGGGCTCCCGCGCCGGAGTGACCGGGGCCGCGGTGCTGGCCAGCGACGTGGCCTTCGAACAGGCGTCATGAAAGCCGGGCGGCGAAGAAAAGAACTGACCGCCGAACGGCGGAGACGAGAACTGACCGCCGACGGGCGGAGAAAAGAACTGACCGCCGAAGGGCGAAGAAGAAAGTGACCGCCGAAAGGCGACGAGAGACGTGACCGCCGAAGAGCAAGGGGGAGGCGACATGACCGACGACAAAGCTCAAGAAGTGGTTCTGCGGCTCACCGACCTGGTCAAGACGTTCCCGGGTGTGAAGGCGCTGGACGGCGTGCAGCTCGAGGTGCGGGCCGGTGAGGTGCACTGCCTGCTCGGCCAGAACGGCGCCGGCAAGTCCACCCTGATCAAGGTGCTCTCCGGCGTGCACCGCCCGGACTCGGGAACCGTCGAATGGCTCGGCGAGCCGGTGACGTTCGGCAACCCGCAGGCCGCGATGAAGGCCGGTATCGCCACCATCTACCAGGAACTCGACCTGGTCGACGACCTGTCGGTGGCCGAGAACGTGTTCCTCGGCCACGAGCCGCGCCGGCTGGGTTTCGTGCGCCGCGGTGCGATGGCCGACCGTACCCGCAAGATTCTCGGCTCTCTCGGCCATGAGGAGATCCCGGCCCGCCGGATGGTGCACGCTCTCCAGGCCGCCGGGAAGCAGGTGGTCAGCATGGCCCGCGCGCTGTCCCAGGAGGCCCGGCTGCTGATCATGGACGAGCCCAGCGCGGTGCTCGCCCACGACGAGGTGGAGAACCTGTTCCGGATCATCCGCCGGCTGACCGCCCAGGGCATCGCCGTCATCTACATCTCGCACCGGCTGGAGGAGATCCGCGAGATCGGCGACCGGGTCACCGTCCTCAAGGACGGCCGGACCACCGCCGCGAACCTGTCCGCCGCCGAGACGCCGACCAGCGAGCTGGTCAGCCGGATGACCGGACGGACCATCGAGTACGTCTTCCCGCCCCGCCCGGAGCCGGCTCAACACGAGGAGCTGCTGACCGTACGGGATCTGAGCCGTGAGGGTGAGTTCCGGGACGTCTCGCTCAGTGTCGGCGCGGGCGAGATCGTCGGCATCGCCGGCTTGGTCGGTTCGGGCCGTTCGGAGCTGCTGGAGACCATCTACGGCGCCCGCCGCCCGGACACCGGAACCGTCGAGGTCGGCGGGAAACCGCTGCGGGCCGGCAGTGTCGGCGCCGCGGTCCGGGCCGGCATGGGCATGGCCCCGGAGGAGCGCAAGAGCCAGGCGCTGCTGCTCGGCGAGCCGATCTACCGCAACATGACCCTGGCCACCTTCACCGGCCTGGCCCGGCTCGGGTTCACCAACGCCCGCCGGGAGCGCGCCGAGTCGGACCGGATCGCCGGTTCCCTGGATCTGCGCCCGCTCGACGTGCGCCGCCCGGTCGGCACCCTGTCCGGCGGCAATCAGCAGAAGGTGGTGGTCGGCCGCTGGCTGCTCGGCGACACCCGTCTGCTGCTGCTCGACGAACCGACACGCGGTGTCGACGTCGGCGCCCGCGCCGAGCTGTACCGGGTGATCCGCCGCCTCGCCGCCGAGGGGGTGGGCGTGCTGCTGGTCTCCAGTGAGGTGCCCGAGGTGCTCGGCCTGTCCGACCGGGTGCTGGTGATGCGGGAGGGCCGGGTCGTCCATCAGGCGCCGTCCACCGAAATCGACGAAGACACGGTCCTCGACCTCGTCATGGCGGGGTCGCTCATGGAAGGAGCGCCAGCGTGACCCTCAGCGACGGCACCGGGCTTCAGGCGCCGGCGCAGACCGGCCCCGAGCCCGCCCTGCCGGGTGGACGTAAACGTTCGTGGGCCGGCGAGTCGGGTGAGTCGGTGACCCGCAACCTGGTCCTGGTCGGGGTGCTGGTCGCGCTGATCGTGATCGGCGCGATCACCCAGCCGGAGCTGTACGGCAACTCCAGCTGGGTGTGGACCAACATCCTGTCCATCCTCCAGCTGGCGTCGGTGGTCGGCGTGGTCACGGTGGGAATGACCTTCGTGATCATCGGCGGGGGCATCGACCTTTCGGTGGGCGCGATCGTGGCCCTGGCCGGGGTGTGGTGCACGACGCTGGCCACCCAGGCGTACGGCGCGGCCGGCATGATCTTCACGGCGATCGTGGTCGGCGTGGCGGTCGGGCTGATCAACGGGGTGCTCATCTCGTACGGCCGTCTCGTGCCCTTCATCGCGACCCTGGCGATGCTGGTGTCGGCCCGCGGCCTGGCCGCGGCGATCTCCGGCAAGCAGACGCAGATCTCCTCGAACACCTTCATCAACAGCATCGCCAGTTCGAAGCTGTTCGGCATCCCGTGGCTGGTCTACATCCTGGCCGCGGTGGCGGTGGCCGGCTGGATCCTGCTCAACCGCACCACGTTCGGCCGGCGCACGGTCGCCGTCGGCGGCAACCCGGAGGCCGCCCGCCTGGCCGGCATCAACGTCAAACGCCACACCATGCTGCTGTACGGGTTGTCCGGGCTCTGCTGCGGCATCGCGGCGATCATGCTCACCTCGCAGGCGACCTCTGCGCAGGCGGCCATGGGCAACCTGTACGAGCTGGACGCCATCGCCGCCGCGATCATCGGTGGCACTCTGCTCAGCGGCGGACGGGGCACGATCGTCGGCTCCATCCTGGGCGTCCTGATCTTCGCGACGATCACGAATCTGTTCGCCATCAACGGCCTCTCCACCGAGGCCCAGAACATGGTGAAGGGCGGCATCATCGTCGCCGCAGTGCTGGTTCAGCAGTTCCGGTTCAAATCCCTCACACGATTCTTCGCCCGCAACTAAAGCACTGAAAAAGGCGCGGTGACCGTTCGAAAAGAACGGTCGCCGGGATCCGTACACCCTGAAACGCCCGTTCTCATGAAGACATAGGAGATGGTCATGTCCAAGATCAATTCCGACCTGTCACGACGCCGGCTGCTTCTCGGCGGCGCCGCGGTGGGTGCGGGGGCCCTCCTCACCGCGTGCACCAGCAACGAGGCCGCCCCGACCGCCGCACAGACCAAGGCCGCCGACACCAGCGGCGGCGGCAACGCGGCGCCCGGCACCAAGGTCACCATCGGGTTCTCCGCGCCGGCCGCCGACCACGGCTGGATCGCGGCCATCACCAACAACGCCAAGGCCCAGGCCGCCACCTACACCGACGTCGAGTTCAAGTCGGTCGAGGCGGGCGCCGACGCCGCCGCCCAGCGGGCCGCCCTGTCCACCCTGATCGGGCAGAAGCCGACGGTGATCGTGCTGCTGCCGCACGACGGCAAGGAGCTCAACTCGTTCGGCCTGGAGGCGATGGCGGCCGGCATCCCGGTGGTCAACCTGGACCGGGCGTTCCCGGACGCACGCGCCTACCGCACCCAGATCATGGGCGACAACTACGGCATGGGGGTGGCCGCCGCGGACTTCATCATCACCCAGATGAAGGCCAAGGGCGTGGCCAGCCCGATCATCGGTGAGATCGCCGGCATGGACGAGCTGGAGCTGACCCAGACCCGGTCCAAGGGCTTCTCCGACACGCTCAAGGCGGCCGGGTTCACCGTCGCCAACCGGCGGGCCGCCCGGTTCACCGTCGACTCCGGACAGCAGGAGGCATCCCAGCTGCTCCAGGCGCTGCCGAAGATGGACGCCCTGTGGAACCACGACGACGACCAGGGCGTCGGCGTGCTGGCCGCGATCAACCAGGCCGGCCGCAGCGAGTTCATCATGGTCGGCGGTGCCGGCTCGAAGAAGGCGATCGAGACGATCCAGGCCGACAACACGGTGCTCAAGGCGACTGTCACGTACAGCCCGTCGATGGCCTCCTCCGCGATCTCCCTGGCCCGGCTGATCGGCCAGAAGAAGGGCCTGGCCGACCTGGTGGAACTCCAGGTGCCCAAGGAGATCGTGCTGGCCTCGGAAACCATCACGAAGGAGAACGCGAGCAGCTACATCCAGCTCGGGTTCTGACCGCGTACGGGGGGAGACCCAACTTGTCCACGCAATCACTCTTGCGGGTCGGCATGGTCGGCTACGCGTTCATGGGCGCCGCGCACTCCCAGGCGTGGCGCACCGTGAACCGCGTGTTCGAGCTGCCGCTGCACGTCCGGATGACGGCGGTCTGCGGCCGGGACGAGGCGAACGTCGCCGCGGCCGCGGCCCGGCTCGGCTGGCAGGAACACACCACCGACTGGCGGTCACTGGTGACCAGGGACGACATCGACCTGATCGACGTCTGCACACCTGGTGACAGCCACGCCGAGATCGCGATCGCGGCCCTCGCAGCGGGCAAACACGTCCTCTGCGAGAAGCCACTGGCGAACACCATCACCGAGGCCCGGGAGATGGCCGCCGCGGCCGCCCGCGCCGAGGCGAACGGCGTCCGGTCGATGTGCGGCTTCAACTACCGCCGGGTTCCCGCGGTCACCCTGATGCGGCGGATGGTCGCCGACGGGCGGATCGGCGACATCCGGCACATCCGGGCCGTCTACCTCCAGGACTGGATCACCGATCCACAGTTCCCGCTGGTCTGGCGGTTGCAGAAGGACAAGGCGGGCTCCGGCGCCCTCGGCGACATCGGGGCGCACATCATCGATCTCACCCAGTTCGTCTCCGGTCAGCGCATCACCGGGGTGACCGCGCTGACCGAGACGTTCGTCAAGGAACGGCCGCTGCCGCAGGCCTCCAGCGGGCTCAGCGCCTCCACCGAGGAGAACGGCGGCAGCGGTACGGCCACCGGCCCCGTCACCGTCGACGACGCCGCGCTGTTCCTGGCCCGGCTGGACGGCGGCGCGATCGCCACCTACGAGGCCACCCGGTTCGCCACCGGCCGCAAGAACGGGCTGCGCGTGGAGATCAACGGCTCGCGCGGGTCGGTGGCGTTCGACTTCGAGCGGATGAACGAGCTGGAGTTCTACGACGCCACCGAACCGTCCGGCGAACAGGGCTTCACCCGCATCCTGGTGACCGAACCCGATCACCCGTACCTGTCGGCGTGGTGGCCGCCCGGCCACGGCATCGGCTACGAGCACGCCTTCACCCACCAGGCCCGCGACCTCGTCGAAGCGATTGCCACCGGAGGCGAGCCGACCCCGTCGTTCACCGACGCGCTTCAGGTGCAACTGGTGCTGGACGCGGTCATCCGCTCCGCCGGCCACGGCTCCGGCTGGACCGACGTGGAGCCGATCCTCGCGGAGGTGGCCGCCTGACCACTGCTGCCTGATCGATGCCGCATGAACCTCCCCGCCGCCCGCGAGGGTCCGGCCACGGTGCGCCCCGTGACCGGACGGGCGGCGAGGAGAAAACCACCACCCGGCGACGGTACGGAGGGGATTCCCGTACCCGGGCCGGGTGGCCGATGACCGGCGGGCGGAGCCGGAACGCCGCACCGGCTCCGCCTGTCGCCGCACGAGCCGCCAACGAATCGTCGCCACGAATCGGAGGAGTCATGTCCCTGGGTGTCTGGCTGGTCGGCGGCCGCGGAAGTGTCGCGGTCACCAGCATCGTCGGAGCTCTCGCCCTGCGCGCCGGCCTGGCCGCGCCGACCGGCTGCGTCACCGAACTACCCGATCTGAACAGCGCCGCCCTGCCCGGGTTCGGCGACCTCGTCTTCGGTGGCCACGACCCGTCGGCGGTGCCGCTGACCAAGAAGGCCGAGGCCCTCGCCGACGCCGGAGTGGTCCCGGCGTCGCTGGTGGCGGCCGTGCACACCGACCTCACCGCGGTGGACGCCGACGTCCGGTCGCTGCCGCACGCCGCCACCCAGGCGGCGACCGCCGGGCTGATCGTCGCCGACCTGGTGGAGTTCCGGGAACGGCACGGCCTGGACCGGGTCGTCGTCATCAACGTCGCCTCCACCGAGCCGGTCCCGGACGACGATCCGGCGTACGCGAGTCTCGCCCGGCTCGAAGCGGCGATGACCGGCGAGCGGCCGGTGCTGCCGCCCAGTGCCCTCTACGCCTACGCCGCCCTGCGAGCCGGCTGCCCCTACGTCGACTTCACGCCGTCCACCGGCGCCCGCCTGCCCGCGCTGGACGAACTCGCCCGCCGGCAGCGGCTGCCCTACGGCGGCCGGGACGGCAAGACCGGCGAGACCCTGCTCAAGTCGGTGCTCGCGCCGATGTTCGCCCAGCGGCACCTCGACGTGCGCACCTGGACCGGGATCAACCTGCTCGGCGGCGGTGACGGGGCCAACCTCGCCGACCCGGCGGCCAACAGCGCCAAGAGCGCCAGCAAACAGCGGGTGCTCCAGGAGACGCTCGGGCAGCAGCCGCAGGGCACGGTCCGGATCGAGTACGTCGAGGACATCGGCAACTTCAAGACCGCCTGGGATCTGGTCACGTTCGCCGGGTTCCTGGGCACCCGGATGCGCCTGGAGTTCACCTGGCACGGCTGTGACTCGGCGCTGGCTGCCCCGCTCGTGCTGGACCTGGCCCGGCTGACCGCGGCCGCCCACGCCGCCGGACGGTCCGGGCCGCTCACCGAGCTGGCCTTCTTCTTCAAGGACCCACTCGGCGACGTCCCGCACGGCCTCGCCGACCAGTGGCGGCTGCTGGTCGACTTCGCCGCCGCTCTCACCCCGGCCGACGAGGCCCCGGCCGCGCCGAGCCAAGGCCCGGCGGCGGGCGAGACGCCGGAAGCCGCGGACGGCGCGGCATGACCCGCTGGCGGGACATCGCCCGGCTGGTCCGCGCGCCGGCCGCCCTGTCGGTGCCGGGAGACGTCGTTGCCGGCGCCGCGGCCGCGGGCACGTTGCGGCCGCGGACGCTGGGGCTGGCCGGGGCGTCGGTCTGTCTCTACTGGGCCGGGATGGCCGCCAACGACTGGGCCGACCGGCACATCGACGCGGTCGAGCGCCCGGGACGGCCCATCCCGTCCGGGCGGGTCAGCCCGAACACCGCGCTCGGCATCGCCGCCGGACTGACCGGCGCGGGCCTGGCCCTGGCCGCGGCCGCCGGGGGCCGGCGGGCGCTCGCCGTCGCGGCGCCCCTGGCCGGGGCGGTCTGGACCTATGACCTGGCAGCCAAGAACACCGTGGCGGGACCGGCCGTGATGGCGGCCTGCCGTGGCCTCGACGTGCTGCTCGGTGTCGGCCACGGGCGGCATCGGGCAGCGCTGCCGGCGGCGCTCACGGTGGCGGCTCACACGTACCTGATCACGATGTTGTCCCGCCGCGAGACGACCGGCGCCGATGCCGCGCTGCCCTCGGTGACCCTCGCCGGCACCGCGGTCGTCGCCGGACTGGCCGCGTCGCGGCAGGCGCCGGCGGCCGGGCTGCTCTCGGCCTGGTATGCGGCTCGGTTCGGTGCGGCCCAGCAGCGTGCGCTGGCCCGGCCGGACGCGGCGGCGCTGCAGAACGCGGTGGCCGCCGGGATCACCGCGTTCCCGGCGTTGCAGGGCGCCCTGACCGCCCGGGCCGGGGCCCCGGTCGCGGGAGTCGCGGTCGCGGGCGCCGCAGTCGCCGCGAAACACCTGGCGAAGGTGGTG
Source organism: Actinoplanes sp. NPDC026670 (assembly GCF_040638175.1). Lineage (NCBI taxonomy): Bacteria > Bacillati > Actinomycetota > Actinomycetes > Micromonosporales > Micromonosporaceae > Actinoplanes > Actinoplanes sp. NPDC026670. The sequence continues at coordinate 23,854 of NZ_JBEZXU010000038.1, forward strand.
AGTCCGACATGATTCCCGTGGGGGAGCCCGACCGGAATAAGCCCGACGCTGGCACTTCGGCTGATAAATCCAGAAAAATCGGGCAAGGAGGTCAAGGGCTGCGGTTCGGTTACGGGACGAACGGGTTCGCCAACCATCGGCTCGATGACGCGCTTTCGGTGATCGCCGACCTCGGCTACGACGGGGTGGCGCTCACGCTCGACACCGATCACCTCGACCCGTTCGCGGACGAGCTGCCCCGCCGGGTCGCCGCGGTCGGCCGACGGCTGGAGCAGCTGGGCCTCGGCGTGGTGATCGAGACCGGTGCCCGCTACCTGCTCGACCCGTGGCGCAAGCACTCGCCGACCCTGCTGGAGGAGGGCCGTGAGCTGCGGCTCGACTTCCTGCGCCGGGCCATCGACATCGGCGCCGACCTGGGCGCCGAGGCGGTGTCGTTCTGGGCCGGCGTCAAACCGGCGGACGTCGACGGGTCGACCGCCTGGGACCGGCTCGTCGACGGCTGCGCGGAGACCCTGGACCGGGCGCGGCGCAAGGATGTGACGCTCGGCTTCGAACCGGAACCGGGCATGCTCGTCGACGACATCGCGGCCTGGCGGAAACTGCACGCCGCGCTGGGGTCGCCCGCCGGGTTCGGCATCACCCTCGACATCGGGCACTGCCGCTGCCTGGAGCCCGACCCGGTCCCCGACTGTGTCACCGCGGTCGCCGGCCACCTGGTCAACGTGCAGATCGACGACATGCGGCGGGGCACCCACGAGCACCTCGAGTTCGGCACCGGGGAGATCGACTTCCCGCCGGTGCTGGCCGCCCTGTCCGCCGCCGGATACACCGGCCTGGTAGCCGTGGAGCTGCCTCGCCATTCCCATGCCGCCCCCGCGGTGGCGGCAGCTTCTCTGGACTTCCTGCGATCTTGTTGAGTTCCGGCGCACCGTCGTCGCGGAACTCCACAGGATCGAGATTCGATGGGAGGAGACGTTGTGGAAGACAATGCCTGGCTGGCCGACGCTGTCGCGCGAGTCGGAGCCGACCCGGCCGCGATCGTGCGGGCGTTCGCCGCGGCGGGCCGCCACTGCGACGACGCGGCCGCCGCCCGCGCCCGGCTGCTGCGGGCCCTGCCACCGGACGTGCTGCCCTACTGGATCGACGACCTCTACCGGCACGGCGACACCAACGAGAAGCTCGCGATCCTCACCGCGCTGCCCGGCCTGCCGCTCGGCGCCGAGGCCGTCCCGCTGCTGCACGACGCGATCCGCACCAACGACACCCGGCTCCTCGCGGCCGCCCTCGGCCCGTACGCCGGGCGCCTCGACCAGCACGCGTGGCGGCACGCCGTACTCAAGTGCGTTTTTCTGGCCGTACCCCTCGAGGTCGTGTCCGACCTGGACCGACGGGCCGACCGTGAGCTGACCGCGATGGTCGCCGCTCTGCGCGCGGAGCGCGAAGCGGCCGGACGGCGGCTGCCGGACGACGCGTATCGCCTGCTCGACCCCATCCCCTGAACGCCCTGGAGGTCCCGTGCGCATCCTCGACCCGCATATCCACATGACCTCACGCACCACCGACGACTACCAGCGGATGGCCGCCGCCGGTGTCCGGGCCGTCGTCGAACCCGCGTTCTGGCTGGGCCAGCCGCGGACGAACCCGGGCTCGTTCGCCGACTACTTCGACTCGCTGGTCGGGTGGGAGCCGTTCCGGGCCGCCCAGTTCGGCATCCGCCACCACGCCACCATCGCCCTCAACCCGAAGGAGGCGAACGACCCGCGCTGCCGTCCGGTGCTCGACCTGGTGCCGCGCTACCTGGACAAGGACGCGGTGGTCGCGGTCGGGGAGATCGGGTACGACTCGATGACCCCCGAGGAGGACGAGGCGTTCACCAGGCAGCTGGCGATGGCCGTCGAGCACGAACTGCCGGCGCTGGTGCACACCCCGCACCGGGACAAGGCGCACGGTGTGAAACGGACCCTGGACGTGGTCCGGGAGAGCGGCATCGACCCGGGCCGGGTGGTCGTCGACCATCTCAACGAGGTGACCGTCGCCGCCGTGCACGACTCCGGCTGCTGGATGGGGTTCTCCATCTACCCGGACACCAAGATGTCGCCGTCCCGGATGGTGGAGATCCTGCGCGAGCACGGGCTGGACCGGGTGCTGGTCAACTCGGCCGCCGACTGGGGGAGGTCGGATCCGCTGCTCACCGTGCGGACCGGGGAGGCGATGCTGGCGGCCGGGTTCACCGACGACGACGTGGACCGGGTGCTGTGGCGTAATCCCGTCGAGTTCTACGGGCAGTCCGGGCGGCTCGACCTCAGCGATCTCGGCGACACCGGACCGCTCTTCGAGGGCAGCTCGATCCTGCGAGGGGGAAGCTGATGCGGCTGCGCCGACCGGACGGCCGCCAGGTGCACCTGAGCTACTGCACCAACGTGCATCCGGCCGAGGACCTGCCCGGGATCATCGGGCAGCTGGACACGTACGCCGTACCCGTGCGTGAACGTCTCGCCGCCGACGTGCTCGGCCTCGGTCTGTGGCTGGCCGCCCCGGTGGCCGCCGCCCTGGCCGACGACGGCGCGGCCCGGCGGTTGCTGCGTCGCGAGCTCGACGCCCGTGGCCTGGAGGTGGTGACCCTCAACGGCTTCCCCTACGAGGCGTTCCAGGCGCCGGTGGTCAAACACGCCGTCTACCGGCCGGACTGGACCACCACGGCCCGCCTCGACTACACCCTCGACCTGGCCCGGGTCCTGGTCGACCTGCTGCCCGACGACGCCGAACGCGGTTCGGTGTCGACACTGCCGCTGGCCTGGCGCGAGCCGTGGCCGCAGGCTCAGCGCGACGCCGCCCGGCACATGCTCGACCGGCTCGCCGGCGGGCTGGCCGAGATCGCCTGGCAGACCGGCCGGGTAGTACGGGTCGCGTTCGAACCCGAGCCGGGCTGTGTCGCCGAGACCACCGCCCAGGCCGTCGACATGCTCGCCGGAACCGACACCGACCGGCTCGGCGTCTGCCTCGACCTGGCCCATCTGGCCTGCGCCTGGGAGGACCCCGTCGAAGCTGTGAAGAGGCTGGCCACGGCCGGGATCCCGGTGGTGAAGGTGCAGGTGTCGGCCGCGCTGGAGGTGGCCGATCCGGTCGCCGCCCGGCCGGTGCTGGAGCAGTATGCCGAGCCGCGGTTCCTGCACCAGACCCGCAGCGCCGCCGGGCACGCCTGCGACGACCTGGACATCGCCCTGACCGAGAACCCGCCGGGGCCGTGGCGGATCCATTTCCACGTCCCGCTGCACGTGCCACCGGCGCCACCGCTGACCGCCACCACACCACAGCTGACCGTCGTCGACTGCGATCACTTCGATGTGGAGACCTACACCTGGGACGTCCTGCCGGCCGGGCAGCGTCCCACCTCGCCCGCGGAACTGGCCGACGGCATCGCCGGTGAACTGGCCTGGACCCGCGACCAGCTGACCGGGGTGCAGTGATGACGAAACTCGTGGTCCTCGACGTGGTCGGACTGACCCCGCGCCTGCTCGAACACATGCCCCGGCTGCGGTCGATCGGCGCCGCCGCCCGGCTCGACCCGGTGCTCCCGGCGGTCACCTGCAGCGTGCAGGCCACCCTGCTGACCGGCGAGACCCCGGCCGGGCACGGCATCGTCGGCAACGGCTGGTACTTCCGCGACCTGGGCGAGGTGTTCCTCTGGCGCCAGCACAACGCCCTGGTCGGCGGGGAGAAGGTCTGGCAGGCCGCGCGCCGCACCGATCCCGGTTACACGGTCGCCAACATCTGCTGGTGGTACGCCATGGGCGCGGACGTCGACTGGACCGTCACGCCCCGCCCGGTCTATCACGCCGACGGGCGCAAGGACCCGGACTGCTACACCGACCCGCCCGAGTTGCACGACGACCTGACGGCGGCGCTCGGCACGTTCCCGCTCTTCTCCTACTGGGGTCCGGGCGCGGGCCTGGAGTCGTCGCGCTGGATCTGCCGGGCCGCAGAGCGGGTGATGGCCGCCCACGACCCCGACCTGACCCTGGTCTACGTCCCACACCTCGACTACGACCTGCAACGTCACGGCCCGGACGACATCCGTGCGGCGGCCGCGGCGGCCGAGCTCGACGTGGTGCTCAGCCCGCTGCTGGACGCCGCTGAGGCCCGTGGGGCGACGATCGTGGCGCTCTCCGAGTACGGCATCACCCCGGTCCGGCGGCCGGTCGACGTGAACCGGCTGCTGCGGGAGAACGGCCTGCTCCGGGTGCACACCCAGGCAGGCATGGAGTACCTGGACCCGTGGACGTCCCGGGCGTTCGCCGTCGCCGACCACCAGATCGCCCACGTGTACGTACGTGACCCGGCCGACGTGCCGAAGGTGGCGGCCCTGCTCGGTGACCTGCCGGGGGTGGCCGAGGTGCACGACGGCCTGGGTCACGAGCGGTCCGGCGAGCTGGTGCTGGTCGCCGACCCGGACGCGTGGTTCACCTACTACTACTGGCTCGACGACGACCTGGCTCCGGACTTCGCCCGCCTGGTCGACATCCACCGCAAGCCCGGTTACGACCCGGCCGAGCTGTTCTTCGATCCGGCCGATCCAGGCGGCGCGAAACGGCGGGCCGCGGTGGCGCTGGCCCGCAAGAAGCTCGGCATGCGCTACCTGATGCAGGTCGTCGGCCTGGACGCGGGCGCCCGGGCGGTCCGCGGCTCGCACGGCCGGCTGCCCGACCGGGCCGAGGACGCGCCGGTGCTGCTGTGCTCGGATCCGTCGGTGGCCGTCGACCGGATCGCCGCGACCGAGGTGAAGAGCCTGCTGTTGCGCCTGGCCGGCCGGTAGGGGAGGGGCCGTGACACTGCGGGCCCGATTCGACGCCCGGCTCGCCGACTTCCTGACCGATCAGGGCCCGCAGTGGCCCGAGGGCACCCCGCGCGGCCTGTTCAGCACGATCCAGCGGTTCGTGCTGGCCGGCGGCAAACGGCTGCGCCCGAAGTTCTGCTACTGGGGCTGGCGCAGCGCCGGCGGCGAGGACGGCCCCGGGATCGTCACCGCCGCCGCCGCGCTGGAGATCTTCCACGCGTTCGCGCTGATCCACGACGACATCATGGACGGCAGCGAACGCCGCCGGGGCGAGCCGTCGATGCACGCCCTCTTCGCCGACCTGCACACCAGGTCGGCGTGGCGGGGTGACCCGGAACGTTACGGGCGCAACACCGCGCTGCTCTGCGGCGACCTGTGCGCGGCCTGGGCGGACCAGATGTTCCACGGCTGCGGGCTCAGCGACGAGCAGATCAGCCGGGGGTATGCGGTGTTCGCCGCGATGCGTACCGAGGTGATCGCCGGCCAGTACCTGGATCTGGTCTCCGGGGTCGGCGACGGCTCGGCGGCCAGCGCGCTGACCGTGATCCGGCTCAAGGCGGCCCGGTACACGGTGACCCGGCCGCTGCAGATCGGCGCCGCCCTGGCCGGCGCCGACGACAAGCTGCTGGAGACGTACGCCGCGTTCGGTGACCCGCTCGGTGACGCGTTCCAGCTGCGTGACGACGTGCTGGGGGTCTTCGGCGACCCGGCGGTGACCGGCAAGTCGATAGTGGACGACCTGCGTGAGGGCAAACGCACCGTGATGATCGCGCTGGCCCGGGAGGCGGCCGACTTCCACCAGGCGGCCCGGATCCGGAAGCTGCTCGGCAGCCCGGGGCTGGACGAGGACGGCGCGGACGAGCTGCGCCGGATCATCGTCGGGACGGGCGCCCTGGACGGTGTCGAGCGGCTGATCGAGCTGCGGGTAGGCGCGGCGATGTCGGCGCTGGCCGGGGCCGGGATCCCGGCCGAGGTGGAGGCGGCGCTGACCGCCCTGGCCTACGAGACGGTTCACCGCCAGCGTTGAAAAGTTCCGCACGTAGTGACAAAAGTCGATGGTTTCAATAGTGTTTCAGAACGCCGGCGGCGCGGCGACGCAAATCCTTGTTTCGAAGGGATGGCAGAGCTATGCCCGTTTCGTCGCGCCGACCATGGTGGGCCGTCGTGATCCTGTTGTCCGTGTTCGCCGCCGCCCCGGCTCAGGCCCATCCGGTCGACCCGGCCGACTTCCAGCAGGTCACCCTGGCCAAGGGCGAACCCGAGGTGGGCGAGCCGATGAGCCTCGCCGTGCTGCCGGACCGGTCCGTCCTGCACACCTCCCGCAACGGCACCCTGCGCCGCACCGACGCGGCCGGCAACACCGCGGTCGTCGGCACCCTCGCCGTCTACGCCCACGACGAGGAGGGCCTCCAGGGTGTCGGCGTCGACCCCGGCTTCGCGGCCAACCGGTTCATCTACCTCTACTACGCGCCGCCGCTGAGCACCCCGGCCGGCGACGCCCCGGACACCGGCACCGACTTCTCGGCCTGGAACGGCGTCAACCGGCTCTCCCGGTTCACCCTGACCGCGGACTGGAAGCTCAGCGCCGAGCGGACCGTCCTCGACGTGCCCGCCTCCCGCGGCATCTGCTGCCACGTCGGCGGCGACATCGACTTCGACGCGGCCGGCAACCTCTACCTGTCGACAGGCGACGACAGCAATCCGTTCCAGTCCGACGGCTACGCGCCCCTGGACGAGCGCACCAACCGCAACCCGGCCTTCGACGCCCAGCGGACCGCCGGCAACACCAACGACCTGCGCGGCAAGATCCTGCGCATCAAGGTCGCCGCGGACGGCACGTACACCTCGCCGGCCGGCAACATGTTCGCCCCCGGGACGGCCGGGACCCGGCCCGAGATCTACGCGATGGGCTTCCGCAACCCGTTCCGGATGACCGTCGACAAGGCCACCGGCGTGGTCTACGTCGGTGACTACGGCCCGGACGCCGGCTCGTCGTCGGCCCGTGGGCCCAGCGGCCAGGTCGAGTTCGACCGGGTCACCGGTCCCGGTTTCTACGGCTGGCCGTACTGCACCGGCACCAACACCGCGGCCGAGACCTACGCCGACTTCAACTTCGCCACCGGCGCCGTCGGCGCCAAGTTCAACTGCGCGGCCGGGCCGGTCAACAACTCACCGCGCAACACCGGCCTCGGCACGCTGCCGGCCGCCAAGACCTCCTGGATCCGGTACGGCGGAGACGCCGGCACCCCGGCCGAGTTCGGCGGCGGCTCGGAATCCCCGATGGGCGGCCCGGTCTACCGCTACGACGCCGCGAACCCGTCCACCACGAAGTTCCCGCAGTCACTGGACGGCCACTTCTTCGCCGCCGAGTTCGGCCGGGGCTGGATCAAGCCGATCCACGTCGGCAGCGACGGCGCGGCCGGCGAGATCTCGAACTTCACCTGGAACGGCAAGCAGGTCATGGACCTCGCGTTCGGTCCCGACGGCGCGCTCTACGTGCTCGACTACGGCACCGGCTACTTCAGCGGAGACGAGAACTCGGCGCTGTACCGCTACGACCACGTCGGCGGCGGCAACAAGGCCCCGACTGCGAACGCGACAAGCGACCGGACGTCCGGCCAGGCCCCGCTGACGGTCCAGTTCTCGTCGGCCGGCTCGACCGACCCGGAGGGCTCGGCGCTCACCTACGCCTGGAACTTCGGCGACGGCGGCACCTCCACGGCGGCCAACCCGTCGCACACGTTCACCGGCAACGGCGCCTACAACGTCACCCTCACCGTGACCGACCCGCAGGGCGCGTCGGGCAGCGACAGCGTCCAGATCGGCGTCGGCAACACCGCCCCGGCGGTACGGATCAACGCCCCCGGCAACGGTCAGGTCTTCAACTTCGGCGACACCATCGCCTACTCGGTGACCGTGACCGACCCGGAGGACCCGTCGATCGACTGCGCCCGGGTCAAGATGACCTACGTGCTCGGCCACGACCAGCACGGGCACCAGATCACCTCGAAGACCGGCTGCACCGGCTCATTGACCATCCCGGTCGACGGCGAGCACGACACCGCGGCCAACATCTTCGCGGTCTTCGACGCCGAGTACACCGACGCGGGTGGCCTCACCACCCACACCCAGCACACCCTCCAGCCCGCGCACCGGCAGGCCGAGCACTACCGGACGTCGGCCGGAGTGGGCGTGTTCAGCAAGCCGGAGGCCGAGGGCGGCAAGACCGTCGGCGACATCCACAACGGCGACTGGATCGCGTTCGAGCCGTACCAGCTGGGCAACGTCACCAGGGTCACCGCCCGGGTGTCGTCGGCCGGGGCCGGTGGCACGCTCCAGGTCCGGGCCGGCTCGGCCACCGGGACCGTGCTCGGCTCGGCGACCGTGCCGGTGACCGGCGGCTGGAACGTCTTCACCGACGTCAGCGCCACGATCACCGGCCCGCCGGCCGGAACCACCACGCTGTACCTGACGTTCAGCGGCGGCGCCGGCGCGCTGTTCGACGTCGACGCGTTCACGTTCGCCACCGCCCGTACCGGCCCGGTCGTCGGCCTCGCCGGAAAGTGCCTGGACATCAGTGGTGGCGGCAGCGCCGACGGCACCAAGATCCAGCTCTACACCTGCAACGGCTCCGGCGCGCAGGCGTGGTCGGTCAACGGGCAGGTGCTGCGCAACCCGCAGTCCGGCAAGTGCCTGGACGTAGCCGGCGGCAACACCGCCAACGGCACCAAGGCGCAGCTGTGGACCTGCAACGGCACCGCCGCCCAGAACTGGACCGCCCAGGCCGACCGGACGCTGCGCAACCCGGTGTCCGGCCGGTGCCTGGACGTGTCCCAGAACAACTCCGCCGACGGCCAGCAGATCCACATCTGGGACTGCCTCGGCGCCGCCAACCAGCAGTGGACCCTGCCTCAGTGAGGAGAGAGACCATGCTCAAACGTGTACTCACGGCCGTGTTGACCACCGTGGCCTGCACCGCCGCGGCGACGCCCGCCGTCGCCGCCGACCCCGCCTACGACGTCCTCGTCTTCTCCAAGACCGCCGGATTCCGGCACGACTCGATCGCCGCCGGTGTCCAGGCCATCCGGGACCTGGGCGCGGCGAACAACTTCACGGTCACCGCCACCGAGGACGCGACCGCGTTCAACGCCGCCAACCTGGCCCGGTTCGAGACCGTCGTCTTCCTCAACACCACCGGCGACGTCCTGGACGCCACCCAGCAGACCGCGTTCGAGTCCTACATCCGCGCCGGTGGCGGCTACACCGGGGTGCACGCGGCGGCCGACACCGAGTACGACTGGCCCTTCTACGGGCAGCTCGTCGGCGCGTACTTCGCCTCCCACCCGGCCGTCCAGCAGGCCACGGTCAAGGTCGAGGACCGGGCGCACGCGGCCACCGCGCACCTGCCGCAGTCCTGGCCGCGTACCGACGAGTGGTACGACTACCGCACCAACGCCCGCACCACCGCGCACGTGCTGGCCACCCTCGACGAGGGCTCCTACTCGGGCGGCACGATGGGCTCCGACCACCCGCACGCCTGGTGCAAGACGGTCGACGCGGGCCGCTCCTTCTACACCGGGGGCGGGCACACCCAGTCGGCGTACGGCGAGACCGCCTTCCGGGCCTACCTGCTCGGCGGCATCCGGTACACGGCCAAGCGCACGAACGCCGACTGCCGCCCGGAGACCGGCTACACCACCCTCTACAACGGATCCACGACCGGCTGGTCGCAGGCCGGGCCGGGCGCCTTCACCAACACCGACGCCACCTTGACGTCGACCGGCGGCATGGGCCTGTTCTGGCACTCGGCGAAGCAGTTCACCAGCTACTCGCTCAAGCTCGACTGGAAGCTGGCCGGGGACGACAACACAGGTGTCTTCATCGGGTTCCCGCCGTCGGCCGATCCCTGGTCGGCGGTCGGCAACGGCTACGAGATCCAGATCGACGCCACCGACGCGGCCGATCGCACCACCGGTTCGGTCTACACGTTCAAGGCGGCCGACATCGCCGCGCGCGACGCCGCGCTCAACCCGCCGGGGGAGTGGAACACCTACGAGCTCCTGGTCGAGGGCGAGCGTCTCCAGGTCTTCCTCAACAGCGTCAAGATCAACGACTTCACCAACACCGATCCGGTACGGTCGCTCGCCGGCCACATCGGCATCCAGAACCACGGTGACGGCGACGACGCGTCGTTCCGCAACATCCGGATCAAGGAACTGGGCGGGCCCGTCCCGACCGGCGGCCCGGTCGTCGGGCTGGCCGGCAAGTGCCTCGACATCAGCAACGGCGGCTCGGCCGACGGCACCAAGATCCAGCTCTGGACCTGCAACGGCTCCGGCGCCCAGCGCTGGCAGATCAGCGGCCAGGTCTGGCGCAACCCGCAGTCCGGCAAGTGCCTGGACGTAGCCGGCGGCGGCACCGCCAACGGCACCAAGGCGCAACTCTGGACCTGCAACGGCAGCGGGGCGCAGAACTGGGTGGCCCAGTCCAACGGCACGGTCCGTAACCCGCAGTCCGGAAAGTGCCTGGACGTGTCGCAGAACAGCTCGGCCGACGGCCAGCAGATCCACATCTGGGACTGTCACACCGGCGCCAACCAACAGTGGCGTCTTCCCTAGACGTACCACCGCGATTAGGGTGGGTTGCGGTGACCGTGGACACAGCGGTGTCCGGGAGCGGGAGGCGCAACCCACCCCGGCATGCCCGCCGCGACCTGTCCTGACCGTGTTCACCCTCGCCGGCTCCTCGCGCCGGGTTTGAATCCCGTGTACCGCTCCTGGGACGCCGCTGCGAGGAAGTGAGAACATGGCGCGACCGATCACGCTGTTCACCGGCCAGTGGGCCGATCTGCCGTTCGACGAGGTGTGCCGGCTGGCCTCCGGCTGGGGCTACGACGGCCTGGAGATCGCCTGCTGGGGCGACCACTTCGAGGTCGACAAGGCGCTCGCCGACGACGGCTACATCGAACGTAAACGCGAGACCCTGGCCAAGCACAACCTCCAGGTCTTCGCGATCTCCAACCACCTGGTCGGGCAGGCCGTCTGCGACCACCCGATCGACGAACGGCACCAGGACATCCTGCCCGCCCGGATCTGGGGCGACGGCGAACCCGAGGGTGTGCGCCGCCGGGCCGCCGAGGAGATCAAGGACACCGCCCGGGCCGCGGCGGCGCTCGGGGTGCGTACCGTCGTCGGCTTCACCGGATCGTCGATCTGGCACACGCTGGCGATGTTCCCGCCGGTCCCGCCGTCGATGATCGAGCGTGGCTACCAGGACTTCGCGGACCGGTGGAACCCGATCCTCGACGTCTTCGACGAGGTGGGCGTGCGGTTCGCGCACGAGGTGCACCCCAGTGAGATCGCCTACGACTACTGGACCACCAAGCGTGCCCTGGAGGCGATCGGGCACCGGCCCGCCTTCGGCCTCAACTGGGACCCGTCGCACTTCGTGTGGCAGGAGCTCGACCCGGTCAACTTCATCTTCGACTTCGCCGATCGCATCTACCACGTGGACTGCAAGGACGCCAAGGTGCGCACCGGCGACGGCCGGCGCGGCCGGCTCAGCTCCCACCTGCCCTGGGCCGACCTGCGGCGCGGCTGGGACTTCGTCTCCACCGGTCACGGCGACGTGCCGTGGGAGGACTGCTTCCGGGCGCTGAACGCGATCGGCTACGACGGCCCGATCTCCATCGAGTGGGAGGACGCCGGCATGGACCGCCTGGTCGGCGCGCCGGAGGCGTTGCAGTTCGTGCGCCGGCTGGCGTTCGACGCCCCGTCGGCGGCGTTCGACGCGGCCTTCTCCTCCAACCAGTAGCCGGTCGCTGTCCCTCGGGGGCCGGGCGTGATCGCGCCCGGCCACTCCTCCCTGCCCTTTTGTCGCTGCCAACGAAAGTTACATTGTTTCATTCAGATGTTTCTCTAGTGACGAACGTAAATTGGCGGTAGCGTGCGGTACGGAAGCCACTCTGCACAAAAGTTGCCGCATGTGGGCTCCGTCATCGCCCGCATGCCATCCGTGTTCCCCGCCGAAACCGGAGGCACCACCGCATGCACGAGTCACAGTCCCGCCAGTCCGCCCTGAGCCGCCGTAACCTGCTGGGCGCCGCGGCCGTGGGCGCCGCCGCCATCGGAGCGTCCACCGCGCTCGGCTCGCCGGCCGCCGCCGGTGGTGGCAAGTCCAGTCATCGTGTGCCCCGCGACCAGATCAGCGTGCAGCTCTACACGCTGCGCAATCAGCTGGCCGTCGATCTGGAGGGCAGCTTCACCCAGCTGGCCGCGATCGGCTACACCCGCATCGAGCACGCCGGGTTCGTCGGCCGCACCGCCGCCCAGTTCCGCGCCGCCCTGAACAACGCGGGCCTGCGCGCCACCTCCGGGCACGCCGGCATCCCGCAGCCGTGGAACGCCGAGACCTGGAAGCGCACCCTCGAGGACGCCGCGATCATCGGCAACAAGTACATCGTCCACCCGTACTTCGGCACCGACGCCAACGGCCCGATCCGCAACGGCGCCGTCTACCGCGCTTTCGCCGCCGACCTGAACAAGGCGGGCGAGCTCGCCCGCCGGGCCGGGCTCAGCTTCGGATACCACAACCACCACAACGAGTTCCTGCGCCAGGACGGTGGTGAGCGCACCGGCTTCGACATACTCACCCAGGAGACCGACCCACGCCTGGTCCACCTCGAAGTGGACATCTACTGGGCGTGGCGCGGCGCTGCCGACCCGGTCGATCTGATCGAGAAGAACCGCCACCGGATCAAGCAGGTCCACGTGAAGGACATGAACGTGGGCAGTGGCTTCGCCGACCCCGGCGACGGGCTGATCGACTTCGAGCGGGTCTTCCGCCGGGCCGGTGAAGCGGGGCTCGTCGAGTACATCGTGGAACGCGACGACGCCGGCAGCCCACCCCGTACCCCGGCGCAGGCCCTGGACACCGCCCGCGTCGGCTACCAGTACCTGACCGGGCTGAGGTACTGACATGCGACGACTGCTCACCGCCGCGGCCGCCGCCCTGCTCGCCACCACGCTGGTCACCGGTTTCGGGAACCCCGTCCAGGCCGCCGTGCCACCGGACTCCGACTTCCAGAAGGTGACCCTGAACGACTTCCCGGGCGAGCCGATCGCCCTGGCCGTCCTGCCCGACAAGCGGGTGCTGCACACCGCCCGCAAGGGGCAGATCCGCATCCACGAGCCGAGCACCGGCCGCAACGTCCTGGCCGCCACCCTCCCGGTCTACCTGCACGACGAGGAGGGCGTGCAGGGCATCGCCATCGACCCGGACTTCAGCCGCAACCACTGGGTGTACGTCTACTACTCCCCGGTGCTGAACACCCCGGAGGACGACCCGGCCACACCCAGCGTCAACGAGGGCAACGCCCCGGAGACCGGCACCGCAGCCGACTTCGCCCCGTTCAAGGGGCACCTCCAGCTGTCCCGGTTCAAGCTGCGTGGCAACACCCTCCAGCTGGGCACCGAGCAGAAGATCCTGCAGGTCCCGGTGGACCGCGGCATCTGCTGCCACGTCGGCGGCAAGATCGACTTCGACGGGCACGGCAACCTGTTCCTGTCCACCGGCGACGACACCAACCCGTTCGCCTCGTCCGGCTTCACGCCGATCGACGAGCGCCCGGACCGCAACCCGGCCTTCGACGCCCAGCGCAGCTCGGCCAACACCAACGACCTGCGCGGCAAACTTCTGCGGATCACGGTGAACGCCGACGGCAGCTACTCGATCCCGCGCGGGAACCTCTTCAAGAAGGGCACCCCGAAGACCCGCCCGGAGATCTACGCGATGGGCCTGCGCAACCCGTTCCGCTTCGACGTCGACGAGCGCACCGGTGTCGCCTACCTGGCCGACTACTCGCCCGACGCCAACCAGCCGAACGCCACCCGCGGGCCGGCCGGCCACGGCCGCTGGATGGCCGTCGACAAACCGGCCAACTACGGCTGGCCGTACTGCGTGGGCCCGGACCTGCCCTACGTCGACTACGACTTCGCCACCGGCACGTCCGGCCAGCCGTTCAACTGCGCGCAACCGGTCAACGAGTCGCCGCACAACACCGGGCTGCGCAACCTGCCGCCGGTGGAGAAGGCCGAGGTCGTCTACTCGTACGGCGCGAGCGCCCAGTTCCCACAGCTCGGCACCGGCGGCATCGGCCCGATGGGCGGCCCCGCCTACCAGTACGACAAGCGCAGCAGGTCGGAGACGAAGTGGCCGGCCGGCTTCAGCGGCAAGCCGCTCTTCTACGAGTGGACCCGCGACTACGTCAAGGCGTTCACGCTCGGCGCCGGCAACCAGGTCACCGCGATCGACTCGGTGCTGCCGTCGATCATCTTCGACAACCCGATGGACCTCGAGTTCGGCCCGGACGGCGCGCTCTACGTCCTGGAGTACGGTGACGGCTACTTCTCCGAGAACCCGGAGGCGCAGCTCGCCCGGGTCGACTACGCGCCGCGGGAGAAGACCCCGATCGTGAAGATCAACGCGACGCCCACGGTCGGCTCGGCCCCGTTCACGGTGAACTTCTCCAGCGCCGGAACCGTCGACCCGGACGGCGATCGGCTCCGGTACGCGTGGGACTTCGACGCCGACGGTGACGTCGACTCCCGCCAGGCCAACCCGTCGTACACGTACACCGTGAACGGCGACTACCGGGCCACCCTGAAGGTCACCGACTCCACCGGCCGGTCCGCGTCGGCCGAGTTCCTGCTGCACGTCGGCCCGGTGGCGCCCACCGTCTCGTTCGTGACGCCCGCCGAGGGCCAGCCCTTCGAGTTCGGCGACACGGTGGACTTCGAGGTCGACGTCGTCGACGACAGCCCGGTCAACTGCGCGAACGTCGAGGTCACCTACATCCTCGGCCACGACCAGCACGGCCACCCGCTCTCCACCAGCAGCGGCTGCAGCGGCTCGATCACCACGTTCGTCGACGCCGGCCACGCCGGAGCCGACAACCTGACGGCGGTGTTCGTCGCCGAGTACACCGACGCCGACGGCCAGACCGGCTCGGCCCAGGTGGTCCTCACCCCCGGCGAGTAACACGCTCCGATCATCGGCAGGCCCGGCACCCCGTGCCGGGCCTGCCTCGTCGTGGGGTGACAATCGTGGCGCATTGTCACCTACTTCCGAATATTGTCAGAACAATGTATTGACCTTGGTCGCGGTCCGTCACAGGCTCCACACAACGCCGCCGCGAAACACGGCGGAAACATATAGAAGGGATCCCCGATGATGCGCAGGTCTCGCAGGTGGGCGTCGGTTGCCGCCCTCTCCGCTGCCGTGCTCGCCCTCGCCGCGTGCAGCAGCGACAACGCTGTCAACGCCGAGAAGACCACCGACGCCAGCGGTGGCAAGGGCGGCTACGGATACAAGATCGCCGTCGTCACGCACGGCGCGGCCGGCGACGCGTTCTGGAGCATCGTGAAGAACGGTGTCGAGAAGGCCGGCTCGGACATGGGCGACACCATCACCTACTCCAGCGACGGCGACCCGCAGAAGCAGGCCCAGCTGATCGACGCCGCGGTGAACCAGAAGGTCGACGGCCTGGTCGTCTCGATGGCCAACCCGGACGCGCTCAAGGCCAGCGTCGAGAAGGCGGTCGCCGCCGGCATCCCGGTGATCACCATCAACTCCGGCGCCTCCCGCTCCAAGGAGTTCGGCGCGCTGACCCACATCGGCCAGGACGAGAAGGTCGCCGGTGAGGCGGTCGGCGCCGAGCTGAAGAACCAGGGCATCAAGAAGGCGATCTGCGTCATCCACGAGGCCGGCAACGTGGGCCTGGAGGAGCGCTGCGCCGCGGTCGCCAGCACCCTCGGCGCCCCGATCGAGAACCTCCAGGTGGACATCAACAACCTCCAGTCCTCGCAGGCCACCATCAAGGCGAAGCTCCAGGCGGACACCGCCGTCGACGGCGTCGTCACCCTCGGCGGGCCGGTCGCGAGCGTCGCCGCCGCCGGGATCAAGGAGGCCGGCTCCGCCGCGAAACTGGCCACCTTCGACCTGAACGCCGACGTGGCCAAGGCAGTCCAGGACGGCAGCATCCTCTTCGCCGTCGACCAGCAGCCCTACCTCCAGGGCTACCAGGCGGTTGTCATGCTGACCCAGTACAAGTCGAACCTCAACGTCCTCGGCGGCGGCCAGCAGGTGCTGACCGGCCCGGCCCTGGTCACCAAGGACAACGCGGCCCAGATCGCCCAGCTCGCCGCGGCCGGAACCCGCTGACATGACCGCCGGCACCGCCGTGCAGGCCGGCCCGGACGAGCGTCTCGCCCGGGTCGGCCTGCTCAAACGGATACTGCTGAAACCCGAGCTCGGCGCCTCGCTCGGCGCCGTGCTGGTCTTCGTGTTCTTCGCCGTGCTCTCCGACGTGTTCCGGTCGGCCAGCGGCATCGCGAACTGGCTGGACCCGGCCTCCACGCTCGGCATCATGGCCGTCGCGGTCGCGCTGCTGATGATCGGCGGCCACTTCGACCTGTCGGCGGGTGTGCAGACCGGCACCGCGGCGATCACCAGCGGGCTGCTGACCACCTACTACGGCGTCAACACGTGGGCGGCGCTGGTGATCTCGCTGGCCGTGGTCCTGGCGATCGGGTTCGTCAACGGGTACCTGGTGGTGCGGACCGGGCTGCCGAGCTTCATCATCACGCTCGGCACGTTCCTCATGCTCCAGGGCCTCAACCTGGGCATCACCAAGCTCGTGACCAACACCGTGCAGGTCAACAACTTCAACAAGATCATCGGGTACGACGTGCTGCACGCCGTCTTCGCGAGTGAGTTCACGATCGCCGGGGCCAGTTTCCAGATCGCGATCGTGTGGTGGATCGTGGCCACCATCCTGGGGTCGTGGCTGCTGCTGCGTACCCGGTTCGGCAACTGGATCTTCGCCACCGGCGGGGACCCGAACGCCGGCCGCAACGTCGGGGTGCCGGTCGCCCGTACCACGATCACGCTTTTCATGATCACTTCACTCGCTGCCTGGTTCGTCGGCACCACCCAGATCGTGCGTCTCACCTCGATCCAGGCCCAGGCCGGTTTCGGGCAGGAGCTGATCTACATCGTCGCCGCGGTGATCGGCGGCTGCCTGCTCACCGGCGGGTTCGGCTCCGCGATCGGCGCGTCGATCGGCGCGCTGATCTTCGGCATGACGTCGCAGGGCATCGTCTACGCCGGCTGGGACGCCGACTGGTTCAAGTTCTTCCTGGGCGCGATGCTGCTGCTCGCGGTGCTGGCCAACCAGTACATCCGCCGTTTCGCCGAACTGTCGAGGAGGTAACGATGGCTGACGAGCCACTGCTGGAGATCCGGGACGTCAGCAAGACGTTCGGCAGCGTGATCTCGCTCAGCGGCGTCTCCACGACCGTGCGCGCCGGTCAGGTCACCTGCGTGCTCGGCGACAACGGCGCCGGCAAGTCGACCTTCATCAAGATCCTCTCCGGGGTGCACCAGCCGGACGGCGGTGAGCTGCTGCTCGACGGCAAGCCGATCCGGCTCGGCAGCCCACGAGAGGCGCTGGACGCCGGGATCGCCACCGTCTACCAGGACCTTGCGATGGTTCCGTTGATGGCGATCTGGCGCAACTTCTTCCTCGGCTCCGAACCGACCAAGGGATGGGGGCCGTTCCGCCGCTTCGACCGGGCCACCGCGATCGAGACCACCCGGCGCGAACTCGCCGACATGGGCATCGACATCCGCGACCCGGACCAGCCGGTCGGCACCCTCTCCGGCGGCGAACGGCAGTCGGTCGCCATCGCCCGGGCCGTGCACTTCGGGGCACGGCTGCTGATCCTCGACGAACCGACCTCCGCGCTCGGCGTCAAACAGGCCGGGGTGGTGCTGCGCTACATCGCACGCGCCCGGGACCGGGGGCTCGGGGTCGTCTTCATCACCCACAACCCACACCACGCGTACCCGGTGGGGGACCGGTTCCTGCTGCTCAACCGGGGGAAGAGCCTCGGTGACTTCGCCAAGGACGAGCTGTCGCTGGCCGAGCTGACGAAGATGATGGCCGGTGGCGCCGAACTCGACCAGCTGGCCCACGAGCTGGAACGCGACCCGTCATGACCCGGCCGCCAAACCTGCCTGATGACCTGTCTGATGTCCGGCTAGCCGGACGTCAGGACCCGTCTGACCTGTCTGAGTTCCGGCTAGCCGGACCTCAGACAGGTCGTCGGTCGCTCGGTGTGGCGGTCGTCGGGTTCGGGTGGATGGGCCACGCGCACACCCGCGCCTATCTGCGGACCCGCCACCACTACCCGCACCTGCCGATCGCCGCCCACCTGGTCACCGTGGCCGACCCGGAGCCGGGCCGGGCCGCCGCAGCCGCCGAACAGTACGGCTTCGCCGGCGCTGCCACCGACTGGCGCGAGGTGCTCACCGACCCGCGGGTCGAGGCGGTCAGTGTCACCGCGCCGAACTTCCTGCACCGCGAGATCGGCATGGCCGTCGCCGAATCCGGGCGGCATCTGTGGATCGAGAAACCGGTCGGCCTGACCGGCGATGACGCCCGCGCGGTGGCCGACGCCGCCACCAAAGCCGGGGTGCGCACCACGGTCGGGTTCAACTACCGGGCCGCGCCCGCCGTCGCCGAAGCTCGCGCGCTGATCGCGAACGGTGCGATCGGCCGGGTCACCAACGCCCGGTTCCGGTTCTTCAGCGACTATGCGGCCCACCCGGACGGCGCGCTGTCCTGGCGGTTCACCCGCTCACACGGCGGCAGCGGAGTGCTCGGCGACCTGGCCTCACACGCCGTCGACCTGGCCCGGCACCTGCTCGGCGACATCGAGTCACTGGTCGCCGACACCGTCACGGTCATCCCGGAACGGCCCACGGTCACCGGCGCGGCCAGCCACTTCTCCCGCGCCGACGGGCCGCCCGGACCGGTCGAGAACGAGGACCATCTCAACGCCCTGCTCCGGTTCACCGGCGGCGCCCGGGCGGTCCTGGAGGCCAGCCGGGTCGCGGTCGGTGAGCAGAACACGTACGGCTTCGAGATCCACGGCACCATCGGGGCGCTGGCCTGGGACTTCCGGCGGATGGGGGAGCTGTCGGTGAGCACCGGCGCCGACTACCAGTCGCAGAGCTACCGAACCGTCTTCGCCGGTCCCGGAAACGGTGACTTCGGGGCCTTCCAGCCCGGCGCCGGGATCGCGATGAGCTACGACGACACCAAGGTCATCGAGGCGGCCGGCTTCCTGCGGTCGGTGGCCGAGGGTACGCCGTTCGGCCCGACCCTCGACGACGCGGTCGCGGCCGCCGTCGTCCTGGACGCGATGCTCGACTCCGTCCGTACCGGAGCATGGGTTTCGCTCTGAGATCTTGTCTTGCCGGCATTTTGTGTTGTCGGCCCGGCCGGTGACCGTCTCCCGTATGTGGTTGTCGAAACCGGCCGGCACCGGCGGCCCGCCTCGCCGATGGGGCGGGCCGTGCTGGTCGCGGTCTGCTGGCTGGCGGTGCTCGCCGTCAGCCCCTACCGGCACGTGTCCCCCCGGGTGCACGACATGGCGCTGCTGGTGCACCTGGGTTCGATGGTGATCGGGTTCGGGGCCGTGCTGACCGTCGACTGGTTCGGGCTGCTGTGGCTGGCCGGCCGCCGAACCCTCACCGACGTCCTCAACACCGCCCGCGGCACCCACGTGCCGATCTGGGCCGGTTTCGCCGGGTTGCTGGCCTCCGGTGCGCTGCTCGGCCTGCCGGCCGGCCCGAAAGCCTTCGCGGTGCTGGTCATCGGCGTCAACGGGGTGTACGCCGCGGTGCTGCTGCGTGAGCTCTCCCGCCACGCCACCCCGCCTACCTCCCTGCTGATCCGATCAGGCGTCGCAACCCTGATCTCGCAGGCGGGCTGGTGGACGGCCCTGGTTCTCGGCTACCTCAACAGCCGCACCGGCTGACCCCAGGACCGTCGGCCGTCGTTCACGGTGGTTTCGGGTGCGCTTTTACCGCGGTGGGCGACGGCTGGTGCTGTCGGCCGTCGTTCACGGTGGTTTCGCGGGCGCTCTTGCCGCGGTGGGCGACGGCTGGTGCTGTCGGCCGTCGTTCACGGTGGTTTCGGGTGTGCTTTTACCGCGGTGAGCGACGGCTGGTGGTCTCCGGGCGGTGGCGGAGCCTGGGATCGTCAGGCCGTGGATACGGTCGGCGAGCGGCCGCATCCTGGTCACATGCCACGCAGACAACCCACCGTCACCGTCCCCGATCTGACCGGCAAGCGGGCCGTCGTCACCGGCGCCAGCGACGGGATCGGCCTCGAGATCGCCGCCCGTCTCGCCGCCGCCGGCGCCGAGATCGTCCTCCCGGTCCGCAACCCCGCCAAGGGATCCGCGGCGATCGCCGAGATCCGGCGGCGCACCCCGTCCGCGACGCTGTCCCTGGGCAGCCTGGACCTGTCGTCGCTGGAGTCGGTGGCCACGTTCGGCGCCGGACTGCGCCGCGACGGCGCGCCGATCCACCTGCTGATCAACAACGCCGGCGTGATGACACCACCGGACCGGCAGGTCACCACGGACGGCTTCGAGCTCCAGTGGGGCACCAACCACCTCGGTCACTTCGCCCTGGTCGCGCACCTGATGCCGCTGCTCCGGGCGGGCCGGGCCCGGGTCACCTCACAGATCAGCGTCGCGGCCGACTCCGGCGCGATCAACTGGGACGACCTCAACTGGGAACGTTCCTATGACGGCATGCGCGCGTACAACCAATCGAAGATCGCTTTTGGTCTTTTCGGTCTGGAACTGGCCCGGCGCAGCCAGCAGCACGGCTGGGGCATCACCAGCAACCTGGCGCATCCCGGAGTCGCCCCGACCAGCCTGCTGGCGGCCCGTCCCGAGGTCGGCCGGTCCCGCGAGACCGTCGGCCGCCGGCTGATCGGCGCGCTGTCCGCACGGGGCGTCCTGTTCGGCACCGCAGCCTCGGCCGCGCTGCCCGCCGTCCTCGCGGCCACTCTCGGTGAGGACGGCGGCTTCTACGGGCCGAGCGGTCCGGGACATCTGGGCGGGTCACCGGCTGAGCAGAAGCTGTACTCCCGGCTTCGGCCCGAGGACGAGGCCGCGCGGGTGTGGCGTACCTCCGAGGAGTTGACCTCGACGTCTTTCGCGCAGCTACGGTGACGTGATGCAGATCGATCGCGCCGGGCTCGCCGAATTCCTGCGCCGGCGTCGTGAGTCGCTGCAACCGGAGGACGTCGGCCTGCCTCGCGGGCCACGCCGCCGGACCTCCGGCCTGCGCCGGGAGGAGGTGGCCACGATCTGCCACATCTCGGCCGACTACTACAGTCGGCTCGAACGCGAGCGTGGCCCGCACCCGTCCGAGCAGATGATCGCCTCGATCGCCCAGGGCCTGCACCTGTCCCTCGACGAACGCGATCATCTGTTCCGGCTCGCCGGGCACAACCCGCCGGCCCGCGGATCCAGCAGCGAGCACATCAGCCCCGGCCTGCTGCGCATCTTCGACCGGCTCGCCGACACGCCCGCCGAGATCGTCACCGAACTGGGCGAGACCCTGCGGCAGAACCGTCTCGGCGCGGCACTCAACGGCGACCTCACCCGGTTCACCGGACCGGCCCGCAGCATCGGCTACCGGTGGTTCACCGATCCGGAGTGCCGTGCCCTCTATCACCCCGACGACCACCCGCTGCACGCCCGCGTCTTCGTCTCCGGGCTGCGCCGGGTGGTCACCCTCCGCGGTCCCCGCTCGCGGGCCGCCCACCTGCAGAGTCTGCTGCTGGAGAGCAGCGCGGAATTCCGGGAGGTCTGGAACGAACACGAGATCGGGATCGGGTACGCGCACCTCAAGCGCTTCCTCCACCCGCAGGTCGGCGCTCTCGAACTCACCTGCCAGGCGCTGCTCGACCCCGACCAGGCGCACGCCCTGCTGGTGTACACCGCCGTGCCCGGCACCGAGAGTCACGAGAAGCTGGAGCTGCTCGCCGTCGTCGGCGCGTTTGACGGGGGGCCGTAGGCTCGCACGATGACCACGCTGAGTTCCGACCGTGTGCGGGCGCAGACCAGCCGGCGTCCCGGCGCGGCCTACCTCGCGGCGCCGCTGCTCGTCAGCGTGATCGCCGGTCTGGGCCTGGTCGCGACCTACCACGTCTTCGTGCGGACCATCTCCGGGCAGTGGCTGGACACCGCGGCGATGCTCGGCACCGAGGTGCACCACGCCCGGCTGGAGGAGCTGCTCCGCCAGACGCTGAACGCGACCACCCTGACCAGCCTCGTCCTGGTCTGCCTGATCGCCGCCACCGTCGGCGTGGTCCGCAAGCGCATCGACCTGGCGATCGCCGCCGCGGTCCTGGTGCTGGCCGGCAACGCCACCACCCAGGTGCTCAAGGACTGGCTGCCCCGGCCCACCCTGGACGGGTTGACCTACCCGAACTCGCTGCCCAGCGGCCACACCACGGCTGCCGCTTCGGTGGCGTTCGCCCTGGTCATCGTCTTGCCGGCGGCCTTGCGCGGGCCGGCTGCGCTGGTCGGCGCGGGCTACACCGCGGCCATCGCGATCGGGACCGTGTGGGCCCGCTGGCACCGGCCCAGCGACATCATCGCGGCGCTCCTGGTCGTGCTCGCGTGGGGCGCGCTCGCCGTCTTCGGGGTCCGGCTGCTGCGGGCGCGACGGGCGGCGGCGCCCGGCCGGCCGAGCCGGATCGGCACCCTGCCGCTGCTGGTCACGGCGGCCATCGGCGTGCCTGTCACGGTGATCGGGCTGCTGCTGGGCAAATCCGCCGACGCCATGACGGCCGCCTCCCCGGAACCCAGCCGGCTGACTTTCGTGACCGGCGCGGCCGGCATCGCGGCGATCGTGGCGATCGCCTTCTTCGGCTGGTTGTGGCTGGCCACCGACGACTTGTGGCTGGCCACCGAGGACGCCGACGCCGGGCCCGGTTAGCGCGGCGTTCACCTGTCACTCCGTCGTTTCTGAGCGGTGGCGTCCACCTGTCACTCCGTCGTTTCTGAGCGGTGGCGCCCACCTGTCACTCCGTCGTTTCTGAACGGTGGCGTCCACCTGGCACTCCGTCGTGCCTGATCGACCACCTAAACGGTGGTGAACCGGTCAAGATCGGGCGCTGAGGCGTCTCGGTGACCTGGGCGGGTGCGTGCGGTTTCTACGATGCCGGGCATGAATCCGGACTTCACCATCGTGCTGCGGGGCTATCACAGGACTCAGGTCGACGCTGTGCTCGGACAGGCGATCGCGTCGCTCGAGGCCGTCGGTGACCGCGTGCAGCAGGCCGTGGCACGGGAGGCGCTGCGCACCGCCGAGTTCGATATGGCGCTGCGCGGATACGACCGGGATCAGGTTGACCGGCACGTGCAGCGGCTGCTGACGGCGCTGGCGGAGGCTCCGCCGGACCTCTTCCGTGAGGCGCTCGGCGCTGTGCTGCGGCTCTCGGATCCCACCGACGAGGCCATCGTCGACGAGGTCCGGCGGCTACGGGCGGTCGCCGACCGCCACGGTGGGTGACAGTCGGCTCCGACGCCCTGTGCCTGCAGCCCGGCGATGGTGTGCTCGACCACCGCCGGACGCTGCTACCGGAGCAGGTACACGTACGCCTGGACCGCTTTCCGGTGGCCGTCTAGCAGGCGGGTGTCTCCAGGACGTTCTCCGGCAGCGCCCCGGCGGTCGGCGGTGGGGCGCCGTCGGTCCACCCGGTCCGCAGCACGGCCTCGTAATCGAACACCGCGCGGGCCGGCACCCAGGACAGATAGTCGGCCGGCCGGACGATCCGGGTCTCCCAGGCCAGCGGCTGCCCCGAACCCGGGTCGAAGATCAACCGGACCTCACGCGCGCCGCCGGTGTCCGCCTGCCGGACCCCCTCGGTCTCCTCGTTCGTGAGCAGCGTGACAGCGTTGCCGGTACGGCCCTTCGGGTCGGTGACCGTCCCCAGGTCACGCAAGCCGGGCAGGTCGGCCAGCACCCGGTAGGCGGCGGCCCGCAGCTCCGGCGTGCCCGGCGCCTGATAGAGCAGGTTGATCATCGAGTTGAAGATGCCCTCCGACAACTCGCCCGCGGTCATCTCCGGGCTGTTGCGCAGCAACGAGCCGATCAGCGTCACCTGCAACCGGCCGGGCTCGGTGGGCAGTTCCCGCACCTCGGCCGCGGTCAGATGATCACCGCCGATCAGGAACGTGCTCGCCCCCGGCTCGCTCACCACCGTGCGGGTCGCGCCCGGCCCGGCGGTCCAGTCGCCGGACGCGGGACAGGCCTCGTCGACCGGCCAGCTCGACGGTGAGCCGGCCCGCTGCCAGGCGGCCCGGTCGGCGTCCGAGGCGGGCGCGCCACCGGCCCACTGGAACAGGTGCACGGCCCGGTCGCCGGGGCGGGTCGTGTACCAGCTGGTCTCCAGTGTCCGGCCCATGATCGCGTACCTGCCGGTGGCGGATCCGACCTGGAGCAGCGTCCCCGACTCCACCTCGGAGACCCAGTAGCGGCCCTCGGCCGGGGCGGCGCCGGAGGTTCGCTCGGCCGCGGCCAGCAGCAGATTCCGCAGCTCCTGCGGGGGGCGCGGGCCCGCGTCGGCGATGTCCACGGTGCGGCCCGGACCGTCCGGCGGAGCCCACGTGCTCGTCAGGACCAGCAGCAGCGCCACGGCCGCGGCCGCCAGCGGCAGGAGGCCCCAGCCCCACAACCGGCCGTGCGCCGTGGCCCTTCCAGCGTGCAGCCGGAACCGGCTCCGCGCCGTGACCTGCTTGGCGAACATCGGACCGAACATCCGAAACCGATGCTGCGGCGCGGTGGCCGCTGCCTCGGAGCGGTGTTGCGGTGCGTTGGCCGTCGTCTCGGCGCGATGGTGGGGAGCGTTGGCCGCTGTCTCGGTGTGATGGCGTGGTGCGCTGGTCGTGGGTCCGGCACGGTGTTGCGGTGCGGTGGCCGTCGTGTCGGCGCGATGCTGGGTTGCGGCGGTCGCCGACTCCGCGTGGATCAGGTCGAACAGCCGGTTGCGGGCGGCGGCTGTCGTCTCGGTGGTCGGTGGCGTCGCCGGCCGCGCGGTGGCCAGCAGATCGAGCTCATCCATGGCGGGTCCCTCCGGTCGGGTTGACGTCGTCGAGTGCGGCGCGGATCTTCCGGCGGGCCCGGTGCAGGCGGGAGCCGACCGTTCCGACCGGGATGCCGAGAGCGGCCGCGGTCTCCTCGTGCGACAACTCGCCCCACACCACGAGCAGCAACGCGTCCCGGTCCCCGGCGGACAGGCCGGCGAGCGCCGCGACGATGCCATTGCGGGCGGCCTCGGCCGCGATCCGATCAGTCGTACGTTCCTCGTGCACCGGATCGTCCGGCGGCCGGGCGGCGGCCCGCGCATACGCCAGGTACCCCTGTGCCTCCTCACGCCGGCGCGCCCGGATCAGGTTGGTGGCGATCCCGTACAGCCATGCACGGACCGAACCTCGCTCCGGATCGAACCGGTCCCGCTGCCGGAACGCGATCAGGAACGTCTCGGCTGCCACGTCGTCACCGCCCGGCCCGTCCAGCCGCCGTGACGCGTACCCGTGCAGGCCGGCGAAATACCGCTCGAACAGTTCCGCAAAGCAGTCCGGCTCGGCCCGGGACCGCAGCAGCACCGTGACGTCCGCCTCTGTGGTCGTGTGTCCACCCATCGTTGCCTCTCGTAGCCCGGTGTCCCTCCTGATTGGGCGTTCGCGATGTTGATCTTCACGCTTTCCGCGAGGACCGCCGGTCCCCGGGAATCTCAGGCCGGCCCGAGCAGATCCCAGCGGTTACCGGCGATGTCCAGAAAAACGGCGACCTGACCGTACGCCTCCGTGCGCGGCGCCCGGACGAACGTGACACCGGCCGCCGTCATCCGCGCGAAGGCCGCCGGGAAGTCGTCGACCTGGAGAAAGAACCCGACCCGCCCGGCGGTCTGGTTGCCGACGGCCGCGGACTGCTCGTCTCCGTCGGCGCGGGCCAGCAGCAGACCGGTCTGACCGCCTGGCGGACGGACGACCACCCAGCGTTTCGGCCGCCCGTCGGTGGTGCGGGATGGCGAGTCCTCGATGAGGTCGAACCCGAGCACTTCGGTGAAGAAGATGATGGCCGGGTCGTAGTCGTCGACGATCAGGGCAACCAGGTCGATCCGCATGCCGAGACCTTACGGAACCGGCGACGGCCGGAAAAATGTCGGAGGGTGGGTGCATCATGCGGGCCATGTTCAGTGGACTTCACGACGTCGACTGGGCGTCGATGCACCATGCCTACGGTTCGGCCGAGGAGGTGCCGACGCTCCTGGAGGCGCTGCGATCGCCGGATGCCGGTGAGCGCGGCCGGGCTCTCGACGACTTCTACGGCAAGGTGCACCACCAGGGTGACGTCTACGCCAGCACCACCGCGAGCCTGCCGTTCCTGCTCGAGCTGGCCGCCGACCCGGCTACCCCGGACCGTCATCAGGCCGTCCGGCTGCTGGTCAGCATCGGCGAGGAGGCGGTCGATCGCGAGGACGGGTTCGACTATGAGGGCAGCGACTTCGGGGGCGCCCGGGCGTTCGTGCGGGCGCATGCCGGGGCGTTCGCCGGCTTCGCCGCGGATCCGGTCTGTCTGGTCCGGCAGGCGGCCATCCCGGCTCTCGGCCTGTTCCTCGACGACGCCGACCGGGCCCTCGGCCTGCTCCAGGAGCGTGCGGCGATGGACTTCTGCCTGCGCGAGCGCCTCCTCGCGACGAAGACGGCAGCCGTCCTGGCTCGCCGGCACCCGGCGATCAGACCGGCCGTAGCGTCCTGGCTCGCCGCCCTGGCCGCCGCACCCGTCGGCTCGGTTGTTCGACCGGAGGGAGTGACCACCTCGCCGACGAGCCCGCAGGTGTCGCCTACCGTGCCGCAGGTGTCGCCTGCCGTCTCGGCGGTGCCTGCCGTGCCGGCGGTGCCTGCCATGTTGACGACGTCGTCTGCGGTGCCTGCGGTCGAGCCGGAGTTTCGGCTGGCCGCTCTGATCCATCGGGCTCAGTGTGAGCCGGAGGCGATCGGTGATGATCTTGTGTCGGCTGTGGTCGGGCTGCTGCGGGAGGTCGCCGCCGCCATGCCACCGGAGCAGCCCTGGCCCGAGCCGCCGCCGGTCGCGCCGCCTGCCGAGGGCGTGCCGCCGTTCGTCGCCGCCGCGTTCGAGGAGCTCGACCGCATCAGCCTGCGCCACTCGATCACCACAGACCTGCTGAAGACGCTGCACGAGCTGCTCGGCGCGCGGCTTCCCGAGCGTCACCTGGTGCTGACCGAGCAGCTGAGCAGCCCCGATCCCGGCACCCGGCTGGACGCGATCCGGATGACCGGCGATCTCCTCCGGTCCTGGCGTGGTGACCACAGCGCGCTGATCCGGCTGGTCGCCGTCCAGGTCGGCGCGGCCAATCTGGAAGTGGCCGCGCAGGCGGCGTCACTGCTGGAGGACCATCACCGGCACGCCGAGCCGGCCCGAGCCGACCTGGCCGCGCTGATCGCCACCCACGGGCCGGACGGATGGTCGTCCCCGCGGCGGCACCTGCGCCGGGCGTACCAGAAAGCGGTCCTGACCCTGGCCCGTCTCGGTGACGAGCGGGCGGTTCCGAGTCTGGTCGGGGCGCTCGACGGCGACGTCGACGTCTGGCTCGCGGTTCCCGCGCTGGGCGGGTTTCCGCAGGTAGCGGACCTGGTAGTGCCACGCCTGCACGATCGGCTGCGGCGCGCCGACCTGTCCGGGGCGACATGGTCGGCCGCGAGCGGCATCCTCGCCACGCTGGCGAGACTCGGCGACACCACGGCCCTGCCGTTGATCAGCGACACCCTCGCCACCGCCGCCGAACGGGAGAACTGGGATCTGGCGAAGTCCGCGCTGGCGGCGCTCCGGGTGTTCGGTTCGGCTGCGGCGCCGGCGCTGGCCGAGGTCAGGCGGTTGGTCGCGGTGGACGACATCTGGACCCGCTCGGCGGTGATCACCACGCTGTGGGAGGTCGGCGGCGACCGTGCCGAGGTTCTGCCGCTCGCCCTGGCGCTGCTCGACACGTTCGCGCTGAGCGATGCCGCCGACGTGCTCGGAGCGATCGGCCCGGCCGCGGCTGAGGCGCTGCCCCGCCTGCGGACCATGCTGACCGATGGCTACGACTGGAACCGGGTGCACGCCGTCGCGGCCATCTGGGACATCGGCGGCGAGCCGGAGGGGCCGGTCGTGCTGGAGACGCTGATGCAGGCATGGCGGGCCAACCAGGCGACGAAACGGCACGTCGTGCCCTGCCTGCTGCGCATGGGCACATTCGCCGCACCGGCCCTGGCGGAGATCCGCGCCGAACTCACCCGCCCCGAACGCGACCCGTGGGTCATCGGCCCGGACGACGAGGAACTCCTGCTCGACATCGACGGGCACCTGTCGCCACGGTCTCGATGATGCCGCTCGCGGATCTTGCACGGTTCTTCACCCTCGCGCTGATCTTGCAGCCCTTTCCACCTCTCGACAGGAAGAAGGCTGCAAGGTCTCCCCGGCGTAGCAGACCTTGCACGATAAACCATGCCCAGACGGGAAGAACCGTGCAAGATCGCCGCGAAGGTGGAGAACCGTGCAAGATCTACGAGGCTAGCGGGGGACGAATTACCTGCGGGCGTGACATTTCGGGCTGGTGTCCCGGTTGCATGCGTGACCGGTGCGGCAGTCCGAAGGCGGGGCAGACGCGGGGGAAGGCCCGGCCGGGCGCGGAATCATCGCACGGTGGAGAGATTGACCGCAGATACCGCGAAGCTTGACGAAGCTTCTGAAACGGCGGCCAAACGGTCAAGATCGGGGGCTGGTGAACGTTGGTGGACACCGGACTATCGATCGGTTCGACGGCCCAGGGCGTCGGTGACGCAGCGCAGCAGATGCTGGACGGCGGCGGACCGGCCGCCGGTCCGGGTGGTGGCGTGGATCTGCCGGGACAGGCCCTCGGGGTGGCCGATCGGCAGGTAACCGACACCACGGTGGACGGTCGCGGCCAGCTGCGGCACCAGCGACACCCCGAACCCGGCGGCGACCGTGGCCAGCACCATCGGATAGCTGTGCACACGCACGTTGATCCGCGGTTCGAACCCGGCGGCCCGCCCGGCCATCTCGGTCGCCGCCTGGAAACCGGTGCTGGTCAGCGCGGCCACCCAATCCGATCCGGCGAAATCGGCCAGCGACACCGGCGCCGGCTTCGCCGGGACGAGACGACGGGGTACGGCGAGCAGCATCGGCTCCCGGTAGAGCGCCCGCTGGGTGAGCCCGCGCAGGTCCGGCCCGGACAGCGGCGCGTAGTCGTGCGTGACCGCCAGGTCGAGCTCACCGGCCCGGAGCCGGGGCAGGGCCTCGTCCGACTCGAGTTCGGTGAAGTGCAGTTCGACCTCCGGGAACTGCCGCCGGAACGCGGTCAGCGCCGTGATGACGAAGCCGGCCGCGGCCGTGGCGAAGGCCGCCACCCGGATCGTGCCGCCGCGCAGCCCGGCCACGTCCCGAACCGCGCGTTCCGCCTCGGCGAGGGAGGCCAGCACCGGTTCGGTGTGCTCGGCGAGAACCCGGCCGGCCTCGGTGAGCCGGACGCTGCGGGCCGAACGTTCGAGCAGGGCGGCGCCGACGTCGCGTTCGAGCGCGGACAGCTGTTGCGACGCCGCGGCGGCCGTGCACCCGGCGCGAGCCGCCGCCCCGGCGATGGAACCGGTGGCCGCGACGTCCCGTAGCAGCGTCAGTCGACGGGGATCGAGCATAAGGAAACCCTATGCTCAGCGACGCGAGTACGCATTGTCCCCGCATCCGGGGCCGTGACAGGTTGGCCGGGTGCCCCTCGATCCGCAACTGCTCGCCGCCTTCACGGTCACCACGATCATCGCCACGCTCGCGCCCGGCCCGGACATGCTGTTCGTGCTGAGCGCCGGGATGCGTGGCGGTCCACGGGCCGGGCTGCTGGCCACCGCCGGCATCGCCACCAGCGAGGCGATCCACGTCCTCGTCGCGGCGGCCGGGCTCAGCGCGCTGTTCACCGCGGTGCCCGGCGCGTTCACCGTGCTGCGGATCGCCGGGGCCGGGTACCTCGCCTATCTGGGTGTGCAGATGATCCGCCGGCGCGGGGAGGTCGTCGTGGCCGCGGGCGGCGACTCGCGGGCGTACCTCAGCGGGTTTCTGACCAACCTGTCCAACCCGAAGATGATCGCGTTCTCGGTGGCGTTCCTGCCGCAGTTCGTCGATCCGGCGCTCGGCTCGATGTGGGCGCAGTTCGCCGTACTCGGGATGATTTTGATTGCTCTGGAGTTCCTGATCGACGGCGGTGTCGGTGTCCTCGCCGGCCGCATCGGGGCCTGGCTGCGGCATCGCCGCAGCCTGCGGCGGCGCATCGACGCCGCGACCGGCGGCCTCCTGATCGCCCTCGGCGTCCGCCTCGCAGTGGAACGGTAGCCGGCGGTGGTGTCGGATCCGGGCCGCGCCGTTCGTGGTGAGGTTGAACGGCCACCCGGCCGGGCGCCGTCACGATCACAGGAGACGCCGAGCGATGCCGCACCCAATGGTCAAGATCCACCGGATGTTCGAGCTGGTCGAGCCGATCGGCGCGATCACCTTCTCCGAGGTGCCGAACGAGGCGTTCCTCGCCATCGGCATGCGCAACTACTGGGACGGCTACTTCGCCGGCCGGGCCGCGCCGCTCGGCCTCGCGCCGCCCGAGGTGGTGCACGCGGTCTTCTACAACTTCGCCGACGGTGAGGTGGCCCGCCACATCCCGTGGGTGTGGGGCAAGACCACCCCGCAAGAGGCGATCGCCGTGCGCGAACGGGGCAGCGCCACCGCCCTGCGGCAGTGCATCGGGGAGCTTGCCGACACGCCCGGCCTGGTGCGGGCGGCCGACCTCGCCACCCGCGCGGCGGTCAGCGCACCGACGGTGGGCCGCCCGCTGTACGCCGGGCTGCGCGCCCTCGCCGTGCCGGCCGAACCGGTCGCCCGCCTCTGGCACGCGGCGACACTGCTGCGGGAACACCGCGGCGACGGCCACAACACTTCGCTGGTCGCCCACGGCATCGGCGGAACCGAGGCCCACGTCCTGCTCGCCCTCTCCCTCGGTATGCGGGCCGAGGAGTTCGGCCGGGTCCACCATCTGCCCCGGCCGCAGCTGGACGCGGTCGTCGACGGCTTGCGTGCCCGCGGTCTGGTGACCGCGGACGGCGGATTCACCGACGCCGGCCGGCAGCTCCGCGAGCGGATCGAGGCCCTGACCGACGAGCTGGCGGCGCCGCCTTACGACACGCTCACCGCCGGGGAACTCGACGAGCTGATCGCCGTCCTCGAGCCGATCGCCGCAGCTGTCCAGGCCACCAGCGACTGAGCGGACGCGGCCCGGACCGGCCGGGCCGACTGAGCGGGCGCGGCCCGGACCGGTCGGGCCGACTGAGCGGAGGCGGCCCGGACCGGCCAGGCCGGCTGGGCGGATGCCGCCCGGACCGGCCAGGCCTGATTGGGCGGACGCGGCCCGGCCGCCGAGCAGGCCCGGCTTGGGCTCACCGGCCGGTGTAGACGCCGGCCCGGACCGCCTGGCCGAGGGCGACCAGGGCGGCGACCAGCGGCGCGGGGGTGCCTACGGACAGCAGATGTTCCGAGTAGTCCCGGTCGTCCAGCAGAACCGGCTCGATCAGCCGCCCCAGCCGCGAGCTGAAGAAAGCCGCCACCGCGACCGTGTCCAGCGGCTGCGGGCCGTGCACGCCGACCACCCCCCGCGCCGCCCCGAGCAGCGTCTCCGCGGCGACCTCCGCGCAGCGTTCCCGGCTGACGTAGGACACCGTGCCGCCGCCCGCATTGCTGACGTGCCGTCCGGTCGCCGCCGCGGCAGCCTGAAGACCGTCGAGGCCCTCCAGATAGAGGTTGTTGCGCAGTGCCGTCCACGGCATCCCAGCCGACCGCAGCGCCGCCTCCGAAGCGCGGTGGGCCGCGTTCAGCATGTCCGGCGGCCCGTCGCACCCGACCAGCGACGTGTACACCAGATGCCCGACCCCGGCTTCGGCCGCCGCCGCGATCGCCGCCTCATGCTGGGCGGCCCGCCGGTCGTTGTCCCGGTGATCGGTGCTCACCACGAGCGCGGCGTCCGCGCCCTGGAACGCCGCCGGGCCGATGTCGTCGAAATCGGCACGACGAACAAGGACCCCATCCGGTACGCCCTCCGGCCGTCGCGTGACGACGATGACGTCGGCCCGGCCGATCAGCCGCCGCACGACAGCCGACCCGAGTGCCCCGGCCCCACCGGTGACCACAATTCGTTTGCTCACGCCGCCCATCGTCGGCGAGCATCCGCCCACCCGGAAGAACGCACTTCAACCTGCCCCAGGCACACGGGAGTAACCAGGTGTGGAAGCCGCCCGGCACCGAACGACAGGCACGGGAGTAACCGATGGAACTCGCACTACTGCTGCCACCGGGCATGACGGTGACGCCGGCGATGAAGGAGCAGTGCCCACTGCGCGACACCCTGGACCGGATCGGCGACCGCTGGACCGTGATCGTCGTGGTGCTGCTGCTGCCCGGCCCACGCCGGTTCACCGAGTTGATGCGCGCCGCCGAGGGCGTCAGCCAGCGGATGCTGACGCACACCCTGCGTGGCCTGGAACGCGACGGCCTCCTCACCCGCACGGTGCACGCGTGCGTCCCGCCGAAGGTCGAGTACGAGCTGACCGGCTCCGGCCGTGCCCTGGCCGGCCCGCTGACCGAGCTGCTGCACTGGTCGGTCCGGCACCAGGAGTCGGTGCTCGCGGCCCGCCGGACCTATGACGCCGATGTCTGATTCGTTCAAGACCCGGCGGCACGACGTCTCGTAGCGTCGAACCCATGGCACCCACTTTCAACGCGATCGGCCTGGCTGTGGCCGACATGGCAGCGTCCCTGTCCTTCTACCGGCGGCTTGGCCTGGAGTTCCCGGACGGCGCCGAGCGGGAGCCGCACACCGAGGCGGTGGTCGCCGGTGGTATCCGCCTCATGTGGGACACGCACGCCTCCCTGCGCACCTTCGACCCGGAATACCAGCCCGCCCCGCCGTCGGGCGGCTGGGCGTTCCTCTGCGCCGACCCGGCCGAGGTGGACAGCGTCCACGCGGACCTGACTGCCGCCGGACACCCGTCGGTGAACGCCCCCTGGGACGCGCCGTGGGGCCAGCGCTACGCACAGATCCAGGACCCGGACGGCAACGTCGTTGACCTGTTCGCCTGGACAAAGTAGACGCAGCCCAAGTCGATCTCGTGGAGTTCGGCGGGCCAGGTGTGCCCGAACTCCACAAGATTGCGGATGGGGGCGAGCGGAGCGGCGGCGCGGGCGGCGGGGGCAGCACGAGCGGCGTGGGAGACGTCAACGGAGCAGCTCGCTCAACGGCACGCCGGCCATCGCCCGCACCTCACGCGCGAGGTGGGCCTGGTCGGCGTAACCCGCGTCGGCCGACACCGCGGCGAACGGCCGGCCCGCCCGGGCCATCGCGACCGCCCGCTGCATCCGCAGGATCCGGTGGAGGGTCTTCGGCCCATACCCGAATGCGGTGTTGCTCCGCCTCTGCAACTGCCGTGGGCTGAGGCCGCAACGCTCGGCGACCGCGCCGGCCGGCACGGCCCCGGCCAGGGCGACCATCACCGGATCGGCCCCCTGCCAGCGCCGGCGGGCGGCGGCGGTGAGCGCGGCGACCGGATCCTCCGACGAGGCGATGGCCCGCACCTCGGCCGCCGGCCACAGAGCGTCCAGCGGCACCTGCCGGTCGACCAGCTCGCAGGCGGGCACCCCGAGCACCCCGGGCCCGGTGCCGGCGCCGAAGCGCAGCGCCGCATAGTGGCTGCCGGGTGTGGGCGGCCCGATCTGGGCGGTGGTGTCCGGCCCGGCGACGAAGACATGGCCGTCGTGCCAGATGAGGTCGAGGCAGCCGTCGGGCAGGATCCGTTTCCCCCGGCGCTCGCCGGTTGGCGTGACACTTCGCCACGCGACGACGTGCGGCAGCGGTGACGTCCATTCCTGGTACACACCCGGGACCTTCCCACAGGGGTACGACAGAAACGCCTCAGGCGCAGGTCAGGCAGGTGCGGGCGAACGGCCGGGCGAGCAGCCGCGCCGCATCGATCGACTGCCCGCACCCCTCGCAGACGCCATAGGTCCCGGCATCCATCCGTGACAGCGCGTCGTCGACCTCGGCGATCCGCTGCCGGGTGGTGGCGAGGAGGGCGGTCAGCTGGGCCCGCTCGAACCCGACGGTGGCGCCTTCCGGATCGTGTTCGTCGTCGCCGTTGGCATCCCGCGACGCCTCGAACAACGACGAGAGGTCCGAGGCGAGCGCGGCGGCCGAGGCGGTGAATTCCGCCTTCAGCCGCAGCAACTCGTCCCGGACCATGCTCCCAGGTTAGAGAGCGGCCGGCTGGGTTCAGAGGCCCCAGCCGTACCGGATGCGGTCCCGTCCTGAGGTGTTGCGGACGGCGAGGTTGAGGTTCGTGCCGCTGCCGCTGAAGGCGAACATCGAGTAGTAGTCGAAGCCGGAGGTCCCGGTGGGTTTGCCGCCGAGGGCCGGCCAGTAGACGCCGCCCATCTGGTTGTCCCGCATCACCTGGGTGACGGCCCGGATGTGCCGGACGAAGTTGTCGGTGCTGTTCGCGTCGGCGTAGTTGAGGCCGGTCGACATCGGCGCGCCGTACTCGGTGACGACCGCCCGGGACGCGCAGTTGCCGAGGCGGGTCTGCACGTGGGTGCGGAACGCGTCGTACGTCATCGCGCTGTAGAAGAACGCGTAGTGGTGGAAGGAGAGCAGGGTGCCGTTGAACCGGCTGTCGTTGCAGACGTCGCGCAGGTCCTGGCTGTAGCCGGTGCCGCCGATGAGGGTCCGGGCGGGCACCGCCGAGTAGTGGTAGCTCATCCAGTTCGCGGCCACGTTGCGCCACTCGGCCGAGGTGTAGCCGTGCGGCTCGTTCATCGGCTCGAAGTAGACGTTGGTGTTCGCCCCGTACAGGTACGTGACGTTGGACCACATGGTGTTCCAGGCGGCGATGTTGGTGATCCGGCCGCCCGATGCGGCGCCGTCCTCCCAGTAGGCGAGGATGACCTTGAACCCGCGGGCGGTGGCGGCGTCGATCGCGCCCCGGTAGGCGCTCCACCAGGTGGTGCCGACGGTGTGCGTGTTGATCGGCAGCCGGACCGTGTTGACGCCGACGGCCGCCATGTCGTCGTAGAGGGCGTTGGCCTTGGCCCGTACGGTGGCGTTGCTGTCGGACTGGCTCAGGCCCTGCACGACGAGTGGGCCGGTGCTGAAGTTGTCGCCGAGGACGGCCCAGTTCATGCCGCGGAACTGGTTGGTGACGGCGGCGGCCGGTGAAGCCCCGGTGACGACGCCGACGGGGATCAGCGCCAGCGCGGTGAGGGCTCGCAGGAGGGTGGTTCGCAAGGTCTCGTCCTTCCACGCGGGGAACGCACGCCGGGAACGCATGCGGGGAACGTGCTAGGCAACACCTTGGTAATGATGTGAACGCTCACGCGATCGTTCGAGCCAACTCGTTCACAAACACCCACAGACGAACATCGTTGACCCCATAGTCAGATCATCTTTATATTGGGCCGATGCGTGAACCCACCTTCTGGATCCTCACCGCGCTCGCTCCCGAGCCCCGCTACGGGTATGGGGTGATCCAGGAGGTCACCCGCCTCTCCGAGGGCCGGATCACACTCCAGGCCGGCACCCTCTACGCCGCCCTGGACCGCCTGGTCGCGCTCGGGCTGGTCGAGCCGGACCGGGCGGAGACGGTCGACGGCCGGCCCCGCCGCTACTACCGGCTGACCAGCGACGGCGCGACCGCGCTCGACGCCGAGACCGAGCGTTTGCGCGCCAGCGTCGAGGCGGCCACCGCCCAGTTGGCCGCCCGCCGCCGCTTCGGCCTGGGACCGGTGTCGTCATGAGCGATCGGCTCGCGCGGCGTTACGCATACTGGCTGAGGTTCTATCCCCCCGGCGAACGCCGCGCCGAAATGCTCGCCACCCTCCTCGAATGCGCTCCGCCGGAGCGCACCCGGCCGACCGGCCGGGAGATTCTCAACCTCATCGGGTACGGACTACGCGCCCGCCTGGGCCGCCCCGCGAGCACCGCGGTGGTGGTCCTGGCCACCCTGGCCGCGCTCGCCTCGGGCCTGCTCGGCGCCGCGGCCGCCGCCCGTCTCGGCTGGGAGTTCGCGCCGTCGCTGGCGTCCACGGCCGAGTCGCAGGACCTGGCCACGACGGTCTTCCCCGGCCAGAAGGTGTGGGGCGGCGGCGACGCCGAGCCGTTCGTGCGCAGCGGCGACGGCGAGCAGACCATCTACGGGTTCGCCGACTACTGGGTGAAGCACAACGACACGACCCGCGACGTCCGCGCCTACGCCGAAGGCGCCCGGGACCGGCTGGCCGCGGCCGGCTGGGACGTGCACGGCGACGTCACGTTCGAGGAGGAGGTCGCGTCCGAGACCCCGATCGGCACCGCCACGTTCTGGGCGTCCCGCGACGGCCTGGTGCTCAGTTACACGGGTGTCCTGTGGGGCGACCGGGCGCCGTGGGACTCCGACGGCGCGGCCAGTTTCGAGCTCAGCCGGTCGGCGCCGGTCTGGCTGACCGGGGTCGCGGTGACCGGGGGAGCGCTGGGCGCGTTCGCCGGCTGGCTGCTGTTCGGCTGGGCCAGCCGCCGCAGCGAGGGCGACGCGGCGCGGACCACGATCGCCGCCGGGCTCGGCTGGACCGCTGCCGTCTGGACGCTCGGATCGGCGCTGCTCGGCGGCCTGTGGAACCTGGACCTCGACCGGCCCGCCGACGAGTTCGTCTGGCTGAGCCTGCGATCGCTGACCGGCGGGGCGGGCGCGCTGATCCTGGCCATGGCGGTGGTCGCCTTCGCGGTGGTCCGGTTGCGCACGGCGATTCCGGCCGCGGTCCTGCTGACCGGGGTGGTGGTGATCTCCGGCTGGCAGTCGGCGGCGGCCGCGGCGTGCACCCCGTCCGGCCCGCCCGACGACTCGCCGCCCGACCAGGTCACGCTCAGCCGGGTGGCCCGGGTCTACATCGCCCAGGACTCCACCGACGAGCAGCGCAACTACGCGCAGGCGGCGATCGCCCGGGTGTGGGGGACCAGGTCGTTCTCGTTCCACTACGACCCGACCGACGAGGAGTACCGGCACGCCTACTGCGACGGCGGGCCGCTCACCGGTGACTCCGGGATGCGGGTGCCGTACTTCTGGGAGGTCGGCCTGAGCAGTCCGGGGGTGTTCCCGGCGCTGGAGGACGAGGTGTCGCCGATGCCCGGCGTGCTCGCGGTGGTGCACGGGCGGGCGGCGGCCTGACCGCCCGCCCGGCTCACCGGATCAGGCGGGGAGGCCGCCGACCTGGGTGTTCACCCACGCGCGGATCGACGGCAGGTCGCCGTAGATCGACGGGGCGGTGGCGCAGACCGAGCTGTTGTTGCCGGCCCGGCTGGTGACGCCGATCAGCGCCCACCGGCCGCTGACCAGCCGGACCTGCGGCCCGCCGGAGTCGCCGTAGCAGGCGCCGGCGTTGCCGTTGGTGTTGTTGGTGCAGATCTCGTACGCCGAGTCGATGCCCAGGCAGCGGCTGTCCGCGACGATCGAGGTGTCGAGCTGGTTGGCCACCACCGGGGTGGAGCCGCAGCCCCGGGTCGGGCAGGTCTGGCCCCATCCGATGATCCGGGTGGCGGTGCCGACCGCGCCCGACGAGGTCGGGATCGGCGCCGGGGCGTAGGTCACCGAGCTGGCCAGTTCCAGCAGCTTGACGTCGATCCGGGAGTGGGTGACGGCGCGGCGCACCGAGACCACGACGCCGCCGCTGGACCGGTTGACGCTGCCGACCCGGACGGTGCTGGGGGTCGGGCAGTGTGCGGCGGTGACCGCCCAGTTCGCCTTGATCAGCGAGCCGGTGCAGCCTGACACGTAGACCATGAACGAGTAGTTCTCGCTCGCCGTGACGCCGCCGACGACCTGGGTGGCCGGGCCGGGGTCGACCGGTGCGGCCTGGGCGGCGGCCGGCGCGAACATGCCGACCACCGCCACGGCGGCGGCCAGGAGGATCCGGGCTGGGATGCGCATGTGTACGTCCCTTCGTGCCTTCGGGGGAACGGGCTGGTGCCCGCGGCCGAAGTTACAAGAAAGTGACGACTGTCGATACATCTCAGTCGATTCCCCTGGCCGGGGTGATGGTGACCCGGATCAACGGGGCCAGAGCGGCTCCTCCGCGTGTTCCTCGGCGTCCCGAAGAACGCGAAGAATGTTCCGGTTCGCGAGTTTCTCCAGGTCAGCCCCGGACCAGTTGCGGTCGGTCAGTTCCGCGAACAGCCGCGGGTAGGCGGACACGTCGGCCAGCCCGTCCGGCACCTCGGGTGTGCCGTCGAAGTCACCGCCGATGCCGACGTGGTCGACGCCGGCCACCGCACGGGCGTGCTCCACGTGGTCGGCCACCTGCGCCACGGTGGCCGACGGTTTCGGGTTCGCCGCCAGCCACGGGCCGAACGCCGGCTCCGCCGCCCAGTCGTGCGGCACCCCGGCCGGGACATGCGCGGAATCCTCACCCGGGCGCGGGGCACGCGGCCAGTCCTCGCCGTACGCCGGCAACCCGAGCCGCTCCCACTCGTCGTCGGCTGCCTGCATCCAGTCGCGGACCTGCGGCGACACGAAGAACGACACGAACGTCAACTGGATCACCCCGCCGTTGCCGGGCAGCCGGGACAGCACGTCGTCGGGCACGTTACGCGGATGGTCGGTCACCGCCCGGGCGCCCGAGTGGCTGAAGATCACCGGCGCGGCGGCCTCGTCCAGGGCATGGTGCATCGTCGCGGCGGACACGTGGGACAGGTCGGCCAGCACTCCCAGGCGCTGCATCTCCCGTACCATCGCCCGCCCCTCGGCCGTCAGGCCACCGTGCGCCGGGTCCTGCGTCGCCGAATCCGCCCACCCGGTGTGATGATTGTGGGTGAGGGTGACATAACGGATGCCGAGACGCGCCAGGCAGCGCAGCACCGCCGGTGAGCTCGCGAGGCAGTGCCCGCCCTCGACGCCGATCAGCGACGCGATCCGGCCGCCGGCCATCGCCCGTTCCACGTCGGCCGAGGTGTAGGCCATCGCCAGGTCGTCCGGGTAGGCGGCGACCAGCCGGTGCACCAGGTCGATCTGTTCGAGGGTGCTGGTCACCGCGACCGGCTCGGGCAGGTCCGACGGCACGTAGACCGACCAGAACTGCCCGCCCACGCCG
Organism: Actinoplanes sp. NPDC026670; assembly: GCF_040638175.1. Lineage (NCBI taxonomy): Bacteria > Bacillati > Actinomycetota > Actinomycetes > Micromonosporales > Micromonosporaceae > Actinoplanes > Actinoplanes sp. NPDC026670. The sequence goes on from NZ_JBEZXU010000038.1 coordinate 62,840, forward strand.
CCCTTGCGCAGCCGCGGCAGATCAGTGTGCAGTCCAGCGAGGGAATCCAGAGAGGGAATCGCCGACCCGTGCCACTCCCGCAGGCGCATCGGCAGGTCGTTGTGGCCGTCGATGATCAAGTTCATCCCCTCTGGCTACCGCCCGCGGTCCGCCCGTGCAAGCGGATCCGCCCGTTCGGGGGCTGGTTTCACCGCAACCGGCCGGCACCGGCACGGGCACTCGGCCCGCACCTCACGACCTGGAATCTCTTTCACATGCCCGGCCGACAACGCGCCGGACAAACTGGGGGAGTAACTGAATGCGCCTGGCCAAGCTGCCGAAGTTCCTGACAGCTCTGACCGCCGTTCTCGCCGGCGCCGGAGCCGCCCTGGCTCCGACCACCGCCGCCACCGCCGCCCCCGCGGCGAACTGCGTCACCGACGCCAAGCTCGTCCCGTCCTGCGGCGTCCTCTGGGGCGGCGCGGCCGGCGGATTCACCAGCACCCCGCGTGACCAGGCGCTCAAGTCCTGGGAGGCGGCCAGCGGCCGGACCGCCAGCCTGTTCCACCAGTACCACAAGGGTGACGAGGTCTTCCCGACCAAGGCCGAGATCGCCATGACCAACGACCCGGCCAACCCGCGTGTCCTGCTGCTCAACTGGAAGATCGCCTACGGCTCGTCGTGGGCCAAGGTCGCCAAGGGCGAGCAGAACAAGCGGATCGACGCCTTCGCGGCGCGCGCCAAGGCGTACGGCAAGAAGTTCTTCCTGGTCCTCAACCACGAGCCGGAGAACGACGTCGTCGCGAAGAAGGGTTCCGGCTACGAGGCCAAGGACTTCGCGGCCATGTACCGGCACACCATCAAGCGCCTGCGCTCGCAGGGCGTGACCAATGTGGTCAACGTGGTCGCCTACATGGGCAACGAGAAGTGGATGGCCCAGAGCTGGTGGGCCGACCTCTACCCCGGCGACGACGTGGTGGACTGGATCGGCCTGGACTCGTACGTCTCGGTCGAGAAGGGCTACTACCACTTCGGTGACTTCGGCGACCTGCTGGACCGCAAGCCCAAGGGCGGCGGCCTCGGCTTCTACGACTGGGCCGTCACCAAGCACAAGGGCAAGCCGATGATGGTCGCCGAGTGGGGCGCCTACCACCGCGTCGGCCGCAACACCGACAAGTCCGCCGTCTACAACAGTGTCGTCCCGGAGCTCCAGAAGCGCCCCGCCATCAAGGCGATCGTGCACTTCGACACCAAGAAGGACGACCAGGGCGACCGCGACATCAGCATCGACAGCACCAAGGCCGGCCTCGCCTCGTTCAAGAAGCTGGCCGCCAACCCGATCTTCAAGGTGAAGCTCGGCTGACCTCCCCCATCGACTCACCCCGAACGAGAAGCGCCGCCCGGTCCCCCGCCGGGCGGCGCTTTTCGCTGTCCATTTCCGATCCGGACACGTTGCGTTCGCGCGGTGCTGCTGCAATGCCGAGTCAGCTCCACGCGCACGAGGGACCGGGTAAGTGGCAGAACAGATCAGGGCGTTGACGGGGTTGCGGGCGGTCGCCGCGATCGGTGTGGTCATCTCGCACAGCGGGGTGCCGGCCAGCCTGCCGGAACACCTCACCAAGATCGCCAAATGGGGTTACATCGGCGTCCCGATGTTCTTCATGCTCTCCGGCGTCGTGCTCGCCTACAACTATCCGGCGCTGGACGGCTGGGAGGGCCGCCGCACCGTCCGGTTCTACCTCGCCCGGATAGCCCGGGTCATGCCCCTGTACTGGGTGATGATCGCCTACTGCGCCGCCTACTACTGGATCCTCGGCCGTGAGCAGCACGAATGGGCTCTTCTGCAGAACATCTTCGCCGTCCAGACGTGGAGCGGCGACCTCGCGGTGGCGCAGGGCCACTACAACGGCCCCGGCTGGTCCATCGGCGTCGAGATGTTCTTCTACCTGCTGTTCCCGTTCCTGATTCCGGCCGTCGCCCGGCTGGCCCGCCGGCACGGCCCGCGCGGCCTGATCCTCCTGATCGGCGCCATGACGGTGATCGTCTTCGCGCTGTGGCTGGCGTTCTACCTGACCGGCCGGGCCGACCTGCCCGCTGCCGATCCGGGTTCCGCGCACCGCTGGCTCTACCGCAACCCGCTGTGCTACCTGCCACTGTTCGTCTGCGGCATGGCGATCGCGTTCCTGATCCCGCACACCACCGGTTGGTCCACCCGTCGCCACCACGCGATCCAGACGTTCGTCTTCTGCTACGTCTTCGGCCTGGCGGCCTTCCGCGGCACCGGCCCCGGCTGGGGCACGGCGTCGTTCGGCTTGCTCTTCGTGGTGCCGTTCACCCTGGCACTGATCAGCCTCGCCTCCGGCCGCGGCTGGATGGCGGGCTGGCTGTCCACCACCCCGATGGTCCGTCTCGGGGTGGCCAGCTACGCCCTCTACATCACCCATCGCTGGCTGATCCACCCCATGCCCACCAGCGAATACATCAAGACCGGCCAGGGCCTGATCCCCTACGCGGCCCTGTTCCTCACGGTCGCGTTGCTGCTGCTGATCGCCGAAGGCGCCCACCAGTACATCGAAGAGCCGGCCCGCCGATGGCTGGTCAGAATCACAAAACCATTGACCCTCAGCGGTACGGAACAGAGCACCCCAACCGCACCACCCCAGTCCCGGCCCACCACGCAAGCTAGGCGGCCCGCCCAGGCCGAAACGCGCCCGCCGGGCTGGCCGGCAGCGTCAAGACCGTGAGCCGTCGCTCAGCGCGGGAATGCGGCCGGTTTGACCGTGCTGAGCGACGGCCGGGACGGTGAGCCGTCGCTGAGTGCGGGAATGTGGGCGGTTTGGCCGTGCTGGGCGACGGCTGGGACCGTGGGCCGTCGCTGGGCGCGGGATTGCGGGCGGTTTGGCCGTGGTGGGCGACGGCTGGGACCGTGGGCCGTCGCTGGGCGCGGGATTGCGGGCGGTTTGGCCGTGCTGGGCGACGGCTGGGACCGTGGGCCGTCGCTGGGCGCGGGATTGCGGGCGGTTTGGCCGTGCTGGGCGACGGCTGGGACCGTGGGCCGTCGCTGAGTGCGGGAATGCGGCCGGTTTGGCCGTGCTGGGCGACGGCCGGTGCTGGGCGGGGTGCGCGCGTTCGGTCACGCCGGCTCCGGCGAGCTTTCGGAATCAGGAGCCCGGCAGCACACGGCTGGTCACGAGTGTCGTCGTCAGGTTTCCGAACGCCTGCCGGAATTCGGTGCGCGGCTTGTGGCAGGAGTCGACCGGGATGCCGGGCCGGATCCACCGCCCGTCCCGGTCGATCAGCGCGAGCCACGGCACCAGCGGCAACTCCTCGGTGCAGGCCTCCGCGGTGGCCGCCTCGTCGGGCAGCCGCAGCGTGGTCAGCAGCGCGGTGACATCGTCGGCGCGAAGTTCCTCAGCGGTGATCTCGGTGCCCACGCCCGGTTTCTCCCGTGGTTCGACCCGGCAGACGACCGCGGCGACCGCCTGGAACCGGTCATCGAGAAGCGGCAGCCCGAGCGCATCCCGCCCGGCGCCGAACCAGTCGTCCGCCGAAGCCGGTGCCGCGACCTCGCAGGACTCCCACCGCTGATGCACCTCCGGCGCCGGCGGACCACTGCGGCCCGGTGCGGGCGGACCACTGCGGCCCGGCGCGGGAGATCCGGCGTCAGGGCGGGCGCACCCACCCACGAGCAGAAGGAACAGGGCTGCGGCCGCAGTAGTCACTCGCACACACATGACCCTGTGACGCGTCACCGCTCCGCAGGGTTCCCACCTCGGCATTCGGCCGTCCGCGGGGTGGTCCGGCTGCGGAATACGGTCGACGTCGTGTGTTCCGCGCCCCTATGGTGCCGAGGTGGCACGACCTGAGATCTATGTGAGCACCGACATCGAATCCGACGGCCCGATCCCCGGCCCGCATTCGATGCTCAGTTTCGCCTCCGCGGCGTTCACCGCCGACAAGACCCTGCTGGGCACGTTCACCGCGAACCTGACCACGCTCCCCGAAGCGCAGGGGCACCCCGAGACGATGGCCTGGTGGGCGACCCAGCCGCAGGCCTGGGCGGCCTCCCGGATGGACCAGCAGGACCCGGCGACCGCTATGGCCGCCTACCGGACCTGGCTGGAGAACCTGCCCGGCCGCCCGGTCTTCGTCGGCTATCCCGCGGCTTTCGACTTCATGTTCGTCTACTGGTATCTGATCCGTTTCACCGGCGCCAGCCCGTTCTCCCATTCGGCCCTGGACATGAAGTCCTACGCGATGGCCCTCCTGGGAACCGAGTACCGCGCGACGGTGAAGCGCACGATGCCCCGATCCTGGTTCGAGAAGTCTCCCCACACCCACGTGGCCCTGGACGACGCCATCGAACAGGGAAACCTCTTCTGCGCCATGCTGGCCGCAAACAAAGGGGCAACGGCAGCCGGTTAGGAAGACGCCCCGGCCAACTCCGACAATCGTCCGGCAGGAAACGCGGCGGATGGCAGCATTTTCGTCCGCCTTGACCGTGGCCAAGGGCCGCCGGTCGCCATAATTCCGGCCAGGCTCGCCGATCTCGGGTGAAACCGCAACCGTTGCCTTGCAAGAATTACCCGAATTCAATGATGGCGGCGGTGCGGCCAAACGATGGCGCTGGCAGTCGGGGCGGGGCACAGGTGAGGTGAGGCTGGACCATCGCGGTGGCGGTGGCGGTTGGGCGTCGGCGATGCTGTGGGCGTGGAGTATGTGTCCCGGGTGCCGCGACCGCCGCTGGACGGACTGATCGACGACCTCTACTACCTCGAGGGCGCGCCGCCGTACGCCCGTCTGATGCTGCCGCCACCCGGCGTGTTGCTGATAGTCAACCTCGGCGCGCCGTTCCGGGTCCGCGGCGGCGCCGACACCGGGATGGCCGAGTTCGCCGACGGCTGCGTGGTCACCATGCCCACCCGCGTGTGGGAGTTCGGCTATCCGGCCTGGACCAGGTCCGTCGGCGTGCATTTCAAGCCGTGGGGCCTGGCGCCGTTCCTGCCGATGCCGGCGGCCGAGTTGTCCGACCGCCCGGTGACGGTGGAGCAGATCTGGGGCCGGCCCGCCACCGAGGCGCTGCGCGACCGGCTGGCCACCGCGCCCGGACCGCGGGAGATGCTGACGCTGCTCGAAGCGGAGCTGATCCGCCGCCTGTGCGAGACTCCCGGCCTGGGCCTGGTCCGCCACCTGAGCAGCGTCATCGCGGCGACCGGTGGTGCGGTCGCGATCGGCGACCTGAGCGTGGCGGCCGGTGTCAGCAGCACCCATCTGGCCCAGCGTTTCAAGGAGCTCGTCGGGGTCACGCCGAAGCGGCTGGCCCGCACTCACCGGTTCGCCACCACGGTGCTCGCGCTCGACCCGTCCAGGCCGATCGACTGGGGTGACGTCGCCGGTGCGGCGGGCTATTTCGATCAGGCCCATTTCGGTCACGAGTTCCGGGCGTTCACCGGGCTCACCCCGACCCGGTATCTCGAGGTCCGGCGGCGTTTCCTGCGTGAACATCCGGGCCACGTGCTGGACAACTGGCCGCTGCCGGCCGATTGATTTCTTACAAGAATCGCAGCCCAGGACCCGTTAGCTTGGGGGCATCCCAGAGCAGAGGAGTGCCCCGTGGGCAAGGTGGTCATGTACAGCTCGGTGTCGGTCGACGGCTTCCTCGCCGACGAGAACGACCAGCCCGGCCCGCTGTTCGACTGGCTGACCAGCGGTGACGTTCCGCTGGACGACAGCGGCATGGTGAAGGTGTCGCAGACGTCGTACGACTACATCCGGCCGTACTGGGACCAGGTCGCGGTGACGATCTGTGGCCGGCACGTCTTCGACATGACCGACGGCTGGGACGGCACGCCGCCGAGCGGGGTCGACCACGTGGTCGTCGTGACGCACCGGCCGGCGCCCGAGGGCTGGGACCCGGAGGCGCCGTTCCATTTCGTCGACGGTGTCGAGACGGCCGTGGCCCTGGCGCAGAAGCTGGCCGGTGACCGGTTGGTCGAGGTCGCCGCCGGTGACGTCGGTGGCCAGGTTCTCGCCGCGGGACTGGTCGACGAGGTGCGCATGGACGTCGTGCCCGTGGTGTTCGGGTCGGGTAAGAGGTACTTCGGGTCGGTCGACGCGCAGCACCTGCTGGACGACCCGGACGTGGTGATCCAGGGCGAGCGGGTGCTGCACCTGCGTTATCCGGTGCGCCGCTGACCGGCGGGTGCGGGCACCCGCCGGCCCAGGGCAGAGCGATTCAGTACGAGAACGGGTCGTACCCGTCGTTGTTGCAGGTCCGGCGCTGGGCGATGCAGTTGCGTACCCGCTGGTTCATGGCTTTGGCGTCCCACATCAGGAACGCGTCGCCGTGCATGGACGAGGCGCTCCGCCCGGTCGGGTCGGACGACAGGTAGTAGCCGGCTTTGGAACCTTTGGCGGCGTACGCGATGTCGAACGTGAGCGCCGGAATGCGGACCGGATGAGCGGCCGGGCAGCCCTTGTCGTCACCGAAGGCGACGTGGTCCTTGTGGTTGGGGCTGTCCAGGTGCTTGCCGTCCCAGCAGTCCGGGAACTGGAGCATGAAATGCAGACTGGCCGGTTCACCGCAGATCGGCCAGTTGCCGTTCTCGCTGCGCGCGTACCCGTCGATGTCGCCGGGCCCGTAGAAGGCGCAGTAGAACTGCCCCTGCGCGCCGCGCGGTGTCGGCACCTTCTTCTTGGCGTCCCCGGCGATCATCCGCAGCCCGTTGGGAATGGGCACGATTCCCGTCGAATTGTTGCGCAGCGACCGGTAGTAGACCCGGAACCCGGAGGTCTCGACCGGTTTCTTGGTGGCCGCTTCGTAAAGCGTCGGCACCCAGTAGGCGGAATGGTCGACGGTCGGTTTACAGGTGGTGGCCGTGAATTTCATCAGATCAGCGGCCGTGGTGCCGGCGTCGACGGCCTTGTTGCCGACGAACGAGTGCATGTGTGAGGCCCCCGGCAGCCCCGGCGCGACGATCGGATCGTCGGGCTTGCGGTGGCTGTACTTGCAATCGGCCCGGAACTCCGGCAGGTTCCCGGCGTTGACCGGCGGGTCGGCCTTGGTGCGTTTGTAGGCGGCCAGCTGCTCGCCCCAGACGGCCTGGTCGACCGGGATCCAGCCACCCTTGGCAACGACCTGAGCAGCGGGTTTACGGCTGGCCGGGGCGGTCGCCGATGCGGCGCCGGACGATGCCGCGACGGCCGGGGAGGTCCCCGTGGAGGCGGTCGCCGGTGTCGATGCGGGAGGCAGGACAGCGGCCGCGTTCCGGGCCGGCTGTTCCGCAGCGGCCCCGGGCCGGCTCACCCACACGGCCGCTCCGGCGACCAGGGCGACGGCCACCGCGACCGCGGCGACCGCCGCGCCTCGCGGGCGGCGGGTGTGACGGCCGGACCCCGACGGCGCCGGTTCGGGGAACGTGGAAGACGGCACAGGTGACTCCCTGACATGAGGTGCGCGACGGAACGGCCGGACCGATCGGCCGCCGAAATGCTAGGCAGGCGCCGCGCACACCGGACAGGCTCTTAAAACAAAGAAAAGAAAAGACCGTCCTTTGGTACGCAATCAGCCGGCCCCGAACGGGAAAGTGTTATCCACCCCGTTCCGCCCCGTCCCCCATGTGTGGGCCGGAGACTGTCAGGGCGTGTAGACCTCGGCCAGCCCGGTGAGCACCCCGTCCACGGTGGTCACCTGCGCCAGCCCGTCGGTGCCGAGCCGGGTGGCGAACCTGTCCGCGGTGATCGTGCAGGTCCCCACGGTCACCGGGTCGCCGGCGCATTTCTCCGGATCGTCGAACGTGCTGGTCAGCTTCGGGGCGGCGGTCGTCGGCAGGGTGACCAGCATCCGGCTGTCCTCGGTGACCCAGGCCTGCTCACAGGGCGCGTCCGGGGACGGTTCGAGCGCGAACGTCCTGCAGTACTCGTCACCGGTCATGAACAGCACCGGCTCCACGACGATCGAGCGTGTCTTCGGGAAGTATCCCCGTACCTTCACGATGGATTTGGTCTTGCCTTTGCGGACGTCGGTGAAGACCGGGGCCGACGGGTCGGTCTCGGCGTAGGCGTCGCCGATCGGCCGGATCTCGGCGCGCGCGACGACCGCGCTGACCACCACCTCGTCGTCGCGTGTCGCGTCGGTCGCGGCGACCCCGAAGGCCACCTTGCCGGCCACCAGGCTCGGATCGGTCAGTGACGTGTCGAGCAGGATCTCGTCGTCGATCCGCACCGACGCCTCCTCGTCGCTGAGCAGGAGCACCACGGCGTGCCGCCGGCCCGGCGTGAACACCTCGGACTCGGTGGAACCCAGGGTGGTGGTCTGGACCGCGCCCTGGTGCCGGATCCGGACGATCTGCGGGCACAGGTCCAGCCAGTACGAGCCGTCGCCGGTGGCCCGGAACTGGATCTCGGCGCAGGACTCGGGAGTGGTCAGGGTGATCGTGGCCGAGATCGACTGGTTGCCGGCGAACGTCTCGGTGGTGCCCGGGCACAGCATCGAGGACGCCGGGGTGCTCATGACCAGGCCGTCCTTGAACGAGCAGCGGCCGTCGTAGCCGTCGGTGCCGGCCTTCCACTGCCCGCGCCGGTCGAGGGCGTCGACCACCCACGGGCCGCGGACCGCGCCGGGCACCGGCATCGACGCCTGGTCGGCGAGGGCGTCGTAGGTGTCGGACGGTGCGGGGTCCGCGTCGAACCCGCGGCTGAACAGGCCGACACCGGCCATCAGCACGGTCGCGGCGGCGGTGACGGCGATGACCGTACGCCTGCGTCGTCTGGGTCTGGCCTTGACCTCGGCCACCGGAAGGCCGAACCGTTTCCGGCCGCCGGATTCGTGCCGCCCGGAAAGCTGGGCCGCCTCGGCGGCCTCCCGCAGCCGCGGGTCGAGCGTCGGCGGACGGCTGATCGCGCGCGGGTCGGTGTTCTGCGCCAGCAGCAGGTTGAGCAGCTCGTGCGCGGTCGGCCGGTCCTCCGGATCCTTCGACAGGGCCAGCGCCACCAGGTCGGCGAGCGACCCGGACAAACCGGTCAGCTCGGGCGGCTGGGTCAGGATGCGGGCGGCCGTGGCGACCGGCGAGTCGGCCCGGAACGGGGTGCGGCCGGTGCCGGCGTAGGCGATGACGGCGCCCCACGCGAACACGTCGGCGGCCGGGGTGATGTCGCGGTGGATGCCGTCGAACCGTTCCGGCGCCATGTAGGCGACGGTGCCGACCATCTGGTCCGGATGGGTGTGCTGGCTGGTCACCTCCAGCGCCCGGGCGATCCCGAAGTCGATCACCTTGGGCGAGCCGAGCGCGAACAGCACGTTGCGCGGTTTCAGGTCACGGTGGATCACGCCCGCGCCGTGGATCGCGGTCAGCGCCGTGGCCACGCCGACCGCGACACCGTGCAGGCGGCTGTCGGCCAGCGGACCCTCCCGGGTCACCACCTCGTCCAGGCTCGGGCCGTCGACATACTCGACCACGAGGTACGGCGTCCGGTGCTCCGGGTCGGCGTCGAGCACGGCGGCGGTGCAGAACGGCGGCACCTGCCGGGCCCGTTTCACCTCACTGCGGAACCGGCCCCGGAACTCCTCCTCGTGCGCGTACTCAGCCTTGATGATCTTGATCGCGACCAGCGGCCCGTTGTCGCGCCGTCCCAGGAAGACCGACCCCATGCCGCCTTCGCCGAGCCGGGCCAGCAGCTCATACCCGCCCAGGGAGTGCGGGTCGCCGGGGCGCAGCGGACTCTTCATCGATCAGGCCCATCGACGTCTTTGGACAAGGACCGACATACAGTACGCAGCCACGGGTCCCGTGTCGTGCCTCGGCCCCTCGGCCCGGCGTGCCGGAATGTGCCTCGGCCTCTCGGTCGGGTGTGCGGGAATGCGCCTCGGCCTCTTGGTCCGGCGTGCCGGATCGCGCCTCGGTCCCTCGGTCCGGCGTGCCGGAATGTGCTTCGGCCTCTTCGCCCTGACGTGTCGAGATGCAGCGAATAGCCGGTGGTCTCGGCATTCCGGCTGAAAAGGTGGAAAAATGATCCGTTCACGTGCCACTGTTCCCGCACTCGTCGCCCTGACCGCCTCCGGCGTGCTGTCATCCGCGCTGGCCGCCCCTTCACAAGCCTTCGCCGCTTCACGTCCTACGTATGCTGTCGGCAATTCGTTCACCTCCGGCGTCTCGTCCGCCGCTCGGCCGTCTGCTTTCGCTCGGCCGTCTGCTCTTGTCCGGCCGTCCGTCCTCGTCCGGCCGGGCTCTGCTGACCCGGCCTGGGAGAGCGTGCTGGTCACCGGGACGGGCGAGGTGTTCGGCGAGCCCGACACGCTCACCGCCGATCTTGCGGTCGAGACCACCGCGCCCACCGTCGGTGCGGCCCTGGACCAGGCGGTCACGGCGGCGACCCGGACCCGCGACGCGCTGATCCGCGCCGGGGTCGCCCGAGTCGATCTCCAGACGACGAACGTCAGCATCAGCTCGACCCAGGACGAGAACGGCAAGATCACCGGCTACACCGTGAACCAGGGCCTCACCGTGACGATCCGGAACCTGTCGAAGGCCGGATCGCTGATGACCGCGGCCATCAAGGCCGGCGGCGACGCGGCCCGGCTGAACGGGGTGTCCTTCGCGATCGAGAAGAACACCGACCTGATCGCCGAGGCCCGGAGGAAGGCGTTCGCCGACGCCAAGGCGAAGGCCGAACTGTACGCCCGCGAAGCCGGCCGCCCACTGGGCCGCGTCGTCAAGATCAGTGAGCCGACCTACGGTTACGGGGAGCCCGTCCACCGGGACAAGATGAGCACCGCGATGGCCGCCATGGACGCCTCCGTCCCGATCGAACCGGGCCGCCAGCGCCTGTCGATCACCGTCACCGTCGAGTGGATCCTCGCCCCGGCCGCCGGAAAGGCATAGCCCTTCGCCGCTCGGATCCCACCCGGCCGCTGGAACGGCATAACCCTTCGCCGCTCGGCTCGCGCCCGGCCGTTGGAACGGCATAGCCCATCGTCGCTTGGCTCGCAGTCGGCCGCCGGACAGGCATAGCCCTTCGCTGCTCGGCTCGCACCCGGCCGCTGGGGCGGCCTGGCCTCGCGCCGGCCGGGTCGCACCCACCTGCCGAAACATTGATCGCTGGCAATTTCGCCGATGCCTTGTCACATCTATTGCACTGACGATGCAGAAACCCCCGATTTCCCCTGGAGGTCTCATGCGCCGTCTCGTCGTACTCCTCACCGCCGTGCTGGCCGCGCTCGCCTTGAGCCCGGCCCTGCCGGCGGCCGCCGCCCCCGGCACTCCGGTGATCTTCGTGCACGGTTACACCGGCAGCGCCTCGAACTGGACCACCGCGATGTCGGTGTTCCGGTCCGGCGGCTATCCGAGCAGCCAGCTCTTCGCCTACGAATACAACTCCTACGGCAACAACATCACCAACGCGCAGGGCCTGGCCAGCTACGTCAGCCAGGTACGGTCGCGCACCGGCGCCGCCCAGGTCGACATCGTGAACCACTCGATGGGCGGCCTGGTCAGCCAGTGGTACCTGAAGCAGCTCGGCGGCGCCCAGTACGTCCGCCACCTCGCGTCGATCGCGGGCGCCAATCACGGCACCACCTACGCGAGCGCCTGCTTGATCTTCGTGACCTGCCAGCAGATGTACCCGGGTTCATCGTTCATCAACACGATCAGCGCGGGTGACGAGACTCCCGGCAGCACCCGTTACGGGACCTGGTACTCGCCGTGCGACGGCATCATCATCCCCTACACCAGCACCACGCTGAGCGGCGCCACCAACAACTACGTGGCCTGCCAGACGCACCTCGGCTTCCTGACCGACACCGGCGTCCTCACCCAGATCAGATCCTTCCTGGCCACCTGACCGACCCGTTCCCGGACGGCCGCGAGCCCACCCTGGGCCCGCGGCCTCCCCATCTCCCGGCCGTCCCATCTCCCGGCCGTCCCATCTCCCGGCCGTCCCGCCTACCGGCCGTCCCGGCCATGGCGCCGGGGGAGCGGCGCCCATGAACCGCACAGAAATCAGCTGGTGAGAGCCGAGTGCAGGCGCTTCGCCTCCTGGACCAGGCGGGACGAGCCTGGTCGGGCCGCCACCTCGGCCAGGCCGGGGATCTCGGCCCGGACGCCGAGGGCCACGGCGACCTGGGTGGCGAGTTCCAGCAGGTCGGGTGTGGCCCGATGGCCGGCCGCCAGCAGCGGTGGCAGGGCCGCCGTCAGCAACTCCCAGATCGCGGCGGACGCCCCGGAACGGTGGACGTCGGTCAGCGCGGGCAGCGCCCGGTTGAGTTTCACCGAACCGTCCGACGCCATGTCGGCCAGCGCCGCGCCCACCGCCCCGGCGAACGGCTCGGCGCCTGCCGCCATGACCAGGAACGCGTCGACCGCGGCGGCGCGGTCGGCCTCCTGTTTGGCGCCGAACGTGTACGCCATGCCGTAGACCAGTGCCGGGCCGGCCGGGCCGGTGCACTCGGCGAGCAGCGGCAACAGCCGGCCGCTGCCGCGCTGGTCCTGGTCGGCCAGGGCGGCCAGTTCGCCGATCGCCCACGCCGCGGCCACCTCCCGATGGTGTGGCAGCACCATGGCCAGCACACCCGGCAGATCCTCGAACTCGTCCGGCGCCCACTGCGGGTGCTCCGGCGGGTCGAGAGTGAGCAACTGCCGCTCCAGCCGGAGCCCGCCGTCACGAGACGGCCGCAGCGTCGCCGCCATCCGCCGGGGCACGTCGAGGCCCCACACGAAACCGCCCTCGTTGATCACCGGTTTCTGCACGAACAGCTCGCTGACCGGGTCGGGCAGGCCACCACCGGCCAGCCACTGGGCGAACTGCCGCCCGGCCGGCGAGGTGAGCGCCGCGGCCCGTGCCGTCACCTCGGCGGGCACCGGCCCCCGGGGCAGCCGCAGCAGCGCCTGCTCCAGGTCGAACGACCACGGCTGCCAGCCCTCGGCCTCGGCCCGGGCCAGCCGGTCCAGCAGGACCTCCGGGTCGAGGTTGCCGTTCACCTGGGTGGGTGTGGCCACCAGCATCGGCATCATCGAGCCGTTGAGGTGCACCGCGATCTCGGCGACACGCAGCGCCAGCACTCCGTCGGGGCCGCCGGACAGGTCTGAGCCGCTGCCACCCCGCCGGCCCTCCTGCCAGGCGATCCGCACCGCGCCGTACAGCCGCTGGTGGGTGCCGTGGTCACGGGGCAGACCGGTCGCCGCGGTGATCGCGGCGCCGAGGCAGCCCAGAGCCGTCCCCTGGTTCCACAGGTGCTCGGACAGGTCGCCCGAATACCTGTCGAGCACCGGCGGCAGCGCGGCGGCCAGCTCGTCGCGCCGGCCGTCGGCGTGCAGCGCGACGAGCCCGGCCAGGACCTGCTCCCACCGGACCCCGGTCTCCTCGTGCACGAGCACCGAGATCTCCTCGGCGAGCTCGGCCGCGCTGGTGATCGGCGCCGGCATCGGGGCCGGCCCCAGATACGGCGGCAGCTCCGGCGCGACCTCGGCGACGACCGTCGTGCCGAACACGGCGGCCGCGCGGGCCGGCAGATCACCGGCGAGGACCGTGGAGGCGTCGGCGATCCGGGCGACACTGTCCGCCGGCAGGGCGGCCAGGTGCCTGGTGATCAGGCCGAGGGCGCGCTCCTGGATGTCGAGCGCCGGGTGCCCGAACGCGGCCGCGATCGTCTCGAACACCTCACCGGCCCGTTCCGGCTCCCGCCTGGCCGCTTTCTCCAGTGCGGAGATCTGGGCCTTGACCAGGGTCTTCTCCTTGCGGAGCAGGGCCGGCACGCTGGTCTCCAGCAGCGTGTCCAGATCGAGGCGGCCGGTGTCGTCGAGGGTGCGCAGGCAGCGCTGCGCCACGGTGGCGACCGGGCCCGGCCCCTCGGCGAGGAGCCGCGCGTAGTCGAGAGCGTGCGCGGCGATCTCGTCGACCGTCGGCGCCAGCTCGTCGTGCAGCAGCACGAACGGGCGCAACGCGTTCGGCTTGTCGCCGCGGGCCAGCCGGTCCACGATCGCGGCCAGGATCGTCTTGCGCTCCAGCCGGCCCTCCGCGACCAGCGCGGCGACCGCGTCGTGGAACCGGATCCCGGACTTGGGCAGCGCCGAGCCCTCACCCCAGGTGGCGTTGTAGATGTCGGCGCCCATGCCGTCGATCTCGAACACCCCGGGCAGGAGCAGATCAAGATAGGGATCGTCGCGCAGCCGCATGCTCAACGGCGGCCTCCGCTCGCCCTGCGGCCGGATCAGCCGGGTCAGCCAGCCCCGCACCACACCCTCGGTGACCGGCGGCTGCGCCCCGGCGGCCTGGAGCACCTGGGCGGTGAACGCCCACTCCGCACCGAACCACACGTCACGGACCGGCAGCCGGGCGCACAGCCGCTCGCCCAGCTCACCGAGCCAGTCCAGTTGCCGGGCGTCGGCGATCTGCTGGAACCGGGCGAACTGGATCTGCGGCCACGAGTCACGCAACTGCCGGCGCAGGAACATCGTCGCTGCGCGGGCCGCACTCGGCGCCGTGCCGAGGACGGCCAGCGCGTAGCCGGGCCCCGGGTCGACGGGGGCGCTCCAGCGCAGGTCCGGGTCGGCGCCCTTGACACCTGCCTCGACCGCCTTGGCGAACGCCAGCCGCTCGGCCTCGGTCGCCTCCAGGATCAGCCGGGCCACACCTGGCTGGTCGCCGCTGCGGGCCCGCCTGTCGACGATCTCCCAGTCGAGACTCACGCCAGGACCTCCTCGGCGTCCTCAGCGACCACACCGGCCTGGACCATGCGCACGGCGAGGGCGTGCTTGCACGGCCCGCGCTCACCACGGTGCCTGGCCCACCACGGGCAGGTGCAGGAGGTCGCGTCACGGACGTGGTAGGTCTCCTCGCCGCTGCGCACCACCGACACCTCCGGCCCGGCGGTCACCGCACCGGCCGTGACCAGGGCGCGGGCGCCGGCCAGCCGTGGGTTCATCCGCTCCACCACGTCGGCCGAGTAGGGCAGGGTGCGATGGAAGTAGCCGGCCTCGGCCACGTCGTAGCCGACCCGCCCGGCCGTGCCGAGCTGGGTCAGCGCGTCGCGCACCCGGCCCGCGTCCAGCCCGGAGGCGGTGGCCAGCGCGTCCACGTCGATCGTCGGATCCCACGAGAGCAGGGCGCTGACCAGGTCGGCGTCGTCGGCGGCCTCGTCGCTGGCCAGGGCGCCGAGGACGGCGCCCTCACCGGAGAACCCGCGGTACGGCTCCGGGGAGAGGGTCAGCGAGAGCCGGAGCGACGGCATGACCAGCTCCCACGTCGAGGCCACCGGGCCACTGCCCGCGACGACAGCCGGGCCGTAGACGCGCAGCGAACTCGCGTACCGAAGGAAGGGTTTTAGAGCCGCCAGCCGGCCGGCGCCCGGCAGGCAGACCGCGCCCGGCACCGGCCGGGACGTGAAGCGAAGCGAACGCCCGGCCGGAACCGCCCAGAGAATCGACTTGTCGGTGGCGGGAAGCCGATTGAGCAGGATGCGGGCCTCGGCGACGCCGATCTCGGCGCGCGCGTCGAAACGGGCGGTGAGCACCTGCGCCTCGGCGAAGCCGCGCAGCCAGCGCGACGGCAACGGCACCTTTCGCTCCACCAGCTTGCCGTCGAAGGTGGTGACGGTCAGGTCGTCGGGGCCGACCGCGACGTGCATCGGATCAGCCCGGCCGACGCGGGTCAGCGCCCGCTGCAATGGCACGTTGACGTCGACGTTGGTGGTGCCGTGCGCGATGATGTCGCCGTCCAGCCCGGCGGGCAACACGTCCATCCGGGCGTAGACGCCGCAGCAGCCGGAGAACGACTCGAAGCGCAGCCGGTCGGAGCCCGCGGTGACCACCGGATCGAGGCTGGCGGGTGGCAGGGGCCGGAAATATCGGGTCCGGGCCACCTCGGCCACGGCTAAGAGGCCGGTGGCCGCGGCGCCGGGGTCGGTGAGGAAACCGGTGTAGAAGCGGGGGTGCGCCGCCGGACCGCCTGAGGTCTGGAGGGTGAGGCCGTCGTCGAGGGCCGACGAGCCGAGGTACGAGTACGCCGCGGAAACCATGCGCAGAACCTAGAGCCGGGGTACGACATTTTCGACCGGCCGTCCGGATCCAAGCCGCCGACAACCGTCCGACCAGCGCAGGGCTGGATCATGCGGCGCCTCGGCGGGCGATCGCGGCGAGCAGACGCTCGTGGCCCTCCGGGGTGCCGATGCCGGCCCGCTCGCCGGGATGGGCGGCATAGTGGCGGATCGCCGCCGCGAGGAACGCCGCCGGCACGCCCACCGCGTCCGCCGGCACCGTCCTGCGGAGCACCACACCCGTGTATCCGGCCAGCTCAGGATGGGCGAGAACGAGCCGGACACCACCCTCCTCGTAGCCGGGCTGCCCGGGCTCCAGCGCGGTCCAGGGCACGGTCATCGAGCCCGCGTACTTGTCCGCACGCAGCCCCTCCGGCGTCAGTGTCAGGCCAACCCCGTGCCATTGGGCACGCAGGTAGCAGACATACAGCAGGACGGCCACCGCCGCGGTCGGTGATTCAACCGGATAAAGGACGAAAACCCCGAGGCACGCCAGGTGGGCGATTCCGGCCAGCGGGATTATTCCCATCAATGGTGTACGGAACTCGCCCTCGGTGATCACGAAAGAGGCGGGCGGGCGGCGCGACGACGGCGCGAACATGATCACCAGGGCCGTGACGAGCACCCCGAACGCCGGAATCGCCAGATAGGGCGCCAGGTCGTCGGGGTTCGCGCCGAACAGCCGGGCCAGCAGCACCATCCCGACCAGGACTGCCGTCGTCACCAGCAGTTTCCGGCGCTGACGGCCGATCGCCATCGACCACCTGAAGATCATCGGCGGAGTGTAAATCAACCGGCCACGGGTATCCGGTTCACGGAAGTGAGAAGAAGGACACCGAGGCCGCATCGGGTGGTCGGGAGGACTAACCTCGCGGACAGGACACGACAGTGCGGCCGGTTCGCGGGTGCCGGGCCGTGGATCGTGCCACGATTTGGGCGTCGTCCAGGTTCGGAGTGGGAGAGATGAGCGAACACGTTTCCGACAGCACCGAGTGGCAGACCCTCCAGGGGCTGGCCGAGAAATTCGCCGCGGTGCACCTTCGTGACCTGTTCGGCAGCGACCCGCAGCGGGGCGAGCGCTACGCCGCCGAGGTCGCCGGCCTCTATGTGGACTACAGCAAGAACCTGATCACCGACGAGGTGCTGACCGCCCTGTTCGCGCTGGCGCAGCGGGCGAGACTGAGCGAGAAGATCACTGGCATGTTCTCCGGTGAGCACATCAACATCACCGAGGACCGGGCCGTCCTGCACACCGCGCTGCGCCTGCCGCGCGACGCGTCGCTCGTCGTCGACGGGCAGGACGTGGTCGCCGACGTGCACGAGGTCCTCGACAAGATGGGCGCCTTCGCCGACAAGGTGCGCTCGGGGGAGTGGAAAGGCCACACCGGCGAGCACATCAAGACGGTCGTCAACATCGGCATCGGCGGCTCCGACCTGGGCCCGGTGATGGCCTACGAGGCGCTGAAGGACTTCACTCAGCGCGACATCGAGTGCCGCTTCATCTCGAACATCGACCCCACCGACCTGTTCGAGAAGACACACGACCTCGACCCGGCCACCACCCTGTTCATCGTGGTGTCCAAGACGTTCACCACCCAGGAGACGCTGACCAACGCCAAGGAGGCGCGGTCCTGGCTGCTCGAGGGCCTCGGCGGTGACGCGGCCGCGGTCGCCAAGCACTTCGTCGCGGTCAGCACCAACGCGTCCAAGGTCGCCGACTTCGGCATCGACACGGCCAACATGTTCGGCTTCTGGGACTGGGTCGGCGGCCGCTACTCGCTGCCGTCCGCGGTCGGCCTCTCCGTCATGATCGCGATCGGCAAGGAGCGGTTCGCCGAGATGCTCTCCGGCTACCACGCCGTCGACGAGCACTTCCGCAGCACCCCGATCGAGCGCAACGTGCCGGCCCTGCTCGGCCTGGTCAACGTCTGGTATGACACGTTCCTCGGCGCCCAGTCGCACGCCGTCCTGCCCTACGCGCAGTATCTGCACCGGTTCGCCGCCTACCTCCAGCAGCTCACCATGGAGAGCAACGGCAAGTCGGTGCGCCTGTCCGGCGAGCCGGCCACCTTCCAGACCGGTGAGGTCTTCTGGGGCGAGCCCGGCACCAACGGCCAGCACGCCTTCTACCAGCTGATCCACCAGGGCACCAAGCTGATCCCGGCCGACTTCATCGGCTTCAGCGTGCCTAACCACGACATCGGCGAGATGCACGACCTGTTCATGTCCAACTTCCTGGCCCAGACCGGCGCGCTCGCCTTCGGCCGCACGCTGGAGCAGGTCGAGGCCGAGGGCACCGACCCGAAGATCGCGCCGCACCGGGTCATGCAGGGCAACCACCCGACCACCACGATCCTCGCCGAGCGGCTCACCCCCGCCACGTTCGGGCAGCTGGTGGCCCTCTACGAGCACATCACGTTCACCCAGGGCGTGATCTGGGAGATCAACTCGTTCGACCAGTGGGGCGTGGAGCTCGGCAAGGTGATGGCCAACCAGCTCGCGCCGAAACTGACGTCCCGCGAGACCCCGGCCGACGACGGCGACTCGTCGACCAACGCGCTGATCAAGCGATACCGGTCGCAGCGCGGCCGCTGATTCTGTCGTACCCGTTCTCTAGGCTCAGGGCCGTGGACACCAACACGGCCCTGAGCCTCCGGATGACCAGCCTGCTCCTCGGCGCGCGGCCTCACCCATCCGCGGCCGGCCCGGGTGCAGCAGGCGGCAGCGATGCGGCGGGCGACGGCGCTGCTCGCAGCGGCATGCCGGCCACCGGTGCCGGGGGTAGCGGTGCGCAGGGTGACGGCGCTGCTCGCAGCGGCACGCCGGCCGTCGGCGTCGGGGGCGGCGGTGCGCAGGGTGACGGCGCGGGCGGCAGCCGTGTGGTGGGTGACGGCGTTGCCGGGATCGTTGAGTGGTTCGGCGCCATGCAGGCTCAAGACCTCAACAGCGTGCTCTGGTCGCTCGGCGCCCGGCTGCCCGGGGCGACCCTGCCGGAGGTGGTCGCCGCCACCGAGCGCGGCGATGTGGTTCGCACGTGGCCGATGCGCGGCACCGTTCATCTGATTCCGTCCGCCGACGCGCACTGGATGCTGGAGCTGGCCGGCGTCCGCAGCCTCAGCGGTGTGGCGAAGCGCTGGGAGTTCCTCGGGCTCGACGAGAAGACCGCACACCAGGCGATGGATGTCCTCGGCGCGGCGGTCGCGGCCGGCGGCGGCCGTCTCACCCGATCCGAGTGCCTGGCCGCGCTGACCGACGGCGGCATCTCGGTCGAGGGCCAGCGTGGTTACCACCTTCTCTGGTATGTGAGCCAGCGCGGCGTGACGGCGATCGCGCCCAACCGGGGCAGTGAGCAGACGTTCGTCCTGCTCGACGAGTGGGCGACGGTGCGCAACAGCCCGTCCCGCGAGGAGGGCCTGGCCCTCTTCGCGAAGCGTTACTTCCGCTCGCACGGCCCGACGACGGTGAAGGATCTCTCCGGCTGGACCGGCCTGACCGTCACCGACTGCCGTAAGGGAGTGGCCGCCGCCGGCCTGACCGCGGTCGACGTCGACGGCGTCGAGATGTGGGCCGACCCGGAGGTCCTCGACGCCGGCCCGGTGACCGGCTGGCGGGCGCTACCCGGTTTCGACGAGTACATGCTGGGCTACAAGGACCGCTCAATGATGGCGACGAAGGAGCAGGTCGCCAAGATCATCCCCGGTGGCAACGGCATCTTCCAGTCCACCCTGGTCCGCGACGGCCGGGTGATGGCCACCTGGAAACGGACCCTGGGCAAGAAGGCGGTGACCGTCACCGTCCAGCCGCTGGCCGACTTCGACCTGGCCGACGCCATCCCGGCCCTGGAGCCGTTCGCCGCCTTCGTCGGCTTGCCCCTGGCCGTGAAATCCCTCTGATCGACCTGGGATCGGGCATCGGCGAGGGCCGGTGGGCGGCCGCTATGCGTAGGGATCGCGGCCAGAGCCGCGCACTGCGGCGGAGGCCGCTTCGGCGATTTCGGCGGCTGTTCCCGCCAGGACATAGATTCGGCTGGTGGCGTGGCCGTGGGCGGCCAGGAGCTCGGCGCGTCCCATCGCCTGGATGTCGCGAATGGCCTGGTCGCGGCTGAGGTTCTCGTCATGCTGGTAGGTGGTTCGCCGCAGTTCGCCGATTGCGGCCGCATAGAGAGCGGACACGGCGCGTTCGGGAAGGCCACGTTCGTCGGCGAGGTGGGCGAGGTCGTTCCACAGGCGGACCGTCCACTCGTATCGGCGCTGGACCCGCTGGGCCTGCCGGTGATGTGCCGCGAACACGAACTTGAGCCAGGAGCGGGTGTCGCGTTCCGGTTGAAAGCTTCCACCCTGCACGGATCGCAGCGCGTCGTAGTAGTGGAGTGTGTTGATCTGCTCGCCCAGCCACTCCTCGATCGAGGAGAATTCCGGGGCCAGTTCCCCCGTTCGAGCCAGCACCAGAGCGTGCAGCGCGCGGGCGGTCCGGCCGTTGCCATCACGCCAGGGATGAATGGCGACCAGGTTCAAATGGGCCATCGCCGCGCGGGCGTACGACGGCGCGTCGATGTCTCCGTCGCGCAGCCAGTCGACGAGTTCGCCCATGAGTCCGGGAACAGAGTCGGCATCGGGCCCCGTGTACATCGGATCCAGAGGGTCGGCGCTCGAAACGAAGATCCCACCCGCACGGTAGCGACCGGGCCGTTTCGTCGGCTGATAACGAGTGATCATGAAGTGGAGGAGGGACAACGCTGTCTCGGAATAGTCGAAGAACTCCATGAGCGGCGTCTGCTGGACGTAGGTCATGGCGTCGCGATATCCGATGACCGCCTGCTTAATGCCGTCGGCGACCGCGCCCGACATGGGTGCGTTCTCCACGAGTGCCCGCGCGTCCCGGTTGCTGATCGTGATGTGTTCGATCGTGTTGGAGCCTTGGATCGCCGCAGCGAACAGGCACCGGCGCAATGGCCTTTCCCA
Organism: Actinoplanes sp. NPDC026670; assembly: GCF_040638175.1. Classification (NCBI taxonomy): domain Bacteria; kingdom Bacillati; phylum Actinomycetota; class Actinomycetes; order Micromonosporales; family Micromonosporaceae; genus Actinoplanes; species Actinoplanes sp. NPDC026670. Next base: position 83,807 of record NZ_JBEZXU010000038.1, read on the forward strand.
CCGCGGCTTGGATCGCATCAGGGTCTGGAGTTCAGTGCGCATCGCGGTGAGCTCGTCCAGGACCCGGAGGTCTGCGGTGTCCAGCGGGGGCACCGCATAGAGCATGTCCCCATGCTACAAGACACCTGGACATGTACCTAGAACGTGTTCTAGTTTGAGGGCCCGGTGTCTGCGAGGTGTGCGATGACGGATCTGCCTATCCGCCGGATCGATTTCAGGCTGGACGAGAGCATTCCGTTTCAGTGGCTGCCCAGCCATCCGAAGTTCGGGCTCATGTGCAACGCGATCAGCATCATCGCCGTCGCGTTCGAGAAGTTCATCGTCGCGTCGACCAGGAAAGCCATTCCGCTGATCACCGATCCGGCGGCGGCCGAGGAGGCCGAGTCGTTCCTGCGGCAGGAGGCGCAGCACGCCAAGAACCACCGCCGGCACGTGGCGGTGCTCGTCGCGAAGTACCCGGGCCTGCAAGAGGTCGTCGACGAGGCGGTGGCCAGCTACGACGAGCTGCTGCGGACCCGGCCGCTGGAGTGGCAGCTGGCGTACACCGCCGATCTGGAGGCGACCTTCACGCCGCTCTTCAAGATCATGCTGGATCACGAGGACGTCCTGTTCCGGCCCGGTGACGAGCGGGTGGCGTCGCTGTTCCTGTGGCACTTCTGCGAGGAGGTCGAGCACCGCAGCTCGGCGCTCGTCGTCTTCGACGCGGTCGTGCACAACCGCTGGTACCGCAGCCGGGTCACCAAGGCGACCTTCAGCCACGTGATGACCGTCTACCGCAACATCCTGCGCGGCTTCGACAGGCACGTGCCGGAGGCCGACCGCCGCGCCGGATACGACAACATCTCACCCGACGGCGTCCGCCGCGAGGAGGCCCTGACCCGGCTTCCGCTCGCCGGTGGCCTGCGTAAACGGTTCGGCATCGCGCCGCCGTCACCGTTCGCGCCGGCCGGCAACGCCGAGATGATGGTCCTGGTCTACCGCCTGCTGCTGTCGCAGGTGCCACACCACCGCCCGGCGAACGAGCCGCTCCCCGGCTTCGCCGCCGGCTGGTTCGAGGCCTACGACCGCGGCCTCGACCTGAGCCTCTACTACTCCGCGACCGCGAAATAGCCGTCATGGGCCCCTGTCATCCGGATTTCGCGACGCTTGCCGACACTCTCGGCCAGATCAATTGCAAAACCGCAAACCCCCTGGTCACGGTACGGAACCCGAGCGCCCTGGAGAGCTGGACGCAACCGGTGCTGGAACTGCTGGTGCTGGCCGGCGCGATCGCCGCCCTCGTCCACGCGATCCGCTGGTGGCGACAGCGTAACGACCCGTCCAACCTGGGATTGTGGCTCGCGACGGTCGTCTACGTGCTGATCCTGGAGCCGCCCCTGTACTTCCCGGACCGCTTCGGGCTGGACGAGCAGGTCGGCCTGATCTTCGTGCACAACGTCTTCACGGTGCAGTTCCTCTACGACCGGCTGCCGTTGTACATCGTGGCGTTCTACCCCGCGATGACGTACCTCGCCTATGCCCTGGTCCAGCGGGCCGGCATGCTGGACCGCCGCAGCCCCCTGGCCGGCGCGGCCTGCGTCGCGGTGGTCTTCCACGTCGGCTACGAGATCTTCGACCAGCTGGGGCCGGACCTGCGCTGGTGGGTGTGGAACCCGGCCGCGCCGTCGAACACGCCGATGCTCGGTGACGCCCCGCTGACCAGCGCCGTCATCTTCGCGGCGGCCGCCCCGTTCGGGACCGCGCTGCTGACCCGGCTGCTGCTGGCCGGCCATCCGCTGCGGGCGTGGCGGGTCGCCGCCGTGGGGGTGCTCACTCCGCTCGCGATGATGGTGTTCTCGATTCCGACGCTGCCGTTCGGCCCGGCCGGGCGGACCGTGGTGCTGTGGCTCGAACTGGCGGCCCTGGTGGCCGTGGCGGTCACGGCGTTGCGCCAGGACAAGAGCGGCGCTGCGCTGCGACCGGATCTCTACGCGCCCGTCGCCGGTGCGGTCTACCTGGTGGTCATGGCGCTGCTGTGGACGGCCGGAAATGCCCCGCCGATCGCGATCGTCTATGCGCTGGGGTGGACGGTGGTCCTGTTGGCGCTCTCCCGGCGAACCCTTGCAGGCATTGGTCAGCGTCTATAGCATGCAGGCTTAGTGAAAGCTTTCAACAACGGTTGACCTGCCATGATCCCCGCATGCGCCGGTCGCCTCGGAGAAAGGCGGGCCACGCGTCACCGGCTGCCCGGAAAACGGCGCCGGACATCCCCGTACCCCCGGAAAAAGGTTTGGATCCCCCATGTTCAAACTGCTCACCGGTGTCGCCGCGGTGGTAACCGCCGTGACACTGGCCGTCCCCGGCGTGCCTGTCAGTGCCCAGGCCGCCGCCCCCACCGAGAACCGCGCCCTGATCAGCCTCCGCGCCGGCAGCGGCAACTTCCTCTCGTGGCGCCTCCTCGACTCCGACCCGGCCGGCGTCACCTTCGACGTCTACCGCGACGGCGCCCGGATCGCGACCGCCGCCGACACCAACTTCACCGACGCCGGCGCCCCGGTCGGCGCCACCTACACGGTCCGGCCCGCCGGCGTCTCGACCCTGGCCGCGGCCACCCCGGTCGCCGCGCTCGCCGCCGCCTACCAGGACGTTCCCATCCAGATCCCGGCCGGCGGCACCACCCCGGACGGTGTCGCCTACACCTACAGCGCCAACGACGCCTCGGTCGGCGACCTCGACGGTGACGGCGCCTACGAGATCGTCCTGAAATGGGACCCGTCCAACGCCAAGGACAACTCGCAGTCCGGCTACACCGGGCCGGTCTACATCGACGCGTACAAACTGAACGGCACCCGGCTCTGGCGGATCAACCTGGGCCGCAACATCCGGGCCGGCGCCCACTACACCCAGTTCCAGGTCTTCGACTACGACGGCGACGGCAAGGCCGAAGTCGCCATGAAGACCGCCGACGGTACGGTCGACGGCGGCGGCACGACGATCGGCAGCTCCAGTGCCGACTACCGCAACTCGTCCGGCTACATCCTGACCGGTCCCGAGTTCCTGACCGTCTTCAACGGGCAGACCGGCCGGGCCATGGCCACCGCCGACTACGTGCCGGCCCGCGGCACCGTCTCCTCGTGGGGCGACAGCTACGGCAACCGCGTCGACCGGTTCCTCGCCGGCACCGCCTACGTGACCGGGTCCTACCCGAGCATCATCATGGCCCGCGGCTACTACACCCGCTCGGTGATCGTGGCCTGGGACTTCCGCAACGGCGCGCTGACCCGCCGCTGGACCTTCGACAGCAACTCGTCGACCAACGGTTCGGCCTGGGCCGGGCAGGGCAACCATCAGCTCTCCATCGCCGACGTCGACAGCGACGGCAAGGACGAGATCATGTACGGGGCGATGGCCGTCGACGACAACGGCTACGGACTGTGGACCAACGGGCAGGGGCACGGGGACGCGTACCACGTCGGTGATCTCATCCCGAGCCGTGCCGGGCTGGAGGTCTTCAAGGTCGACGAGAGCACCACCAAGCTCGCCGCCTGGATGGCCGACGCCCGTACCGGATCGATCATCTGGTCGAACGCGTCCTGCGGCTGCGACAACGGCCGTGGGGTCTCCGCCGACGTCTACGCGGGCAGCCCCGGCGCCGAATCGTGGTCGTCCGCGGTCTCCGGCATCTACAACACCTCGGGGCAGAACATCGGCCGCAAACCGTCGAGCGCCAACTTCGTCATCTGGTGGGACGGTGACGCCCAGCGGGAACTCCTCGACGGCACCCACATCGACAAGTACGGCACCAGCGCCGACACCCGCCTGCTGACCGCGGACGGAGTGCACTCCAACAACGGCACGAAGGCCACGCCGTCGTTGCAGGCCGACATCCTCGGAGACTGGCGCGAGGAGGTGATCTGGCCGACGACCAGCAACAACGCGCTACGGATCTACTCCACGACGGACGCCACGAGCATCTCCCGGCCGTCGCTGATGCAGGACCGGATGTACCGCGAGGCGGTCGCCTGGCAGAACACCGCCTACAACCAGCCGCCCCACCCCAGCTTCGCCATCGGCTGAGGGTTCAGCCTGTCCGGGTGGCGCACGGGTCTCCGGCTCGTGCGCCACCCGGTCACGCCTCCGGCCGGGCGCCATCCCCGGCGAGCAGGGCGTACACCGCCACGTCGCGGTAACCGTCGGGGAACCGGATCCCGCCGCGCAGGACGCCTTCGAGGGCGAAACCGAGCCGTTCCGCCAACCGCCGGCTGCGGTCGTTGGTCGTCAGGGTCCGCATCTCGACCCGATACAGGCCGAGCTCGTCGAAAGCGTGATCGAGCACCGCGCCGAGCGCCCGCCGGACCACCCCTCGCCCTTCGGCGGCGGCATCGATCCAGAACCCCACTTCGGCGTTTCCCGCGGCGCCGTCGATGGCCAGGTTCATCGCCCCGACCAGGCGATATCCGTCATCTGCGGCGATGCCGATGGCCAGCGGAAGGCGGCTGCCGGCAAGCCAATCCCGTCCGGAACTCTCCAGACCCGCGAGCGTCGCCTCCGGCGAGGGATCCATCCGGGTCGGCGACCAGACCGCCAGACGAGCATGGTTGGCGACGAACAGCTCGTGGTACGCCGTAGCGATTGCCACCGTCCGCGGAATCAGGACGATGTCGTCCCCGATGCTCCAGACGAACCGGGCGTTGGTGATCGGCATGTAGCGGAGCCTAGACGAGAGGTCTCGCAGTCTTTTCTGAAAGTCATTCGCATTTCTTTGTTAGGCGTGTTCCCTAAAGGGGGCTGATGCTCTTCAATGTGATCCACCGGACTCGTCGACGAAGGTTGGTGGTCACCGTGCGGCTGGGTATACGCCTGCTCCTGGCTCCTCTGCTCCTCGCAGGCCTGCTGCCGGGCGCGCCGGCGACCGCAACCGGAACCGCGGCGACCGCCGCCGGCGTCCTGGTGGCGGAGCCCGGCTGGACGGGGCCGCTGTCGACCCGGGGCCGGTGGATCGTCGACGCCTCAGGGGCGCGGTTCAAGCTGAAGTCCGGGAACTGGCATGGCGCCAGCGGCACCTGGAACGGCTCCGGCGACACCTCCGACAACGCCAACCACCACGCCGGCGAGAACTCCGGCCGGACACCGCTCGGCCTCGACCGGGCGCCGCTGGCCACGATCGTCGCCGGGTTCCGGGATCTGGGGCTCAACAGTGTGCGCCTGCCGTTCTCCAACGAGATGGTCCGCGACACCGTTCCGGTCGCCGATTCCGCGGTCGCGGCCAATCCGCAGCTGAGGGGATCGACGCCCCTTCAGGTGTACGACAAGGTGGTCGCCGAACTCACCGGCGCCGGCCTCGCCGTGATCCTCAACAACCACACCAACACCACCCGCTGGTGCTGTGCCGTCGACGGCAACGAGCGCTGGAACACCTCACAGAGCGTCCAGCAGTGGGAGGCCGACTGGCTGTTCATGGCCCGCCGCTATCGGGACAATCCGCGGGTCGTCGGCGCCGACCTGTACAACGAGGTGCGCCGCACCATCCTGGACGACCCGAACTGGGGCTGGGGCAACGACCATGACTGGTTCACCGCCTCGCAGCGCACCGGTGACCGGATTCTGGCCGAGGCGAACCCGAACCTGCTGATCATCGTCGAGGGCATCAACTGGACGGGCATCCCGGTCGACGGTTTCGCGCACGAGCGGCCCACGCTGCGCCCGGCCCGTACCCTTTCGCACACGTTGATCCGCTCCGGCAAGCTGGTGTATTCGGCACATTTCTACGACTACACCGGCCCCAACCACAGCGGCGCCACCGGTACCGGTGAGACCACCGACCCCCGCTACCGCGATCTGAGCCCGGCCGATCTGGTCGCCGTGGTCAACCGGGACGCGCTGTTCGTCGCCGCCGAGCCGGGCAGCCATTTCACCGCGCCGGTCTGGATCAGCGAGTTCGGCGTCGACGCCAACGCGGCCGACGGCAGTAAGCAGCGGTCCTGGTTCGAGAACTTCGTGAACCTCCTGATCAGCGCGGACGCCGATTTCGCCTACTGGCCGACGGTCGGCTGGGCGGAGAGCGGCAACGAGTGGGGGCTGCTGTTCTTCGACGCCGCAGGGCGGCGATCAGGCGTCCTCGACGGCCCGGATTGGCGGTCCGCCGTCTGGCAGCGGCTGGTCACCGCGACTTCGAGGCTGGGGTACGTGGCCCCGGTCCCGTCCCGGAACATGCTGAGCCCGGACAACGGCGACTTCATCGCGTCCGCCACGATGCGCGCCCAGCCCGACTGGGACAGCGGCGCCCGTAAGGCCGCCTGCCCGGACGGCCAGCGGCTGATCGGCCTGAGCCACACCGGTAACCGGGGCCTGTGCACCGACTTCACCCGGGCCGTCAGCTGGAGTGCCTACCAGGTGGTGAAGGACGAACGGTACGTGTCCCGGGACTGGGCGTCGGGCTACACCAAGTTCCAGTGCCCGGCCACGTCGGTGGTGGTCGGCTACGCGGTGCGGGGCGCGGCGGTGTCGAGCGTGCTGTGCGGCGCCGCGATCCCGGCGGCGACCGACTCGGGCCGGACCGTGTGGTTCGACCGTGGCGACAACCGTCCGTCCGGCGGCCCGGGCGGCGAGTTCGCCAGTGGCCATTACAAGGGGCAGTGCGCCGACGACGAGTACGTGGCCGGGGTCGCCTGGACCGGGCGGATCTTCTCGTCGCGTACCCCGGATGCCTTGTTCTGTCGCCGTTTGCCCTAATCGGTGGCCTTCGCCTTCTTCTTGACGTCGTACATCGCGACGTCGGCGCGATGCAGCAGGTCGTCGATCGAGACGTCGCCGGGGTGGCCTTCGCCGGGGTGGGCGAAGGCCACGCCGATGCTGGCGCTCGGCTGGACCACGGTGGCGCCGACCCGGATCGGCTCGGCCATCGCCGCCCGGATCCGCTGCACGACCGCCTGCGCGTGATCGATTTCGGTCAGATTCGACAGGACGACAGCGAACTCGTCGCCGCCGAGCCGGACCACGAGATCGGAGCCGAGCACACAGCTGCGCAGGAGCCTGGCGAAGCCGACGAGCAACTCGTCGCCGGCCCGGTGCCCGAACTCGTCGTTGATCTGCTTGAACCCGTTCATGTCGATGACCAGGACGGCGACGAGCGTTTGGTTGCGATGCGCGCGAGCCAGCGTCCGGGGCAACACCTCGTACATCTGCACCCGGTTGGCCAGTCCGGTCAACTGATCAGTGACGGCCATCCGGCGACTCTCCCGGGCGGCCACCATCTGCCTGCCGAACACGAGAGTGGAGACCAGGAAGGCGCCGGCGATCAGGCCGCTGGCGGGGTACGGATGCTCCCGCCCGACCGTGATCATGAGTAGCACGTACCCCGGAATGGCGGTGAGATAGGGCCACCGCGGCGGGCCGGAGGGCCGTGCCGCGTCCGGCGGCGCCGGAAGCCGGGACCGCCACACCTGGAGGTAGGGCGCGAGCATCAGCATGAACAGCCCGGCCGCCCAGAACGTGGTCTGGTCGGGTGACGGCCACAGTGACCCGCCGTGGTTGACCACGTAGGCGCGTCTGGTGTCACCGATCAGGATCAGCAGGATCGCGGCCACCACGGTCATCAGTGGCAGCCTGGCCACGGCGGCCTCGGCGCCCTGGAGCAGCACCACACCGACCCCGAAGAGCAGCGCCGCGTCCAGCAGTGGGCGCGCGATGCTCGGGGTGAGCTCCTGCCAGGTGGCGGCGGCCGCGCCGGCCAGCGCCGGGCTGAGCACCAGGAACCACAGGACCATCGCCGACCCGACGGCCACCACGCCGGCGTCCAGCCAGAGTTTCATCCGCTCGGCGCGGGACTCCGGCAGGCGGGTGAAGGCCAGGATCCCGGCCAGCGTCACCGGCGGGATCAGCAACTGGCCGACCTCGGGCAGGCTGGGGAAGCGCTGACCGGGCATGACCGCGTAGAGCGTGACGTCGACGAGCCACAGCGCGTACGTCGGGAGCAGCCACCGCCGTACCGAAAATAACTGTTAAGAAGCCTTGATATTTACGTATGTGAACTTCAGGATGTGGTCACACGCGTCACATCTTCGTCGAGGAGTTCGTCATGAGGGTTCGCCACAAGATGCTGGCCCTGATCGCCGGAGTGGGGGTGGTGCTGGGTTCGGCCGTCGCCTTCGCCACGACCGGTAACGCGGCCGTGGCCTGCTCCTCGACGGTCTGGGCGGAGGGCGTCACCTACACCGCCGGCCAGCAGGTCACCTACCAGTCCACCCTCTACCAGGCCCTGGTCACGCACACCGCCTGGGCCGGCACCGGCTGGAACCCGGCCGCCACCCCGACCCTGTGGAAGAGCCTCGGCGCCTGCACCGGCGGGACCAACCCGTCGCCCTCGCCGTCCTCGCCCTCGTCCTCCCCGTCGGCCAGCCCCAGTCCCTCGACCAGCCCGTCGACGAGCCCGAGTCCCAGCAACCCGACCGGCTGCGGGGTCAAGGGCCGCCCGGCCGGCAAGGTGCTCCAGGGCTACTGGGAGAACTGGGACGGCGCGTCCAACGGCGTGCACCCGGGCATGGGCTGGATCCCGATCAACGACAGCCGGATCACCCAGCACGGCTACAACGTGCTGATGGCCGCCTTCCCGGTGATCCGCTCGGACGGCACGGTGCTCTGGGAGAACGGCATGGACGCGGGCGTCAAGGTGCCCACCGCCGCCGAGATCTGCGCCGCCAAGGCCCAGGGCGCGACCATCCTGATGTCCATCGGTGGCGCGACCGCCGGCGTCGACCTCAGCTCCAGCGCGGTCGCCGACAAGTTCGTGGCGACGATCGTGCCGATCCTGAAGGCGTACAACTTCGACGGCATCGACATCGACATCGAGACCGGCCTGACCGGCAGCGGCAACATCAACACCCTGTCGACCTCGCAGGCCAACCTGATCCGCATCATCGACGGCGTCCTCGCCGCCATGCCGTCCAACTTCGGGCTCACCATGGCGCCGGAGACCGCCTACGTCACCGGCGGCTCGGTCACCTACGGCTCGATCTGGGGCTCCTACCTGCCGATCATCAAGAAGTACCTGGACAACGGCCGCCTCTGGTGGCTCAACATGCAGTACTACAACGGCAGCATGTACGGCTGCTCCGGCGACTCCTACGGCGCCGGCACCGTCCAGGGCTTCACCGTGCAGACCCAGTGCCTGAACAACGGCCTGACCATCCAGGGTGTGACCATCCGGATCCCGTACGACAAGCAGGTCCCCGGTCTGCCTGCGCAGGTCGGTGCCGGCGGCGGCTACATGACGCCGGCCCTGGTCAGCCAGGCGGTCAACAGCGTCCCCGGCATCAAGGGCCTGATGACCTGGTCGATCAACTGGGACGGTTCGAAGAACTGGACCTTCGGCGACAACGTCAAGGCTCTCCAGGGCCGCTGATCCGCAGACCGGATTGCCGCTCGCCCGGACCGTCCCCCGGGTGAGCGGCAATCTGTTGACATGCAGGAAAGGGCTTTCTAGCGTCGGGATTCCATCGATGACAAGGAATCCCCATGAAGCGCCGCTCGGTCATCTCCCTGCCCGCCGCCGCCCTCGCCGCACCCCACCTCACCGACGCCCTGGCCGCCGCCGGTTTCGAGGGCCCGTCCGTGCTCACCGGCAACCTCCCGGTCTTCTACGAGCGCCTCAAAGCCGAACTGACCTTCCCGCTGGCCTGGCCGAACTCCCGGGAACGCGACTTCCGCAGCTGGCGGCGCCGCGCCCGGCACCAGTTCGAGAGCCTGCTCTGCCAGCCCGCCGACCGCACCCCGTTCGAGCCGGAGACCATCGACGAGCAGGCCGCCGCCGGTTACCGCCGCCGCCAGATCGTCTTCAACGTGACCCGGCACAGCCGCGTCCGCGCCACCATGCTCCTGCCCGACGGCCCCGGACCGTTCCCGGCCGCGCTTCTGCTCCACGATCACGGCGCCAAATTCGACATCGGCAAAGAAAAACTCATCCAGCCCTGGTACGACGAAACGCGTCTAGCCTCCGCGCAGGCCTGGGCGGACCGTTACTTCAGCGGCCGATTCCTCGGTGACCAGCTGGCCGCCCGGGGGTACGCGGTCCTGGCCGTGGACGCGCTCGGCTGGGGCGACCGGGGCGGCCTGACCTACGAGAACCAGCAGGCCCTGGCGAGCAACCTGTTCAACCTGGGTTCGTCACCGGCCGGCCTGATGGCCCGTGAGGACGCCCGGGCCGCCGCGTTCCTGGCCACCGTGCCCGAGGTCGACCCGCACCGGATCGCCGCCGTCGGCTTCTCCATGGGCGGATACCGTGCGTGGCAGGTGGCCGCCCTCTCCGACCACATCGCCGCCACCGTCTCGGCCTGCTGGATGACCGGCTTGACGGAGATGATGGTGCCCGGCAACAACACACTGCGCGGCCAGTCCGCCTTCTACATGCTGCACCCGGGCCTGTACCAGCACCTGGACATCCCGGACGTGGCCACCATCGCCGCCCCACGCCCGATGTTCGTGATGGGCGGCGAACTCGACCCCCTCTTCACCCCCGAGGGCACCGCGGTCGCCTACGCCAAACTCAGCCACGCCTGGTCCTCCCAGCGCGCCGCCCACCGCCTGCGCACGAAGACCTGGCCGGGCCTGGGCCACACCTTCACCGCCGAGATGCAGGACGAGTCCTTCACCTGGCTGGCCCAGAACCTATGACCGCCGGCCGTCGCTGACCGTGGGAATCCCGCCCACGTGACCGCGCTGGCGTACGGCTGGCGGTGGTGCGGACCGTCAGCCGTCGCTGGCCGCGGGAATTCCGGCCGCGTGACCGCCGTGAGCGACGGCTGGCGGGTGGGTTCCGGTGGTGCGGACCGTCAGCCGTCGCTGACCGTGGGAATTTCGGCCGCGTGACCGCGCTGGCGTACGGCTGGCGGTGGTGCGGACCGTCAGCCGTCGCTGACCGTGGGAATTCCGGCCGCAGAACCGCGGTGAGCGACGGCTGGCGGGTGGGTTCCGGTGGTGCGGACCGTCAGCCGTCGCTGACCGCGGGAATTCCGGCCGCGGAACCGCGGTGAGCGACGGCTGGCGGTCAGGTTCGGGTGGTGGCCAGGGCTGGGCGCTCCCGGGGGCGGCGGGTGCCCAGGCGCTGGCCGGGGAGCTCGATGTAACGGTGGGTGAGCCAGGACAGGGCCAGCACCGCGGTCAGGTAGCCGGCCGCCAGCAGGGGATCCGGGATGCCGGACGAGAGCAGGGAGTGGCCCAGCTCGATCAGCACGTAGTGGATCAGGTAGATCGAATAGCTGATCACGCCGATCCGGGCCAGCCAGGCCGGGGTGTGCCGGTGGCGCAGCAGCATGCCGGCGGCGAAGGAGCCGCCGAAGACCAGCAGGGTCAGCACCGAGCGGGTGACGTAACGCGGGGTGAGCGCGTCCAGGGCGACCAGCTCGCCGATCCATGTGGCCAGCAGCGATACCGCGACCACGGCGATCACCGCCCCGGCCCGCCGCCAGCTGGTCCGGCCGTGGTCGGCCCGGTGGATGACGGTGCCGGTGAACATCACGGCGAGGATCGGCAGGCCGTCGTGGGCGTGGGCCGGGTCCATGTTGAACACCAGCAGGGTGAGGGCGAGGCCGCCGAGCAGCAGGCCGCCCGACACCTGCGCCCAGCGCCGCCCGGACATGACCGCGGACAGCCCGAGCACGAGAACCGCGGCGGTGATCATCGGCACCTGGCCGAACCGGAGCGGGACCAGCGGGGTGGTGGCCGCGCCGGCCAGCGCCAGGATGACCGGGGGGAGAACGGATCGGGTGGCCCGTACCGTGAAAAGGGTCGTGACGAGAAGGTAGAAGGCCATCTCGAAGGAGAGCGTCCAGAACACCGCAGTGATCAGCGGCACACCGGCGAGGAACGGCAGCATGGTGGCGTGTCCCACCGCCGTGGCGAGCGGATCCGCCGGTGGGTGGGCCACGACGAGGACCGCGATCACCGCGAGGTAGAGCGGGAAGAGCCGCCGGATCCGGCTGCGCCAGAAGGCCCGCAGATCGCCGTGCCGTTCCAGCGAGGCCGGGATGATGTAGCCGCTGACCAGGAAGAACAGCATCACTCCGGCGGTGCCCGCGTGCAGCCATTCACCTGTGAAAGCCCGCAGATCGGTGAAGACGAACCGGGTCAGATGCGCATAGACCACCAGCAGGACGGCTACGGCGCGGAGCCCGTCGAGCCACGCCAACCTGGGTGCGGTCATCGGTGAAACATAGTTGACTCGAAGGCATGTCGATATGGACCAGTGAGCTCGCGGGGACCCTGCATCACGACACGATCGATTCGCAGGCGCTCCGCGGCAACGTTCTCGGTGACCCGCACGAGCGGCCGCTGTGGGTGTACACACCGCCCGGCTACGAGGCCGGCGGCACCGATCGCTACCCGGCCGTCTACGTCATCCAGGGCTACTCCGGCCAGGTCACCATGTGGGCCAACCGGACCCCGTTCCGGCAGCCGTTCGTGGAGACCGCCGACCAGGTGTTCGCGCAGGGCCGGGCGCCCGGCTGCATCCTCGTGTACGTGGACGCGTGGACGGCCTACGGCGGCTCGCAGTTCGTCGACTCGCCGGGCACCGGCAACTATCACACCTACCTCTGTGACGAGGTGGTGCCGTACGTCGACGCCAACTACCGCACGATCGCCGACCGGGAGTCGCGGGCGATCACCGGCAAGTCGTCGGGCGGGTTCGGGGCGATGATCACCCCGATGCTGCGGCCGGACCTGTTCGGGGCGCTCGCCACGCACGCCGGGGACGCGCTCTACGAGTACTGCTACCTCAACGAGTTCGCGAAGGCCACCCGGGCGCTGCGCGACTACGACCACGACATCCAGGCGTACTGGAAGGACTTCCAGTCCCGGGTGGCGTTCACCAAGGAGGAGGACATGCTGCTGGTCCTCGTCCTGGGCTGCACGGCGGCGTTCTCGGCCGACCCGGACGGCACGCCGCGGCTGCCGTTCGACGCGCGCACCGGCGAGTTGCTGCCCGAGGTGTGGCAGCGGTGGCTGCACTGGGATCCGATCCGGATGATCGACCGGTACGCCGACGAGCTGCGCTCGCTGCGGGCGGTGTGGATCGACGCCGGCACCCGGGACGAGTGGTTCCTCGACCTGGGGGCGGAGGCGTTCCGGGCCGGGCTGCTGCGGATCGGGGTGCCGGAGGAGAAGATCGCGTTCGAGTTGTTCCCGGCCAAGCACGGCGGCATCGACTGGCGTTACCCACTGGCCGTCGAGTGGCTGGCCAAGCGGCTTCAGCGCTGATCGGAGCAGTTGCGGATGCCGTGTTCCCGCAGGGTCCGCAGACAGCGCTGACGGGCGGCCCGGCTGCCGGCGGCGACCGGTGTGCCGCCCGACCAGCCGCTGTGCAGGGCCAGCAGGACTGCACGGGCCGGTTCGACACCGGGCAGCGCATGCCACAGCGCGGTGACCGTCGAATCGAGGGTGTGGTCGCGGTCCGGCCCCAGTACGACCGCCCCGGCGCCGTCGTCGAGCCGGTGCGGCCCCGGAAAGTCGGGCGTGCCCTGGATCCGCGGCCACAACTCGCTGACCAGGGCGGGCACGTCGAACAGCTGGTGGAAGTCGAGGCCCGGCGGGCGTGGCGGGCTGACCGGCGGGTCAGAGTTCTCCAGCCCGAGCAGGTGGTCACGCTGCCGGGCCAGTTCACCGGGCCGTTCGGCGGCGTGCACGACGTTGGCGAACGGCCCGTCCGCGTGCCGTGACCGGATCTCCCGCTTGACCCGGCGGGCGGCCTCGAACGCGTCCGGGCCGCTGACCAGCAGGATCTCGGACGGCCCGGTGGTGAGATAGCGGTCCAGGAAGCCGAGCGTCAGGCCGTTCCCGGCCTCCGAGTACTCCGACCACAGATAGCGGACGTCGGCGGGGGAGAGAGCGACCGGCCGCCGTCCGTCGATGGTCAGCCCGGCCGTCTTGACGGCCCGTTCCACCTCACCGCCCAGCCCGCGCCGCAGGCAGTCCGGTTTGAGGAGGACGAACGCAAGCACGCCGCCAACCGTAGCGTGGTGACGTGTGGCGCGATCCGCACCACACATCACCACGCGAACTGGGGCGGGTCAGCCGGCCAGGTGGCCCCAGCGGTCGGCCAGCTCGGCCCAGGTGCCCTGGTCCTCGGCGCGGCCGCCGATCAGCACTACCACCCGGTCGGCCTGGGCCAGGGCGGCCCGTTTCGAGGTCGAACCGACCACCGTCACCCCGTGCGAACGGAGCGCCTGCCAGAGCGAGAGCTCCGTCGTCACGTCCAGCGCGGACGAGACGTCGTCGGCGATCAGCAGCTCGGTACGCGGCGCCAGCGCCCGGGCCAGCGCCAGCCGCTGCAACTGCCCGCCGGAGAGCCGGGTGCCCTTGTGCCCGATCAGCAGCTGGAGACCACCGCCGGCGGCGGCCAGGTCGTGTTCCAGCTGCGCCACCGACACCGCGTCGGCCGCGTCCAGCTCGTGCCCGAGCTGGATGTTGTCGGCCACCGTCCCGGACAGCACCCGCGGCAGCTGGGCCACGTAGCCCACCTGGTTCGGGCGCAGGAACACCTCCGGCTCGTTGACCGGGTCGCCGTTCCAGCGCAGCTCGCCGGTGTGGTGGACGATCCCGGCCAGCGCCCGCAGCAGCGACGACTTGCCGGAGCCGACCGGGCCGAGGACCAGCACCAGTTCGCCGCGTTCGACGGTGAGGTCGACGTCGCGTACCCCCAATGCTCCGTTCTCGTGCACCGCGCTGAAGCCGGACAGCTGCAGCGTGCGCAGCGGCTCGCGCGGCGCCGTAGGCGGCGCCGGCGCGGTCCCGGCCGAGATGTCCACGCCCGTGATGTCCGCCGAGTACTCCGACGTGCCGGTCATCGCGGCCGTCCGGTTGGTCCACACCTTCGCCGACGGGAAGTGCGACACCAGCGACGCCGTCGTCCACGCGAACCAGCGGGCCGCGCCGAGCACCGACACCGCGATCAGGGTCGCCGCCGCCGACAGCTGACCGCCCAGGTAGAGCGCCCACACCGCGATCGGCAGCAGACCGCTGGCGATCGACGGTGTCGACCGCGCCCACACCTGGATCGCGATCTCCCGTCGTTGCAGCTCGCTGCGGGTCGCGTCGAGGTCGCCCAGGTGCTGCAGCACCGGATCGGTCGCGCCGGCCAGTTTCACCGTGCGCACCGCCGACAGCGACGACACCAGCGACGTCGCGAACGCCGCCCGCGCCGCCACGGTCCGGCGGGCCGCTCTCTCCAGCCGCGGCCCGAACAGGGTCGCAGCCAGCCCGGACAGCAGCATCGTCCCGGCGAAGAACAGGCCCGGCACGATCGACTGGGCGAACAGCGTCATCGACGCCAGCGCGAAGATCGCCACCGTGTTGTCGATGACGTTGTCGGCCAGCTGCACCACCCGTTCGGTGTCGCCGCCGTGCGCCACCACCTCGGCCGGGGTGTGCTTGCTGACCCGGCGCGGGCCGATCTGGCCGTGCAGCAGGCGCAGGCTGATCCGCAGCATCTGCCGGACCCACCACTCCGGGAACCAGGCTCCGGTGAAGTAGAGCGACGGCACCAGCGCCAGCAGCGCGACCGCGATACCGAGCGCGGGCAGCATCGGGTCGCCAAGGCCGTCGACCACGTTCGCCCACAGCAGCGGCAGGATCGCGCCGTCGAAACCGAGCAGCACGAGCAGCAGGAACCAGGCACAGGCGGCCAGGCCGTACCGCTTGTCGTTCGTGGCCAGTCGCAGGATCTCGCGCATCGTGCGGGCCCGCGGCGCCTGCGGCAGGGCCGGCGGCTCCACCGTGGGCAGCGGGTTGGACAGGGCGTCCGGGCCGAGTTCCTCCTGCATCCCGGCGTCCCAGTCGTGTTCGGCCACCAGCACCCCGCCGCCGGAGGCGGGCGCCGCCGGAACAGCCAGGTTGCTGCTCGCCATCAGCTCGGCGAACCGCCGTGACTCGCGCAGCGGCCCCTGCTCCAGGACCTCGCCGTCGGCCATCACCACAACCTCGTCGCAGCGCTGCACCGACGACAGCCGGTGCGCCACGATCACACCGATCCGGCCCTCCAGGAGCCGGTCGGTGGCCCGCTGCACCCACGACTCGGTGACCGGGTCCATCCGGGCGGTCGCCTCGTCGAGGATCACCACCTGCGGGTCCCGGACCAGGATGCGGGCGAACGCCACCAGCTGCTCCTGCCCGGCCGACAGCTTGTAGCCGCCCTCGCCGAGCTTCGTCTCCAGGCCGTCCGGCAGGCCGGCGACCCAGGCGGTCAGGCCCAGCTCGTCGAGCGCCTGCCCGGCCCGCGGTTGCAGGTCACGGTCGAACAGCGCGATGTTCTCGGCGAGCGTGCCGGCCAGGATCTCGGTCCGCTGCGGGACGATCGCGGTGCGCCGGCGGAGCGCTTCGACACCGATGTCGTTGATGTCGATGCCACCCAGGAAGACCGTGCCGCGCGGCACGTCCACGGCCCGGGTCAGGATCTTCGCCAGAGTGGACTTGCCGGATCCGGTCCGGCCGATCAGGGCGTACGACCGGCCGCGCGCGAAGGTCACACTGACGTTGCGCAGGGCCGGTGGGCGGGTGCTGTCCGACTCGCCGTAGCGGAACGTCAGGTCGCGGACCACCAGGTCGCCGTTGACCGGGTCGACCCCGTCGACGGGCTCCTGCGGCACCTCGGCCAGCATCCGCACCCGGCCCCAGGCGCCCAGCGCGTTCTGCATCTCCGGGACCATCCGGGTCAGGTGCTCCAGGGTGCCGCCGAAACCGAGCGCCAGCAGCCACACCGCGGTCAGCCGGGCCGCGTCGATGTGGCCGGTCGTCAGCGCCCAGGCGCCGGCGACCACGAGCGACGCGATCAGCGCGCGGGTGATGCCGCCGGCGGTCATGGTGACCTTCGCCGACATCCGCCACACCCGGCGGCCACGGCGCAGGACCTCCGAGGAGCGAAGGGCATAGAGCCGGCGGACGTACGGCGCGGCCAGGCTCGTACGCACGTCGTCCTGCCCGTGGATCGCCTCCTCCATCACCGCGGCCAGGTCGGACCAGGCCTCCTCCTCGGCGATGCGGACCGGGCCGATCCGCTGGACCGGTTTGTTCATCACCACGAACAGCAGCACCGCCACCGCGATCATCGCGAGCGCGGCCGGCCACCAGACGAAGAACGTGGTGACCACCGACAGGGTGGCCACCGCCAGCGACTGGGCCAGGCGTACACCGCTGCCGCGCACCTCGGCGCCGACCTGGTAGACGTCGGAGTCGATCCGGTCGAGCAGCTCGCCGACCGGGGTGTTCTCCAGGGTCGGGATGTCCTGTCCGAAGGCCGTCCGGTTGAGGTCGCGGCGGGTGCGGGCCGCCCAGTCGGCGGTCAGTTTCGCCACCACCAGGCCGACCACCACGTCGCTGATCACCGAGGCGACCAGGCCCACGGCGAGCAGGGTGAACAGTGAGGCCGACCGATCGACCAGCACCGGTCCGGCCAGTGCTAAGGATCCGGCTGAACCGGACGCGCCGATGACTATCAGGAACGCGACGAGCGCGGTGCGACTTCGGCTCGTGGCCCACAGGTCGCGAAGCAAACGCATGAAGAATCCTCAGGGCGCGAAGGGGAAGGCGGTGCACCCATCCTGCTCGGCCCATAGAGCACGGCTCAACAGGTTTATTCCCGACATTCCGCCCGGCGCCGGTCAGTCGACAGAGGACTTCCACCAGGTCCGTTGCCCGATTACCTCGTCCAGCCCGGCCAGCCGGTCCGCCAGCAGATGGCCGTACGCCGCCGGGTCGGTCACCGCCAGGCGCACATCGGCCGCGAGGTGGTTCGCGTGCCTGATCTCGCAGGCGGCGCGCAGTTCGCCAGGCGTCGATCCGGTCACCTCGGCGACCACGTCCAGGGTGATCAGCCGGTGCGGTCCGCTGTCCGCGATCACGAAGAACCAGTCGTCCATCGGGTCGCCGAACCGGGCCCACTCGAAATCCAGCAACGCGGTGATCGTGCTGCCGTCGGCGAGCCAGTTGCCCCAGTGACAATCGGCGTGCACCGGAACCGTCGCGGCGACGTTTTCCGGCGCGCCTTCGGCGAGCGCGAGGAGCCCGTCGATCAAGGCGGTCGGCGCGGCGCCGGCGATCGCGTCGATTTCTTCGATCAATGCGGTACGGCCGGTGAAGCCGCCGTGGTCCAGCGGTTGCCGGAGGATCGGGCGGGCGTCCGCAGGCGGAGTCCACTCATGCAGGGCCCGGAGACGCCGCACCGCCTGCTCGGCCAGCGCCCGCGCGGTCGCCGGGCCGGCTCGTGGCAGCCCCATGCCGGGTGTCTCGCCGGGCATCCGGGCATAGCAGGCGAACCGCACCTCACCCGCACCGGCCGGGTGGACGCCGCTGGCGAGCAGTGGCGCCGCCACCCCGGCCGGCAGGTGCGGGGCCAGCGCGATCTCCCGTTCCAGACGCGGATGCCGACCCGCCTCGATCACCTTCACGACCACGTCCGCACCGACGAACACCTGATGAGAGAGACTGTCGGCCCCAGCCATCGGCCCCGGGTCACGCCCGAGCACCTTCGTCGCGATCTCCCAGGCGAGCCGCCGCGTCAACGGTTACCTTCCGGTCCGGTGCCGGTTGCGTTGTCGCGGGAGAGTTGCGGCGTCAACGATTGCCTTCCGATCCGGGTGGAGGCTGTGATGCCGAGGGCGAGGCGCCGCGTCAACGGTTGCCCTTCGGTCCGGGCGGCGGTTGCGATGCCGAGGGCGAGTTGTTGCGTCAACGGTTGCCCTTCGGTCCGGTGGCGGTTGCGATGCCGCGCGAGTCGCTGCGTCAACGGCTACCCCTGGGGCCGGTACTCGATCGCTTGCAGAGACCAGCTGTTGCCGTCCGGGTCCCGAAAGTACACGAACCGGCCCCACGGCTGCTCGTCCACGGCGCCCGTCTCGACGCCGGCAGCCAGCACCTGCTCGCGCGCGGCGTCCGCGTCCGCCACCACCACCTGGATCTCCTGCGTGCCGGGCGTCTTCTCGGTGATGCCCTCGCCGATCACGATCGAGCAAGCCGAACCGGGCGGCGTGAGCTGCACGAACCGCAGCCCCTCGGACACCCGGTGATCATGGTCGGCGTTGAAGCCGATCTTCTCGTAGAACGCCTTGGCCCGGTCGACGTCGGTCACCGGAACCGGGATGAGCTCAATCTTCCACGTTGCGGTCATGCCCCCATCCTCCCGCCGAATGCGGCCAGGTACTGACCGCAATCCCCGGCCGCCCCCGTCGATCTTGTGGAGTTCGGCGAGACAGGCAGTCTTCTGCGCAGCCACCTCACCTTCGGAAGGGCAGCCCCAAGGCGGATGACGTCTCCTCGGCCGGCTGGCTGCGCCTCGGCCGGCTGCGCCTCGGCCGGTTGCGCCTCGGCCGGCTGCGGATCTTGCACGACTTTCCATGCTTGCGCCGATCTTGCAGCCCTTTCCATCTCCCAACAGGAAGAAAGCTGCAAGGTCTCCCCGGCGCAGTGGATCTTGCACGACAAACCACACCCAGACACGAAGAACCATGCAAGATCGCTGCCAACGTGGAGAACCGTGCAAGATCGCCGCCAACAAGGAGAACCGTGCAAGATCTCAAGGTCGGCCGGGGCGAATCGTCTGCGAATGCGGCATTCCTGCCTCGGGCCGGTGTCCCAGTCGCCTGCGTGACCGGTGCAATAGCCCGAAGGCCTGGCGGGAAACATCGCACAGCAGAGGGTGACCCCAGAAGCGGCGAAAGCCTTGAAGAAGCGTCCAGGTGTACCCGAAGTCAACAAGATCGCCGAGGGGCGGGCGGCGGCGGGCGTGCGGCGGCGGCGGGTGACGGCGACGGGCGGCGACGGGCGGCG
>NZ_JBEZXU010000039.1:0-98650 GCF_040638175.1 Actinoplanes sp. NPDC026670
GCCGCCGCCCAGCGCCACGCCGCCGCCGCGGCCGTGGCGGCGCGGGAGTCCTACAACGCCGCCCGGGACGCCGCGGCCCACGCCAACGCGGCCGCCGCGGCCGCCGAGGAGGCCGCCGACCATGCCGGGGACGCGGCCACCGCCGCCGCCCGCGCCACCGCCGCCGCGAACGGGGCCACCGTCGCGGCGAACAACGCCACCGCGGCCGCGAACCAGGCGGCCGCCGTCGAACAGGCCGCCCGGGACGCCGACACCGAACGGCTGGCGCTCTTCAAACAGGAGCGGATCGAGGAGGCCAAAGCGGCCCGGCAGAGCGAGAACCAGGCCCTGACCACGGCCCTCGCCGACGCCACCGAACAGACCCGGGTCGACAACGAGACGGTGCAGTGGCTGGCCGAGGCCGGCGCGGCCGGGGCCAGCGACGCCACCGTGCTCGGCAGCGGCCGCAAAGCGGCGGCCCGGCTGATCAAAACGCGGCGGCACCTGGACCCGGCAGGCCGCCACCACCGCGCTCACCGGCGGCGTGGACGAGGTACGCGCCTTCGTCACCACCGGACTCGGCACCGCCGCCCTGGAGGACGACCGGGACCGGGTGCTCGACATCACCGCGACCACCACCAAGGACGCCCAGCGGGTGGCCGGTCAGGCGGTGCTCGACAAGTCGCACGCCGAGATCGAGGAGTGGCTGCGGACCCGTGCCTACCCGGGCAAGAGCAACGACGACCGGATCGCGATCGCCAGGCTGATCTCCACCGGCGGGTCGGCCACGAAGGCCGCGGCCACCGCCGCGCTCAACGGGACCGACGCCGCCCGGCAGGCGTTCCTCACCTCCGGCCGGTACGAGGCCGAGGACACCGACAACCGGGTCCAACTCGCCCAGATCATCTCCGCGGGCGGCCCCGAGGTGCAGGCCGCGGGTCAGATCGCGGTGTCCGGCCCGCGGGTCGGCGTCATCGAGTTCCTCAAGCGGGGCCAGTACTCGGCAGCCCGGCGTGACGTCGAGACCGCCACCCACGTGGTCCGGGTCACCGGCCTGGTCCAGCAGGCCGCGAAGATCGCCGCCGACGCCCGGACCGACGCCGCCAACGCCCAGAAAGCCGCCGCCGAGGCCCGCAAGGCCCAGGAGGAGGCGGCCCGGTACGCGCAGGAGGCGAACACCGCGGCGAGCCAGGCCATCACGTACGCCGCACAGGCCACCCAGTCGGCGAAGGACGCGGCCGCCTCCGCCGCCAAGGCCGTCCAGTCCGCGCAGACCGCCCGCAACGCGGCGGCGTCGGCGAGTGCCGCGGCGGCGTCGGCGGCCCAGTCCGCAGCGCGGGCCGAGCGGTCCGCCCAGGCCGCCAAGGCTGCCGCCGCCAACGCCTACACCTCGATGCAGTCGGCCTACGCCTCGGCGAAGGCCGCCGGCAAGAGTGTGGCCGAGGCTCAGGCCGAAGCGGACGCCGCACTGAACCACGCGATCGACCTGCGCCGGCGTGAGGAGGCGGAGGAGCCCGGGGACCTGACCCAGCCGCCGGCCGACGGCTCGCTGCCGTTCCGGTGGACGAACCTCCAGAACAATCTCCTGGCACAGGCGAACATCCAGGCCTCCGGCGCCGAGTGCATCACCGGCACCAAGCAGTTCATCTGCTTCGGGGTGAAGACGTTCGGCGGCAAGACCATGACCATCGGCGACTACCTGCTCTACCCGCACGACCGGAAGACCTTCGACGAGGAGTTGAAGGCCGAGGCCAAGCAGCGCGCAGACTTGCGGCAGGACGGCATCCGGTCCGACATCTACGGGCTCAATCTGCTGGAACACGAGAGCAACCACTCCGATCAGTGGGCGCTGTTCCCGGACACCAAGTCGTATCTGATCCAGTACTGGGCGGCCTGCGGATACTCGTACTGGAAGACCAGGGACCGGGACGAGCCGGACTACGGCGACTACAACTGGCTGGAGATCTGGGCCAACCCCTACCAGGGCAACTACTGGGAGGTCCCGGCGATCGGCAGCCCGCCGCCGTTCAACGTCCGGGAGCCGGTCGACATCCTGGTCGTCCAGGACCGTCTGCTCGACCAGCTGTGGCGCGAACTCACCAAGAAGAAGTGCTACATGGCACTGTGGTGCTGATGCGCACATCGACGAGTCGGGCGGTGGGCGCCTCGGTCGCGCTCGCCGCCCTGGCCGGGCTCGCCGCCTGCACCCCGGCGGACCGGCCGCTGCTGGCGCTCCGGACGGCCGGCGGCGAGCCGGTGATGCTGATCGTGAGCTGCGACGACTTCCGGATCGGCCGGATCTACCTGTACCCGCTGGGCGACAACCCGGCGGTCGCGGTCGACGGCCCCGAGCGGGAACTGGAACGGACCGGATCCGCGGTCCCGGACAGCATGCCGCTCTTCGGGGAGCCGCCCGCCGGGTGGGCGGTCACCGACGACCGGCTCACCGCGCTGGCCCCGGCGCAGCGGTACAGCCTGTTCGCCGGCACACCCGACGGCGACGACACGGTGCCGATCGCCTTCACCGACGCTGATCTGGCCGGGCTCGGGCCGGACGAGGTGCTGGTCGGCAAGGCGCCGATCAGCCATCAGCGGATGACCGAGCAGGAGTTCCGGGAGCAGGGGGAGAAGGACTGCTGACCTGACGGTCAGAATTCAAAACCGCCGGGGCGGTGGTTGCGGTCGGCGATCAGTCCCGCGAGCACCGCCACGGCGATCTCCGCTGGGGTACGGCTACCGATGTTCAATCCGACCGGACGTCGCACCCGGCTGATCTGATCGTCCGGAACGCCCAGTTCGCGCAACGCCGCCACGTGCGGGCCCTCGGCACGTGGGTTGCCGAGGATGCCGATCCACCGGGAGCGGCCGGCCAGCGCCTCCTTGAGCAGCGCGCCGATCTCGATCGCCGGCCGATGATGGTCGGTCAGCAGGATGTCGGTGTGCTCGTCCGCGGCCGCCGCGACCAGGTCGCCGACGTAGGTGTCACCGTGCGGCCGTGGTGTGCCGGACAGGCGGGTCGGATCGGGCTCGACCAGCACGGTCCGGAAGCCCAGCTCCACCCCGAACCGGAACAGCATCTCCGACACCGGCGACTCGAACACGGCGATCAGCCGCCGCGGGCTCCCCTGATCAGTCACCCCTACGACTCTGCCAGACGGCGATCGGAAATTCACCCGACCAGATGTCTCTGACCTACTAGGTCCTGGTCTATAGTCGTGTGCATCGAGTTCCTCGGCGGCGGCTCGTCGAGGGACTACCCTTCACCCCTGGAGGCACTGTTGCCAACCCTTGACGAACGTGTCACCCGACTGGAGCGTGACATGGCGGACCTGAAGCGGCTCCGCGCCAGTCAGGACAGCGTTCTGTCCGACTTCGGCGAGAAACTCCGAGTCCAGCACGAACTCATCCAGGCCGTCGCGGAGACCCAGTCCGAGCACACCGCCTTGCTGAACCGGCACACCGCGATGCACAGGGAGACCGGTGTGCAGCTTGCGGGGCTCAAACTTGACGTGTTCAGCCTCAAGGGCGGCGTGGAGCAGATCATCGGGATGCTCGACACGGTGATCGAGCAGGGCCGCGAGCGGTAGCGGAGCGGGCGATTCGGGGTCGCCGGGCCGGGCGTGTCACGCTAGAGCGCGTGACTGCACCGCTCATGCTCGGCGACCATGCCGTTAATCCGCCCGTCGTGCTCGCGCCGATGGCCGGGATCACCAACGTGGCGTTCCGGCGGCTCTGCCGGGAGCAGGGCGGCGGGGTCTACGTCTGCGAGATGATCACGACGCGGGCGCTGGTGGAGCGGATCCCCAAGACGCTCAAGATGATCGCGTTCGCCGAGGACGAGGGTTTCCGCAGCCTCCAGCTCTACGGGGTGGACCCGGATGTGACCGCGGCCGCCGTCCGGATGGTCGGTGAGGACAACCTGGCCGATCACATCGATCTGAACTTCGGCTGCCCGGTGCCCAAGGTCACCCGCCGCGGCGGCGGTTCGGCCCTGCCGTGGCGGCGCCGGCTGTTCGGGCGGATCGTGAGCCAGGCGGTGGCGGCGGCGAAACCGTTCGGCATCCCGGTCACGATCAAAATGCGCAAGGGCATCGACGACGACCATCTGACGTACGTCGAAGCCGGCCTCGCCGCGCAGGAAGCAGGCGTGACCGCGGTGGCCCTGCACGCCCGTACCGCCGAGCAGCGCTACTCGGGCCAGGCCGACTGGGACGCGATCGCCACCCTGAAGCAGGCGCTTGACGTGCCGGTGCTCGGCAACGGCGACATCTGGGAGGGTTCGGACGCGCTGCGGATGGTCGAGCACACCGGCTGCGACGGTGTCGTGGTGGGCCGTGGCTGCCTGGGCCGCCCCTGGCTGTTCGCCGACCTGGAGGCCGCGTTCACCAAGGGCGCCGACTACCGGCCGGTGCTGCCGGCCCTCGGCGAAGTCGCCAAGATCATCGCTCGGCACGCGCAGTTGCTGGTCGAGGCCCTGGAGGACGAGCGGCACGGTTGCGCCGACTTCCGCAAGCACGTCGCGTGGTACCTGAAAGGCTTCCCGGTCGGCGGCGAACTGCGCCGCGGCCTGGCGATGATCTCCTCCCTGTCCGAGCTGGACGACCTGCTAGCCAAGCTCGACCCGGCCGTGCCGTTCCCGGTTGAGGCGCTGGGCCAGCCCCGGGGCCGGGTCAACGCCCCGGGCAAGGTGTCACTCCCGCACGGCTGGCTCGACAGCCGAGACGACGAGACGGTCCCCGAGGGCGCCGAAACCGACGAATCCGGCGGCTGACCCCACCCGCCTCCCGTTGCCTGCCTCCTGCCTCCTGCCTCCTGCCGCCCGCCTCCCGCCCTCCCCTCCGCGATCTGTGGAGTTCGGACACACCTGTCTCGTGGAACTCCACAAGATCGAGTTGCTGGGTAGGCGGCGGCCGGCACCTCACCGGCCGCCCTCCCGTTGGCGATCTTGTGGAGTTCGGACACGTTCGAGTTTCGCCATTTTTGGCAGCGGTATTGCAGGTCAGGGCCGACGCCGACGTGAGTCTTGCGTTCGTTCTGGTCAGCGCCATCCCCAACGAACTCCGCGGGATAACCGTGAGGTCTTATTGCCGTGGACGGCCGCCCAAGGGCGATGCCGGGAGCGAACAGCCGAGGGCGGGTCCGCCGGCCGCAGCGATAGTCAGCGCACACGTTGACCTGGGCGCAGCGATGGTCAGCGCACGCGTTGACCTGGGCGCAGCGATGGTCAGCGCACGCGTTCGCCGATCGTGTGCGTCTGCTTCGCTCCGACGGGGACAGACGCACACGTTGTGCCGTCCGTGTGCGCCCGTCGTCGTCCCGGCGAGGGTGAAATCGCACGTTGCCGCATTGTGTGCGCTGGTCGTCGCATGCCGGCCGAACCCCGGCGACCACGCCGGCCGAACCCCGGCGACCGCGTCTGGCCGCGCGCTGGTGACCGGGCCGGGCCGAGCGCCGCCGACCGAATCCAGCGGAAGGCCAACGACCAAGGTTTGCGACCGATGCCCGGTGCGCCGTCACCCAAGCGATCCCCAAATGGCGAAACTCGAGGGACGCGCCTGTCTCGTGGAACTCCACAAGATCGAGTTGCTGGGTAGGCGGCGGTCGGCACGTCACCGGCCACCCCTCCCGTCAGCGATCTTGTGGAGTTCGGACACGCCTCGTGGAACTCCACAAGATCGAGTTACTGACAAAGTGGCGGGCGGCGGCAGACGGTGGCGGGCGGTGGGCGGCGGCGGACGGTGGCGGGCGGCGAGCGGTGGATGGCGGCGGAGGTGGCGGGTGGCGGTGGCGGGCGGCGGTGTGGGGGCGGAACGGGCAGGATGCAGGGATGCCCGAGCGTTTCGTGGAACCGTTCCCGTTCTGGCCGGCCGACTCCGAGCCGGGTGACAGGCATCAGTCGGTGGCGTGGGATTCGGCGTCCGACGAGCCGGCCCTGCGGCAGGCGCTGGCCGACGGTGACGTCGATTGTTGGGTGACGCTGTCGCGGCTGCTCCGTGACCAGGGCCGCACAGCCGAGATCAGGCAGCTCTGCGAGCAACTGGCGACGACCGCCACCCAGCCGCAGCTGGCGAGGTTCGTCGAGCTCAGCGCGCAGAATTTCGACGCCGCCTCGGGTGCCCGCTTCCAGTACGAGCTGATCACCAGGTTCCCCGCCGAGGCGACGGCCCTGGAGCACTGCGCCCGTCTGCTGGCCGAGAGCGGCCACCACGACCTCGCGATGAACGTGCAGCGGGAGGCGCTGCGCCGGGGCACGGACCGGACCTACTTCATGGTCAATCCACGTCGGACCATGCGCGCCCTGACCGAGGCGGGCCGCCTCGACGACGCCGAGGAGCTGATGCGGGCGTACGCCGACGAGATGCTCGCCGCCGTGCCGCTGGCGCTGCTGCTACAGGTGCGAGGCCGGGCCGCCGAGGGCGAGGATCTGTTGCGCGGCCATCCGTCGGCGGGCCACCTGTACCTGCGGTTCGCGTTGTGCACCCTGCTGGAGCGGGACGGCCGGCCCGCTGAGGCGGCTTCGATCCGGCCACCGGAGGGCTGGCCGCACCAGATGCGCGGCCGGCTCCCGGCGCCGAACAGCCCGCACGAGGCGATCTGGTCGGTGACCGACTTCCTGGGCCGGGCCTTCGCCGTATGAGGGCGTGGTGACTTCTGGTGCGGATCGCACCAGAAGTCACCACGCGAACCTGACCGTCAGGCGGTGAGTTTCCACTGCTGGCAGGTGTTGCCGAGGGCCGACCACTGGCGGACCGCGACGCCGTCGGCGGTGCCGCAGTTCGTGACGTCGAGGACCAGGCCGTTGCCGCGGTTGGCGATCAGGTAGCCGCCGTTGACGGGGGTGAGGCTCCACTCCTGGCAGGCGTTGCCGAGCGGGGCCCACAGGTTCAGGGCCGTGCCGTTGGCGGTTCCGCAGCCGACCGAGTCGAGGACGGTTCCGCTGTTGGCGTTGGTGATCCGGTAGTAGTTGCCGGCCGTCTTCGTGAACGTCCACTGTTGACAGGCGTTGCCGAGTGACGACCACTGCCGGATCGCCGTGCCGTTGGCGACCGCGCAGTCCGCAGCGTCCAGCACCTTGCCGGTGGCCTGGTTGACGAGCCGGTAACGGGTGCCGCCCACCGGGTACGACACACCACCGCCCGGATCGCCGGAGGGGGCGACGAGTGTGGTGGTGAGCTTGTCCGGCGTACCCAAGTTGGGTGTGCCGTCGCTGTTGAAGTTGACCTTCTTGAGCCGTGTCGTGCGGGTGGCGCCGCAGCCCTGGGCGGTGGTGTCGTTGGCGTGGTAGGCCATCCACGTCTCGGTGCCGTCGGGCGAGGTGAAGAACGAGTGGTGGCCGGGCCCGTAGACGCTGTTCGGGTCGGACCGCTGGAAGATCGGCGTGCTCTTCTTCGCCCACGACGACGCGACGAGCGGATCGCCGCCGGTCAGGGTGAGCATGCCCAGCTTGTAGTCGGGCGTGTTGCAGGAGCTGGCGGAGAAGGTCAGGAACGTCTTCCCGCCGTGCTGGAGGATGTACGGGCCCTCCTCGGTGTTGCCGCCGACCTTCTCCCAGTCGTAGGTCGGGTAGGAGATCCGCGTGCCGTAGGCGGACACCGTCCACGGGTTGCTCATCGGCGCGATGAACAGGCTCTGCAGGTCACCGACCCACGACGAGTAGAGGAAGTAGTTCTTCCCGCCGATCGTCGCGACACTGCCGTCGATCGCCCAGCCGTTGTTCGCCTGCACCTTGAGCTGGCCCTTGAACGAGTACGGCCCGATCGGGTCGGCGCCCGACGACTCGAGGACGAACGAGCGCTGCCCGTCGCAGCAGGCCGCGGTCCCGGCCGAGTAGTACAGGTACCAGCGGGTCCCGTTCGGCCCGGTCAGCTTGTGCAGCGACGGCGCCCACACGTTGCAGCAGCTCGCCGCGGCGGAACCGGTGTACACGACGTTCTCGGTGGCGCCCGGCAGTGCCGCCACCGACTTGGCCTTCTTGATCACCACCTGGTTGTTCCAGGTCGTGGCGGCCAGGTAGTAGTAGCCGTTGTCGAAGCCCACCCACGGGTCGGCGCCGTACGGGGCGGAGGCCACCGGATTGGTGAACCCGACGGCCGCGTTGCTGCTCAGTGGGTTGAACGCGACTGCCACATAGGCCGGCACGGTCATCAGGAGCGTGACGAGCGCGGCTCGCAGAGGTCGGATGCGCCGCATGTCAGTACACCGTCGGCCAGCCGGACGAGCTCCAGCTCAGCAGGTTGATGCCGAGCCGCGCGTCCCCGGCGGCGGTGTAGTAGTGGTAGACCAGCACGTCCTGGGTGCCGTCCTGGAAGACCGCCGGATGCCCGGGGCCGTAGACGGCGTCGTGCGAGGCGAGGATCTCGGTGCCACCACCGGCGGTCATCAGCGTGCCGGCCCGGTCCTTGTACGGCCCGGTGATGCTGGTCGACCGGCCGACCATGGTCCGGTACGTGCTGGACGCGCCCTTGCAGCAGAGGTCGAACGCGACGAACAGGTAGTAGTAGCCGTTCCGGTAGTAGATGTGCGGGGCTTCGACCGACTTGCTGTTCACGAACCGCTCGGCGATGTTGTGGACCGTCGAGTCGGCGCGTTTGCCGGTCGACGGGTTCAGCTTGATCATCTTGATCCCGCTCCAGAACGAGCCGAAGCTGAGCCACCACTCGCCGTTCGGGGTGACCGTCAGGTTCGGGTCGATCGCGTTGAATCCGCTGGTCGTGGTGCTCTCCATGACCTTGCCCTGGTTGGTCCAGGTGCCGGCCGCGCCGGTGGTGCTGGAGGCCAGGAAGATCGCCGACTTGCTGGAGCCGAACGTGGAGGCGGAGTAGTACATCAGGTACTTGCCGCCGCGGTAGGAGATGTCCGGCGCCCACAGGTTGGTGTCACCGTTGGTGTAGGTGTCGGCCCACGGCGTGCCGTTGGGGAAGGCCTTGCCCGCGTCGGTGAACCTGGTCCGGTCGGCCGACGTCTTCAGCCCGATGCCCGGGGCGGTGTAGGCGAGGAGGTAGCCGCCGGCCGGTTTCTTCACGATCGTCGGGTCGTGCGCGAACGTCGAGCCGGTGACCACCCCCGGATTCGGGTAGGTCGCGGCGTCGGCCCGCATCAGGCCGTACGCGCTGGCCGTCACGGCCAGCAGGCCGGTCGCCCCGGCCAGCAGGAACTTGCGGAGACGGGATCGCATGGGGATGCGCCTTTCGGTGGGGGAAACGCAGGTATGTGTTCCGCCGGGCCGGAAAGGTTGCGCGTTTCAGCGCTGCAATGCCAGGAACGCGGTGAGTGACAGCGGGACGGCCATCAAGGCGCACAGCAGCGGCAGCGCCACCGGCAGGCCGAACGCCGCGTAGAGCAGCACCGCCGCGACCTCGGCGCCGAACCCGGCCACCGACAGGGCGGTCGTCCGGGCCGGGCCGGTGATCGCGTCCTGGAGGCGCGCCTCGGCGTGCACCATCGCGAACTGGAGCAGCCCGAACGCCACCGACACCGGCACGATTCCGGCCGGATGCGGCACCAGCGAACCCGCGGCCAGCAGCGCGGCGGCCAGGGCCAGGGCACCGGCCAGCGGACGCGGCGACTCCGGGGAGAGACGATCGGCGAGGCCGCTTCCGGCGGCCATCGCAAGGGCGGTCAGAGCAAACAGCAGCGGTACGGCCGAAGTCGGCGCCCCCATGTCGCGGGCGAGTAACGGCAGGTACTCGTCGAGGGCGGAGAACCCGGGGACCGCGGCGGCGACGGCCAGCGCCCGGAGCACACGGCGGCTGCCGGTGGCGGCCCGCAGGCCTGCTCGTAGCACCGGGAAGTACCCGCCTGCCTCCTCGGCATTCCGGGCTGTTCGGTCGTCCGTACCGGATGAAGGGAGACGAAGGGCGAGCAGACCGCCTGCGGTGACCGTCGCGATGCTGATGACGCCGACCAGGACGTAACCGCCGGCCAGGAGGGCCGGGGTGGCCAGGATGGTGGCGGCGAGCATCGCCAGCATGCTCGCCATGCGGGCGCGGCCCATGATCCGGGTGTACGCCGTGCCGTCGCCGACCTGGTCGTAGACGAGCGCCTCGAGCGATCCGGAGGCGAACGCGCCGCCGAGCCCCCACAGCACGAAGCCCGTGGCGAAGCCCGGATAGGTGGGCCAGATCAGCCAGACCGCCCAGCCGGCCGCGGAGACGATCTCACCGACCGCGTAGACACGCTTGCGGGACCAGGTGTCGGCCAGCGCGCCGGCCGGGATCTCGCACACGAAGGAGACCACCGACCAGATCGCGAACAGCGACGAGATCTCGGCGGTGGTGAGCCCGGCGTCGGCGAAGAGCAGCGCGTAGACCGGGTAGAGGAGCACGCTGTCCTGCAGCGCGTGCACCGCATAAAGGTGTCAGCGTCAAACCGGATGCATGGCTCTCATCCTGCTCCGGCCCGGCCCGATGTCAACGCAATTCGGCCTCGTCGGCGGCGGCCCGCCCGGACTCCCAGCCCTCCAGGCTGTCCACCCGGCTGCCACGCACCCGGACCGTGCGCGGGAACGCCCGGTCCATCGCCTCGTGCACCTTGACCTCGCGGTTGCGCAGCACCGGCAGCAGGTCGTCGTGGCCGGTCAGCTCCCGCTCGACGGTCTGCCGCATCCGCTCGCCGATCCGGATCCCGTAGGAGACCAGGAACGACCGGCGGAACGCCTTCAACCTGGCCTTGCGGACGTTCTTCTCGTCACGCACCATCGCCCGGTTCGCCTGCACCAGCAGCGACGTGTAGAGCAGCTCGACCGCATCGATGTCGGTGTCGAACCCGAAGACCGTGCTGAACCCCAGATCCTGCGACCAGACCGTCCGGCACGTGTTGGCCCGGGCCACCGCGTCGAGCAGGCCCGCCTTCTCGCTCTCGTAGGGGTGGTCGACGCCGATCCGCCTGGCGAACGGCACCACGTCGACCGCCGCGACGGTGACCTCCTCGATCCGGTACCTGGTGATCAGCTCCTGTGCCTTCGCGCTGTAGCTCTCCGCCTCGGCCGGGAACTCGGTCGACTCCGCTTTCGCCAGCAGAGCCCGCACCCGGTCGAGGATCCGCTGGTCACCGTGGTGCGGCACGGTCGTCAGGGGGGTGCCCGGCGGCGGGATCAGGATCTCGATGCGCGGCATCCGCCGCAACTCGGCCAGCAGGTCCAGCGAGGCGTCCAGCACGGCGATCCGGTCCGGTTTACGACCCTCCGGAGTACGCAACCCGTCCGCCTGGTCACGCCAGCGTTCGTCGACCGGATCCCGGCCACGCAGGTAGTCACGGGCGGCGTCGGCGACCAGCCGCCCCTGGATCGGATTGCCCCGCCGGGCCACCGCCCGGTGCAGCTCGGCCGGCTGCCAGCCGTTGCCGAACAGCCGCTCGAACTCGCCGCTCAGCGCCGCGCTCAGGGCAGCGTCGGTCTCGGCGGCGGGTGCGCCGGTCAGGGCGTCCAGCGCGTCCTCGTAGTTCAGAGCGCCGGAGCGCACCCCGTCAATTATCTCCCGGGCGCTCATGGACAGGAATGGTAGTTGCCGGGGTCCTGGTTCCCGGCCAGGACCCCGGCTGCCGTGACCGCCGAGCGGCCGGACGGTCACGGAGTCAGCAGCAGGACCTCCCTGGTCCGGCCGTTCGCGCCGACCAGCCGGTAGCCGCCGGTGGCCAGCGCCTCGATGCGCCAGGAGGTGCCGTCGAGCGACCGGCGGGCGCCGGGCGCGGTGATCCGGTACCACCCGTCGGTGACGTGGGTGAACCGCCAGCGGTCGCCGATCCGCTTCGTGTTCGCCAGGTCGGTGAGCAGCACGTCACCGGCCGGCTGGATGCGGAAGTCCTGGCAGGCGCCCACCGTGAAGGTCTGCACCGCCGCGCCGGCCCCGCCGCAGCCCGCGGGTTGCAGCGCCCGGCCGGCCAGCGGGTTGACGATCCGCGACCAGCCCCCGGTGCTCGGCGTCAGCCGGAACCGCTGGCAGTCGTTGGCCAGCCAGCCCCACTGCGCCACCCGCGCGCCGTCGGCGTCGATGCAGGCGGCCACCTCGGCGACCTTGTTGCTCTGCCGGTTGGTCAGGCTCACCAGGCCGTTGCCCCGGTCGGTGAGCTGCCACTGCCGGCAGGTGCTCTGTTCCTCGCCCGCTGCGAGGGTCACGTCGGCGCCCTCGTAACCGCAGGAGGCGTTCGCCAGGACGGCGTCGCTGTCCCGGTGGACCAGCTGGACGTAGGCGGGGCCGTGCCCGTGCCCGCGGTTGCCGCTGAGCGGGTCGGACAGCCGGGGCCAGCCGTGCGCCCAGGAGATCCGGCGGATCGAGCCCTTCGGCGCGCCGCCGTCCGCCCTGTCGTAGTAGTGGTGGGCGAACAGGCCACCGTAGACGTCGCCGTGGCCCGGACCGGCGAAGTCGTTGTAGCCGGCCAGGATCTGCGTGCCGCCGCCCTCGGTCAGCGGCTTGCCGGCGGCGTCCGCGTACGGCCCGGTGATGCTCCGGGACCGGCCGGCCATCACCCGGTAGTCGCTGTTCACGCCGCGGCAGCAGAAGTCGAAGCTGACGAACAGGTAGTACCAGCCGCCGTGCCACGTGATCGACGGCCCCTCGATCGCCATGCCGCCCCGCGAGGCGATCCGGTGCTCGGTGGTGTCGGTCGCCGACAGCAGCCCGGTCCGCGTGTCCAGCCGGCGCATCCGCAGGCCGTCCCAGAACGAGCCGTACGACAGCCACGCGTTCCCGGCCCGGTCGAAGCTCACGTCCGGGTCGATCGCGTTGACGTCCTCGACCCCGCTGGTGGTGCGCAGGACCATGCCCCGGTCCACCCACTGCGGCTCGTCCAGTGACTTCGTGGTGGCCAGGCCGATCACCGAGTTGTTGGTGCCGAACGACGAGGCCGCGTAGTACAGGTGGTACTCGCCGTCGAAGAAGTTGATGTCCGGCGCCCAGAAGTCGGCCGGGGTCACCCCGAGCTCGTCGACCACCCAAGCCGGCGGGGTGTCGAAGACGGTGCCGGTGTACGTCCAGTGGATCAGATCGGTGGACCGCCGGATCGGCAGGTAGGTGCGGGTGCCGCTGTCCCCGGTGATGATCTCGTAGTACCAGCGGCCCTGCTTGATCAGCGTCGGATCGTGGGCCACCGGGTCGGGATTCGTCGCGCTCGGCGGCACGGCCTGAGCCGGCACAGCGGGAACCGCGGTCAGGAGTATGGCGGCGAGCAGTGCGCCGAGAATTCTCACAAGGCCCTCACAGACGGATGTGACGCGGCGCGCGGTGCTGGCACACCTTTGCAGCGCTGCAAAGACAGGATGCACGCGCGTCGATCCGACAGCAAGGGAAACAACCCGGAAACCTTGATTACGGTGCGGTGGTCCACAGGGCGGAGACCGGCAGCGCGACCATGCCGTCGCCGAAGCTGAGCGACTCGTCACCGCAGTAGAGGACGAAACCCGCGCGGAAACGATCACCGAGGCGTCGTTGCAGGAGCCGGAGACCACGGAAATCGGCCCCGGTCACCGTGGCGGCGGCTTTCACCTCGACGCCGACGACGCTGCCGGAGTTGTCCTCCAGGAGCGCGTCCACCTCGTACTGGTCCCGGTCGCGGTAGTGGTGCAGCCGTACCGTGAAATCCGTCCAGGTGAGCTGACGGGCCAGCTCGCCGAGCACGAGATTCTCGATGAGCCGACCGGCGGAGACATCAGCCGCCGCGCCGGCGGCCAGATGCCCGGCCAGGCCGGGGTCCAGGAACATGACCTTCGGTGTCGACACCGCACGGGTGGTGAGGCTGGCCGACCATGCAGGAACGATCCTGATCAGGTAGATCGTCTCCAGGATGCCGATCCACGACTTGACCGTCGGGAGCGTGACGCCCAGAGCGCTCGCGAGGCGGCTCATGTTGAGCAGGCCGCAGGTCTGATCGGCGAGCAGTGAGATCAGGCGCCGCATGTCACCTGTCCGGTCGATCTCGGCGACCTGCTGGACGTCTCGAACGATCATGTCGTTGACATAGTCGGCCATGAATCGTTCCCGCCGCCGTTCGTTCTCCCGGTGGACCGCCTCGGGGTAGCCGCCGCGCCGAGCCCGGGCCAGATAGTCCCGGCGGGACAGGCCCATCGGCTGTGCGCGAAGCTCCGGACCCTGCCGGAAGGCGGCGGCGACGAAACCGTCCGGAGCATCATCGATCTCACCCTGGGACAGCGGCCAGAGCTCGATGGTCTCCGACCGGCCGGGGAGCGCGTCCGGGAGGCTCTTCAGTGCGAGCAGCCGTGCGGAGCCGGTCAGCAGGAAGCGTCCTGGGCGGCGATCACGATCGACGAGATACTTGATCGCCAGCCACAGATCGGGCACCCGCTGCACCTCGTCGATCAACATCAGGCCGTCGTGATCGAGGAAGCCGAGGGGATCAGCGGCAGCCGCGGCCCGGGTGCCCGGGTTGTCGAGAAAACGGGCAACGCCGTTCGGCGCGGTTTTCAGCACCATCTCCGCGAGGGTGCTTTTGCCGGCCTGCCGTGGACCGTTGACTACGACTACCCGCGTGTCTGCGAGGGCGTCTCTTACCAGCTCGGCGGCTTTTCGAGGGAAGTACTCATCCGCTTTGCGCACGCGTACATCGTACGTCTGACTTTAGATCTGCCGAAGTCTTGGCTTTAGATCTGCCGAAAGGCAGGCTTTAGATCTGCCGAAGAGATCGCCGGGGCGGGGAGGGCGGTGCGGGCCCTCCCCGCCAGGGGTGGCGATCACGCCTCGCCGGTCAGACGTCGAGGTCGTTCTCGATGCGGCGCAGCTGGTGCCGGGACATGGCGAGATTCGCCCGGTCCCGCCGCAGCGCCACGTAGAGGAAGAGGCCCTTCCCCGATCTGCTCGTCAGCGGCCGGATCATGTGGTACTGCGTGTCCAGCGTGATCAGGATGTCCTCGATCTTCTCGGAGAGGTTGAGCATCTCCATCGCCCGCAGCTTGGCCCGGACCACGTCGGTGTTGCCGGCCGCCGCGACGGTCAGGTCGAGCTCCTTGCCGCCGCCGAGGGTGCCCAGGGCCATGCCGCTGGTGTGGTCCACGAGCGCGACGCCGATGCAGCCGTCGATCTCCATGATTTCCTTGAGTGCGGTGTCCATGTCAGGCATGGGAATCGTTCCTCCGTTGTGGTGGGTGGTGTGTCAGCCGGTCGCCTGGCGGCGACGGGCCATGTTCGGCAGGGTTGCCATCGGGGTCCGCCGGGCGAGCGGGGTCGGTGGTCCCGCCTGTGTGGGGATCTCCGGGCGCAGCTGAGGCGCCGTCTCCAGGGAGAGGATCCGGATCAGCCGGCGTACGCACCGGCGTGCTTCCAGGTGGACCATGGCGAGGTTGGCGTCACCCGACGTCACCACGGTGAGCAGCGCATTCGGGCCCGCGGTGTACGACGTGATGTAACCGCCGTCGCACTCGACCACGGATTCCCGCAGGTCACCGTGGTTCACCGCGTGGGCGAACCGGCGGGCCAGGGCCAGGTGGGCCGCGGCCAGCGCGGCCAGGGTGTCCGGCTCGATGCCGTGCGAGTCGTGCGCCACGACCAGCCCGTCGGCGGTGGCGAGGACGCTGCCGGACAGTTCCGGCAACCTGCTGCGCAGGCGCCCGAGTTCCTCGAGTACCGCCGGATCCACCGTCATTCCGCTTCCTCGCTCCTTCGGCTGGTCGGGGGTGCGCGCGTCACCGCAGTGCCCTCAGTGCGGTTCGGATGCGCTTGAGCAGGACCTCGTCGGCGCCCTGGTGCACCGGCGGGCTCTCGCCTGCCATCTCCTTGGGCAGCTTCGCGCCGGGTTTTCGGCGGGCCAGCCGCGGCGGCCGGATCGCGCCGGAGCTGTGCTCACCGGGCAGCGCCGGCGCAGGCGGTGGGTCACCGTCCGCCGGCGGGCGCCGCGCCACGGGTTCCGGACCGGGCATCACGGGTACGGCCACCGCCGCCGCCCGGGCCAGCGGAACCGAGACTCCCCGTGGCTGCGGGAGCCGGACGAACTCACGAGTGTCCGCCGCATGGATCTCCGGTGGCTCGATGAGTCCCGCGGCGGCCATCCGGCGCAGCTCCTGGATGATCGCGTAGCCCGCCCGGCCGAGTAGTTGCGCCAGGTCGGCCGGGGTGCGCTGCCCGTCCGCCTGGACCAGCAGCTCCCACTGCGGCGCCGTGATCGTGACCCGTTCCCGTGGCGGCCTGGCCACCGGGATCACCGGCGCCACGTCGATCAGCGGGTTCGGGAAGATCCCGTCGAGCAGCCCGATCCGGCGGCCGACCTCCCGGTCCACCGCGGTCGCGTCGATGTGCACGACCGGCCCCAGCCAGTGCGTGGCGCCGGGCCGGAACTCGGCCGGCGCCGCCCGGTCGGCGAGCACGAAATACGCCGCGTCGTAGGTGGCGCCGAGCACACACAACTCCAGCTCACCCTGGGTGAGATGGCCCTGCTCGACGAGCAGCCGGCCGACCCGGGCGGTCGGCGCGCCCAGGTCGAACGCGCTCTGCCAGGTCCGTCCGGCCAGCCGCCCGGACGAGGTGAGCAACTCGCCCACCCCCGGCGCGGACGACGACTCGGCGTAGATGACCCGGCCCTCGAACACGTAGACCGCACCGCCCGGATGGCCGCCGACCAGCAGCGCTCCGGTCTGCCGCTCGCCGGCGACCCGCGTGAGCAGGTCCCCGGGCGCTGCGGTCCTCGTGCGGGCCACCGATCGCTCCTTCATGGTCAGTGGGCGTGTCATCGCTGGGCGACCAGTTCGTCGGCCAGGCGCTGCATCTTGCGGCGGGCCACGGCGAGGTTGCCGCGAACCCGGTCCAGCCACACGTAGAGCACCAGGCGGCTGTCGAACTCGGTCTGGACCATCCGCAGGAGGTGATAGCCCCCGGCGGTGGTGATGATCAGGTCTTCGAGCAGGTCGTGCGGTATCGCCGAGACGAACAGTGAACGGCTGTTCGCGGCTTGGACCACCTCGGCAGTTCCGGCCGCCGCGGCTTCGTGGTCCTCATTGGGCGCTGCACCGGTCGTGGCGACCGGGAAGCCCGTCGTGTAGTCGACGATGCTGGCCCCGACAGCGCCGGGGATCGTCATGGCCTCCTGTAGACAGTGGTCGACGCCGGGCACTTCACTCCTCAGCGCTACGGTCGGAGTTCGGACGTTTCCCGTCCGCCACCGTGGGCCATCCTCCGGTGACCGTGCGACCACAAGTCGCACGTTCTGTGCGTCATGAGCCCGTCACCCGGAGCCGGATTCCGCGTTCACCACGGCCACCACCCCGAGGTCACGTAACCTGATCGTCATATGTCGATCAGGGAGGTTGCGTGCCCAGTCGGTGGGAACAGGTCGTGGTGGACTCCGAGGACCCGGCACGGCTCGCCCGGTGGTGGGCCGAGGCGCTCGGCTACGTGATCGTGCACGAGGCGCCGGACGAGGTGGAGATCCGCCGCACCCCGGCCGAGATGCCGGGCCTGCTGTTCACCCCGGTCACCGAGGTCAAGAAGGGCAAGAACCGCCTGCACCTCGACCTGCGCCCGGACGATCAGGAGGCCGAGGTGGAACGCCTGGTCGGGATGGGCGCCCGGTACGCCGACATCGGCCAGGGCGACGTCGGCTGGGTCGTCCTCGCCGACCCCGAGGGCAACGAGTTCTGCGTGCTCGCCGGCTCTTCTAGTACTTGAACTGGCTGATCAGGCCGCGGATGTCGTCGGCCGCGGTGCTGACCAGGCCGGCCGAGTGCCGGGTGGTGTTCGCGCCCTCCGCGGTGAACGCGCTCGACTCCGTGATGTGCGAGACCGTGCCGCTGATGTCCGAGGCCGCCGCCTGCACCGCGCCCACGTTCCGGGCCAGCGTGTCGGTGGTCGCCGACTGCTGCTCGACCGCCGCCGCGATCATCCGCTGACCGTCGTCGATCCGCCCGATGACCGCAGTGATCGCCTCGATCGCCTTCGCGGTGCTCTCCGTCATCTCCTGAATCGCGTGGATCTTCGCGGTGATCTCGCCGGTCGCCCGCGCCGTCTCCCCGGCCAGATCCTTGACCTCGGTCGCCACCACCGCGAACCCCTTGCCGGCCTGCCCGGCCCGAGCCGCCTCGATGCTCGCGTTCAGCGCCAGCAGGTTCGTCTGCTCGGCGATGTTCGTGATCATCCGTACGATGTCGCCGACCTCCCGGCTCGCGTCACTGAGCCGGCCCACCGCCTCCGCCGTCCGGTTCGCGCTGGTGGTCGCCTCGTGCGTGGTCGACGACGCGGTCGCGGTCTGCCGGGCGATCTCCCGGATCGACGCGGACAACTCGTCGGTCGCCGCCATCATGTCGCCCACCGACCCGGACACGTGCACCGCCGACGTGTCCGCGCTGCGTGCCTGCTTCGACGTCTCCTCGGCCGAGCCGTCCAGCTCCCCGGAGAGCATCTGCAGCTCGTCACTAGCCTCGCTCAGCGTGTTCACCCGCTCGGCGGTCGCCGCCACGGTCGTCTGCAGCGCCGACATCGCCTCGTTCAGGGCCTGCGCCATCTCGCCGAACTCGTCCCGGTTGACGATCGGCGCCCGTACCGTCAGATCCCGCTGTGCCAGCGTCCGCAACGTCTCCCGCATGCCGCGCAGCGGCTTCCGCAACGCCCGCACCGTCAGCACACAGACGACAAGGGTCAGCAGGTTAGCGATGCCCGCCGCCCATTGGATGAACGTCGTGCTGTCCGACCCCGCCTGCGTGCCGCGCTCGCTGGCCGTGGTGACCGCCGCGAGCACATCGTCGTCCAGCTTGCCGAGGCTCTCCTCCAGCGCCCCGAACTGGTCCAGGAACGCCGCGAGCGACTCCTGGGCGGCCGCCCGGTCGGTCGCAGCGGTGGCCACCGCCGACTTCGCCAGGTCGCCGTACTTGATGATCTCCGGGCGGGTCTCCTCGTACTGCGCCTTCAACGACTCCGGCACCAGCGTCGACGCCTCGTCGAACTTGTCCAGCATCGTCTGCGCGTGCTCGGACACCGCGCCGACCTCGTACTCCTCCCGTTGCTGCGGCGTGGTCGCGAACATCGCCGACATCACGTCGGCCCGCAGCGCGTCGTGCATCATGTCCGCGTTCCACTGGTTGCTCATCGCCGCGCTGACCGTCGCGATCTCCTCGTTCGCGGCGCTCTGATCCTCCGAGTTGCGCACGGCGAAACCCGTGACCAGCGCGACCGCGAACAGTCCCGCGCCACCCAGCACCACGAGGCGGCCGACGATGGAGATCCCCACGGTTGACCCATCGGCAACCCGGACATTCGGCTTAGGGTGGGGATCATGACGGCCGCCGACGCCCAGAGATGGGCAGCCGAGCCCGCCAAGGACAGCGGGTACGGACGTACCCCCTACCAGCGCGACCGGGCTCGGGTACTCCACTCCGCCGGGTTCCGCCGCCTGGCCGCCAAGACCCAGGTGCACACCGCCGGGTCCGACGACTTCCTGCGCACCCGGCTCACCCACTCCCTCGAGGTCGCCCAGATCTCCCGCGAGATGGGCGCCCGCCTCGGCTGCGACCCGGACATCGTCGACGTCGCCGGCCTCGCCCACGACCTGGGCCACCCGCCCTTCGGCCACAACGGCGAGGCCGCCCTCGACCTGGCCGCCGAACCCTGCGGCGGCTTCGAGGGCAACGCGCAGACCCTGCGGGTGATCACCCGGCTGGAGGCCAAGGTCCCCGGCGCCGGCCTCAACCTGACCCGGGCCACCCTCGACGCCTGCTCCAAATACCCGTGGTTCCGCAAACCCGGATACCGCAAATTCGGGGTGTACGCCGACGACCGCCCGGTCTTCGAGTGGCTCCGAGACGGCCGCGACGACGAACGCCGTTGCCTGGAAGCCCAGGTGATGGACTGGGCCGACGACGTCGCCTACTCGGTGCACGACGTCGAGGACGGGGTGCACGGCGGCTACCTCGCCCTGCGCGAGCTGATCGACGACCCGTCCGAGCGGGCCGCGCTCTGCACCGACGTGGCCGCCACCTACTCCGACGAGAGCCTCGACGACCTGGGCGCCGCCCTCGACCTGCTGCTCGCCGACCCGGCCGTGTCCGGGGTCGCCGGATACGACGGCGGCTACGACTCCCTGATCGCCCTCAAACGGATGACCAGCGTGCTCACCGGCCGGTTCGTGGCGTCCGCGGTCGGCGCCACCCAGAGCCGCTTCGGCACCGAGCCGCTGCGCCGCTACGCCGCCGACCTGATCGTCCCGCGCACCGTCCGGAACCAGTGCGCGCTGCTCAAGGGCATGGCGCTGCGGTACGTGATGCGGTCCCGGGCGGCCGAGCAGTGGTACGCGCAACAGCGGACCATCCTGGCTGAGCTGGTGGCGGCGCTCACCCGTACCCCGCAGAGGTTGGATCCGCTCTTCCGTCCGTTGCACGAGGCCGCCGCCGACGACGCGGCGGCGCTGCGGGTGGTGATCGACCAGGTCGCGTCGCTGACCGACCACGCGGCCGTGGCCTGGCATTCCGCGATCGTCGGAAGCCACCGGGAACCCGCCGGCGGGTGATCGGCCGGGCTTCGCCGGGACACGCGGGACCCTGCTGGCGGCCGGCCGTCCGGGCGAGGCAGGATGTATGCCGTGGCGGGCAGGGTCAAGGACGAGGACATCGCACTGGTCCGCGACCGGACCTCGATCGTGGACGTGATCAGCGAGACGGTCACGCTACGGTCGGCGGGCGGCGGCAACCTGAAGGGGCTGTGCCCCTTCCATGACGAGAAGACACCATCCTTCAACGTCTCACCTGCCCGAAATGTCTATTTTTGCCATGGCTGTGGCCAGGGTGGCGACGCGATCAAGTTCCTGATGGACGCGGAGCATCTGTCGTTCATCGAGTCGCTCGAGCGGCTGGCCGGCAAGGCCGGGCTCCAGCTGCGCTACGACACCGAGACCGGCGCCGCGCCCGCCCCGCGCCCGCAGGCCGGGCAGAAACAGCGGCTCATCGCGGCGCACGCGGCCGCCGTCGACTTCTACCGCGACCAGCTCGGGTCGCCCGGCGCGCGCAAGGCCCGCGAGTTCCTCGCCGAGCGCGGGTTCGGGCGGGACGCCGCGGAGCGGTACGGGTGCGGCTTCGCCCCGGACAGCTGGGACGCGCTGAGCAAGCACCTGCGGCTGAAGGGTTTCACCGCGGAGGAGCTGACCGCGGCCGGACTGTCCAAACCGGCCCGCTCCGGCTCGCTGATCGACAGGTTCCGGCGGCGGCTGCTCTGGCCGATCCGTGACCTGAGCGGCGACGTGATCGGGTTCGGCGCGCGGAAACTGTTCGACGACGACGACGGCCCGAAATACCTGAACACGCCGGAGACGCCGATCTACAAGAAGTCGCACGTGCTCTACGGCATCGACCACGCGAAACGGGAGATCGCCAAGCGCGGGCGGGCGGTCATCGTCGAGGGCTACACCGACGTGATGGCCTGTCACGAGGCGGGCGAGCCGACCGCGGTGGCGACCTGTGGCACGGCGTTCGGCGTCGACCACATCCAGGTGCTGCGGCGGCTGCTGATGGACAGCGACAGCTTCACCGGCGAGATCATCTACACCTTCGACGGGGACGCGGCCGGGCAGAAAGCCGCGCTGCGGGCCTTCGAGGAGGATCAGCGCTTCGTGGGGCGTACCTTCATCGCCGTCTCGCCGGACAACATGGACCCCTGTGAGCTGCGGCTGGCCCGCGGTGATCTGGCGGTCCGCGACATGATCGCGGGCCGTGAGCCGCTGGTCGACTTCGCCCTGCGGCAGACCATCTCGCGCTTCGATCTGGACACCGTGGAGGGGCGTGTCGAGGCGATGCGCCGCGCCGCGCCCCTGGTTGCCAAGATCAAAGACAGAGAGAAGCGTCCGGAGTACGCGCGGAAGCTCGCCGGCGACCTCGGGATGGACCTCGACCCGGTCCAGCGGGCGGTCAACAACGCTCTGCGGGGTGAGGCCGCCGAGCAGCAGCGCGCCCCCCGGTCCCAGGCGGCTGCCGACTCCCCGCAGCGGCTGGTCGAGCGGGAGGCGCTGAAACTGGCGCTCCAGGAGCCGGTGCTGGCCGGCCCG
Organism: Actinoplanes sp. NPDC026670; assembly: GCF_040638175.1. NCBI lineage: Bacteria > Bacillati > Actinomycetota > Actinomycetes > Micromonosporales > Micromonosporaceae > Actinoplanes > Actinoplanes sp. NPDC026670. The sequence continues at coordinate 21,940 of NZ_JBEZXU010000039.1, forward strand.
ATGTTCGACGCGGTCGGCTCGGAGAACTACGGCGACCAGGTGCTCCAGTCGGTGCGCGAGGCGGTCGCCCAGGCGGGCGGGGTGTCCTCGGCGACCGGTGGCGTGGTGTGGATCGAGAAGGTCCGCGACGCGTGCGCCGACATGGGCGGGCAGATGCTGGTCGGAGAGCTGGCGGTGGAGCCGCTCTACGTCGACGGCCCGGTCGATCCGCGGTATGTGCAGGTCACCCTGGCCCGGTTGCAGGGCGGCGCGCTCGCCACCCGGATCCGGGACCTGAAATCCAAGGTCCAGCGGCTGAACCCGGTGGCCAACAAGGATCAGTACCTGGCCCTGGCCGGGGAGCTCTTCTCACTCGAACAGCAGGCACGGGCCCTGCGCGAGCAGGCAGCAGGTGAACTGTGAAGCTCTTCCGACGACGTCCCTCGCTGCCGGCCGCGTCCCGGCCCCCGCTCGCGGCGGAGGAACGGGTGGTGGCCTGGTGCCAGGTCGCCGAGTCGGCGGAGGACGTGGTGGTCGCCACCAACCACGGGATCTGGCTGCCGTCGGCGGTCGACCGGCTGGGCTGGCACGAGATCCACAAGGCCGCCTGGTCCGGGCGTGAGCTGCGGATCACGCCGTCCGAGGTGGCTGTCGAGCGGGACGGCTACACCGTGCTGGTGGACGGCCCGGTGGTGTCGTTCCTGCTGCTGGAGCCGGGGGAGCTGCCCGATCAGGTGCGGGCCCGGGTGACCCGCTCGGTGGCGTACACCTCGCATCACTCGCTGCCGGAGGGTGCGGTGCGGGTGGTGGGCCGGCGGGTGAGCGGGCGTGACGGGCTCAGCTGGGCGGTCCGCTACGACTCGGGCACACCGGTGGAGGCCGACGAGGTGCTGGCGGCGACCGACGAGCTGGTCGGGGCGGCGCGGTCGGCGACCGAGGCCGTGGACTGAAAAACTGTCGTACCCCTTCCGTAGGGTCGGGGGCGTGAACTCCCTCATCCATGCGCGCGGGCTGATCAAGCGGTTCGGTGACTTCACCGCGGTCGACGGGATCGATGTCGATGTGCGGGCCGGGGAGGCGTTCGGCTTCCTCGGGCCCAATGGCGCGGGCAAGAGCTCCACGATGCGCATGATCGGTTGTGTGTCCCCACCCTCCGACGGGGTGTTGCGCATCCTCGGCATGGATCCGCGGCGCGACGGCCCGGCGATCCGGGCCCGGCTCGGCGTCTGCCCGCAGCTCGACAATCTCGATCCCGAGCTGACCGTGCTGGAAAATCTGGTCACCTACGCCAGGTTCTTCGGCATCCCGCGCCGGGTGGCCCGGGCCCGTGCCACCGAGCTTCTCGAGTTCGTGCAGCTGGGGGAGCGGGCCGGCAGCAAGGTGGAGCCGCTGTCCGGTGGCATGAAACGGCGGCTCACCATCGCCCGCGCCATGGTCAACGAGCCTGATCTGGTGCTCCTCGACGAGCCGACCACCGGCCTCGACCCGCAGGCCCGCCATCTGGTGTGGGAGCGGTTGTTCCGGCTCAAGCAGCAGGGCGTGACGCTGGTGCTGACCACCCACTACATGGATGAGGCGGAGCAGCTCTGCGACCGGCTCGTGGTGATGGATGGCGGGCGGATCGTGGCGGAGGGCTCACCACGTGAGCTGATCGAGGCGCATTCCACGCGTGAGGTGGTGGAGCTGCGGTTCCCGACCGACGACCAGGGCACCTATGCGGGCAAGCTGGAGGGCATCGGCGAGCGGCTTGAGGTGCTGCCCGACCGGGTGCTGCTCTACGTGGCCGACGGTGACGGCGCGCTCGCCGAGGTGCACCGGCGGTCGCTGAGCCCGTCCAGCTCGCTGGTGCGGCGCAGCAGCCTGGAGGACGTGTTCCTCCGCCTCACCGGCCGGACGCTGGTGGACTGATGACCCCGTCGGTCTACGTCCTGGAGTACCACCTGGTCAACTATCGGCGGACCTGGCGGGCGAGCGTGTTCTCGTCGCTGGTCCTGCCGCTGCTCACGATGCTGGGGTTCGGCCTCGGTGTCGGGGGTTTCGTCATCGGCGGGGTCGACGGCGTCTCCTACCTGGAGTGGATGGTGCCCGGCCTGATCGCCAGCACCGCCGCCCAGGTGGCCGTCGCCGAGTCCACGTGGCCGGTGATGAGCTGTTTCACCTGGGTGAAGACGTATTTCGCGCAGGCCGCCGCCCCACTGCGGATCGGTGACATCCTCGGCGGTCACCTGGCCTTCATGCTCTTCCGGGTGCTGGTCAGCACGGCCGCGTTCCTACTGGTGGCGTTCTGTTTCGGCGCGCTGCGGTCGGGCTGGGCGCTGGCGGTGCTGCCGATCTCGCTGCTGCTCGGCGCGGCGCTCGCGGCCCCGGTGGCGGCATATACGGCTTCGGTCTCCAGCGACAGCTATCTGGCCATCCTGTTCCGTTTCGCGGTGCTGCCGATGTCGCTGTTCTCCGGCGTGTTCTTCCCGATCGAGTCGCTGCCCACGGTGCTGCGCTGGGTGGCGTGGGCGCTGCCGCTCTGGCACGGCGTCGACCTGAGCCGGGCCGCCACCCTCGGGCTCGACCCCGGGCCGGGCGCGGTCTGGCGGGTGCTCTACCTGCTGGCCTGGGGCGTGGCCGGCTGGTTCCTGGCTTCCTGGCGCTATCGGCAGCGGTTGGTGGTCTGACGTGCCGGCTCGATGTCTTCAAACGCGGCCGGTGGTTGGCGTGCCGGCTTGGTGTTCTCAACGGCGGCCGGTGGTTGACGTGGTGCCTTCGTCGCCTGCGGCAGCGGTTGGTGGTCTGAGTTTGTTGATCTTTATGGACTCGGTGATGGCTGGTGGTCTGACGTGCTGACTCTCGCGCTTCCCCGGCGGTTGATGGCCGTCCAGGCGATGGGCCGGCGTTCGGCCGCCGTCGCCGGTCGCAACATGGCCGCCCTCCGGACCGCCTACCTGCTCGTCATGGTCGGCGGCTTGCTGGAGCCGGTGCTCTACCTGTTCTCGATCGGTGTCGGCGTGGGCGCCCTGGTCGGCGAGATCCCGCTGCCGGGCGGCCGGGTGGTGGGCTACCCCGAGTTCGTCGCGCCGGCCATGCTCGCGTCGTCGGCGATGAGCGGGGCGCTCTCCGAGACCACCTTCAACTTCTTCGGCAAGATGAAATTCATGCGGCTGTACGAGGGGATGCTCGCCACCCCGGTCCGGCCGATCGAGATCGCGCTGGGGGAGCTGTCCTGGGCGATGTTCCGGGGCAGCCTCTACTCGGCAGCCTTCCTGGTGATCATGGTCGCGATGGACCTGACGACCCCGTTGCGTGCGCTCGTGGCGTTCCCGGCGAGCATCCTGATCGGGTTCGCCTTCGGGGCGCTCGGCATGACCATCTCCACCGTGATCCGCGGCTGGCAGGACTTCGACATGATCGGCGCCGGCATGTTCGTGCTGTTCCTGTTCTCCGGCACGTTCGTCCCGGCCACCGCCTATCCCGACGTGCTGCGCTGGATCGTCGAGATCACCCCGCTCTACCGTTCGGTCGACCTGATCCGCGGCATCAGCCTGGGCTCGGCCGGTCTGGTCCAGGTGCTCGACGTCCTCTACCTGCTGGCGCTGCTGGTCGGCGGCCTGTTCGTGGCGGGCCGCCGAATGGAGCGGTTGCTGTGCCGATGACCACCCACCGTTCCTCCTGTGGTCAGCCGTCTGCCCGGGTCTCTGTTCCTCCTTTGGTCAGCCGTCCGCCCAGGTCTCTGTTCCTCCTTCGGTCAGCCGTCTGCCCGGGTCTCTGTTCCGCCTGTGGTCGGCCGTCCGTCCGGGTCTCTGTTCCGCCTGTGGTCGGCCGTCCGTCCGGGTCTCCGTTCCCCCCGCGGTCAGCCACTCTCCCAGGCTCCGCGATCTGGATAGAAACCCAGTCCTGAGCGGTGAGAAGCTGCCGGTGACTGGGGCCATGACGCGAGGCTTGTCCGATCTCGCGGGGCGTGAGGGCGCGATGACGCCTGCTCGCAGCAGTTTTCCCCACCCCGGGCAGGCTCGAAGCGTCCCGGAAGGCCTGTGGATTTCCGGCACACCTGACGCTTCCGCAAGGCTTTCGCCGTACCCGGGGCCAACTCCGCTGCTGCGCGATGCTCTCCCGCCGAGCCTTCGGCTGTCGCACCGGTCGCGCAGGCGACTGGGCCACCGACTCGAGGCGGTAATGTCGTATTTGCGGATTATTTGTTCCCGGTCAGGCTTGTAGATCTTGCACGGTTCTCCTCGCTGGCGGCGATCTTGCATGGTTCTTCATGTCTGGGTGTGGTTTGTCGTGCAAGGTCTACTGCGCTGGGGAGACCTTGCAGCTTTCTTCCTGCTGGGAGGTGGAAAGGGCTGCAAGATCGGCGCGGACGTGGAAAGTCGTGCAAGATTCGCGGGCGGTGTCAGCGGTCAGGACGCGTTTCCGCTCGCGGGCGGCGAGCCGTAAGCGGCAAGCCGTTGCCGGTGCTGTCGTTGTGCCGGACCGGCATCGGCCTTGTCGGCTGGCACTGCGACGATCCGGCTTCCTGCCACCTGGAGCGGTAGCTGGGGTGGTCCGGCTTTCTGAGGCGTGGCGCGGTTGCTGGGGTGGTTCGACCTTCCTGAGGGCTTGGCGCTGTTGCTGCGTCGGTTGGGGGCCTCTTTCGGGCGGTGCTGTTCTTGTTTGGGTGACCGACACTGACCCGGACGGGACATCGCGGCTGGAAACGGGTTAGGAAAGTGGCCTTGCCGGGCAACAAAACCGCAGGTCGTCAGCACCTGTCGTGCGAACGGCCGAGTGCGCCGCCTGCCACGGTCCCACGGCGACCGGACTCGCTGCCGTGGTTCGCTCCGATGTTGTGGTTCGTGGCTGTGGCCTGGTCTGTCGCTTCTGCCCGGAGGAAACCCATGAGACTTCGACACAAGGCTGACGAGCAGCCCACGGGCGCGGCCGGCACCGATCGGGCCGCCGACGAGGCGCGCCGTCAGGGGGGAACCGACTACGACCTGGCCGCGGCGGCCACCGTGCGCACCGGCGAGGACCGGGACGTCGACCTCGGCGGTGCGAGCCCCGACGCCGGGCCGGACCGACCCGCCCAGCTGAAGGGCAAAGGTATCGCCGCCGCGATCAAGCGGACCTTCAAGCAGTTCTCCGAGGACAACATCTCCGACTGGGCGGCGGCGCTCACCTACTACGGCGTCCTGTCGATCTTCCCGGCCGCCGTGGTGCTGGTGTCGATGCTGGGCCTGCTCGGCACCGACGGGCAGAAGACGGTGACCGACGCGGTCAACGACCTCACCCCGAACGCCCAGCTGCGCAGCCTCGTCGACACGGTGCTCACCCAGGTGGGTGACTCCGGGGCGGCCGGGTTCGCCGCGATCATCGGTCTGGTCGTGGCGTTCTGGTCGGCGTCCGGCTACGTGGCCGCCTTCATGCGTGCCTCCAACGCCGTCTACGACGTGCCGGAGGGCCGTCCGATCTGGAAGACCCTGCCGATCCGGGTCGGGGTCACCGCCGTCATCGGCATCATGCTGATCGCCTCCGCCGCCATCGTGATCTTCACCGGCGAGCTGTCCCGGGTCGTCGGCGAACGGCTGGGCTTCGGCGGGGTGGCCGTCACGACCTGGAACATCGTCAAATGGCCGGTCCTGGTCGTTCTCGTCAGCCTGATGTTCGCCCTGCTCTACTGGGCCTCGCCGAACGCCAAGACCGGCGGCTTCCGCTGGATCACCCCGGGCGGGATCTTCGCGGTCGTGCTGTGGGTGGCGGCGTCCGGCGCGTTCGCGTTCTACCTGGCCAACTTCGCCAGCTACGACAAGACGTACGGCACGCTGGCCGGCGTGATCGCCTTCCTGGTCTGGCTGTGGATCTCCAACATGGCGATCCTGCTCGGCGCCGAACTCGACGCCGAACTCGAACGAGGCCGAGCCATCGCAGCCGGCCACCCGGCCGACGACGAGCCGTTCCTGGAACTGCGCGACACCCGCAAGATCAAGAAGGGCAGCGAGCACGGCCTGAGCCAGAACTGACCCAGCCCCACCTGCGGAGGCCCGGCACCCAGCCGGGCCTCCGCGTCGTCCTGCCGCGATCTTGTGAAGTTCGGCGGGACGGGGCGGAACTCCACAAGTCTTCCGGGGCGCTTCGCGCCTGCCCGGGGTGGGGGAAAACGGCTGCGGGCAGGCGTCATGGCGCCCTTACGCCCCGCGAGATCGGGCGAGCCTCGCGTCATGGCCACAGTCACCTGCAGCTTCGCAACGGGTCGGGTTTTGTCTTCTAGCCAGATCGGTGGGAGATTCCGGCCTCCGGCGTGGTGGTGATCTTGAGTGCGGAGGCGTCCGCATCTCGCCGGGCTGCCGGCTGGCGTGGGTGGAAGTCCGAGTGGGATGCGCGGGCCGGCGGTGCCGGGGTTGGCGGTCGGCGATTGGGGAGTGAGAGACGGCAGTTCGGGGGTGCGGATGCGCGGGGCGTGTTCACGTGCATCCGCGCTGTGGTGCAGTGGCACGGGGCGGACGCACGCGCAGCCGAACATTGCATGTCCGTTTAAGCGGGATCTGAATAACCGGGCTGTCCGAGTATGCCTGTCTGTGACCGTCCGCCGAACGCTACTCGCTGGTCACCCCCGGCGAACTAATTTGCGTGCTTCAATGAATGCGGCTGCTTTCGATCATGTTCGCGCTGGTCGGTGCGTCGCACGGGGAGTGTGCCGGTGATCCGGTGTGCGGCTCAGGCTCGTACCCGAGGGCAGGCATTCCACGGATGGAGGCGTCGATGGCAACCCGGCGGCACGAGATCAGCCGATCAGGAACGGACTCCGACATGGTCCATACTGGAGTCGTTAGCGCGTGCGAATGCACGTGCACCTGCACGGGTGAACTCGTCCGGGGAGGATTCTGATGCGGCTTCGACATCCCTCCGGCCGGATCGTGCACCTCAGTTGCGGCATCAGCCTAGACCACGCGGAGGACGTCTCCACCGCGATCGATCGGCTCGACGCGGCCAATGCGGCCCTGCGCGGGCACTTCGGCACCGGCGCCCTCAGCGTGGCGCTCCGGTTGCCGTACCGGCTGGCTGCCGCCCTCGCCGAAGACGGGCGCGCCCGCACCCGGCTGCGTGCCGAACTCGACGCCCGTGGGCTCGAGGTCGTCACGTTGAGCGGAGCGCCCGGTCCCGAGGGCGGCGCCGCCGACCCGACCGACTGGAGTGACCCGGCCCGCGTCCGGCACACCCTGGAGCTGGCTCGCATCCTCGTCGACCTGCTGCCGTTCGAAGAGGTCCGCGGGGCGATAGACACCTGCGGGCTGGGCCGGTCCGACGACTGGGACGAAGGGCACCGGAAAGCCGGCGCCCGGCACCTGTCCCGGCTGTCCGGCGGGCTCGCCGATCTCGCCTGGCGGGTCGGCCGTGCGGTCCGGGCCGGGTTCCAGCCCGGCCCCGGCAAGGTACTGGACAGCCCCGAGCAGACCGTCGCCGCGCTCAGCCGCATCGACAAGGACCGGCTCGGCATATGCCTCGACCTGGTCACCGTTCTTCGTGACTGGCCCGGCCCGGAAGCGGGCATCGACCGGATCACCGACGCCGGCCTCTCCGTCATCACCGCCCGGATCAGCGACCCGGCCGCCGCCTGGCAGCCCGTCCTGCGGCACCTGCTCGCCGCCGACACCGCGCGCACCGAGTATGTGGACGTCGACGTCACCGGCACCGACGAACAGCGGGGCACGGCTCTCGCGTACGTCCTGGATGAACTGACCACTCTCGGTCTGGTGCCCGAACAGCAACCCTGCACCGCGCCCTGATCAAGGCCGGACATGCCGCGGCGCCGCTCCCCGGCTGGGGGCGGCGCCGCGGGCAGCCGGCGTCAGTAGGTGGTGCCGGTGCTGGTGCTCTTGGGGGCGGCGGTCAGGGAATCGCTCGGGGCGAGCAGCTCGTCGGTGGTGTCGGTGCTCCGGCCGGTGGTTCCGGTCGTGTGGAGCTTCTCACCGAGCTTGGACGACTGGAGCTTGTCCTTGCCCTCGGTGTAGAGCTTGTTGGCCTGCGCCTGGGCGACGCCGGCGGCCTCCTGCACCGTCGGGTGCTCCCAGAGCTTCTGTGCGTTCGCCCGGATCTCTTCGTACTTCTCCCGGCCGGCCCGGCTGCCCAGGACGAAGCCCGCCGCGAGACCGGTGAGGAACATCAGCTTTCCGCGCATGGTGGCGGCTCCTTCCGTAGTTCGACGCGCATGCGTCTGCGGGGGTGCATACCCATCCTGCCGGGGCGATACTCCCCGCATCCTGATTTCTGCCGGCCTGTCCAGCCGCCGTGCGAACGGGGGTATCCCGTTCGCACGGCGGCTGGGCAGTCATGTAGTCTGTTGTCCGTCGCCAGGGAAACCGGGCGACAAGCAGGAAGAACTATCCCCGATAGCTCAATTGGCAGAGCAGCCGGCTGTTAACCGGCAGGTTATAGGTTCGAGTCCTATTCGGGGAGCCATCAACCAGGCCAGTCTGGCCTGGTTTTTGTGTTTCCAGGCCGTGTGGATCGCACGGCCTTTCACTATTCCCAGCTCACCACATCTTCGGCTGCCCTGCCTCACCCCCGGAGGATGAGGAAGCCTCGCCTTCGGAGGATGAGGGAGGCGAGCGCGGAAATCGTTCCGCGCTCGCCCTGTGGCTTACAGCCAGCCGCGCTGGGCGGCCTTCAAGCCGGCCTCGAAGCGGCTGCGGGCGTTGAGGCGTTCCATCAGGTCGGCCATGATCCGCCGGGCGGTTCGGTGCGAGACGCCGAGCCGGGTGGCGGCGGCCTCGTCGGTGAGCCCCTGGGCCAGGAGTTTCAGCAGTGCCCGCTCCTGTGGGGTGAGGCCCTGACGATCCGGGTCGGTGGCCGCGCCCAGCGGGGTCGCGATCTCCCAGACCTGCTCGAACAGGGCGATCATCGGCGCGAGGATGGCGGCGCCGGACACCAGGAGGGCGCCGCGGCGGGTGTCGCTCGGGTCGATCGGGATCAGTGCGGCCTTGCGGTCGACGACGACCATGCGGGGCGGCAGGATCGCGGAGGTACGGAACTCGGCGCCACTGTCGGTGAGGAAGCGGGCGTGCGTCATCGTGTCCGGGGAATTGCGGATGCTGTCCAGCCCGATGGTCCGCATCCGGACGTTGCGGGCGAGGATGTGCGCGTCGTTGCGGCGGGCGTGCTCCAGGGCGGCCGGCGACTGGGCACCACCCGACATGAAGGTCATCACCTCGTCGCGGGCCTCCTGGGCGAGCAGTTGCAGCTGGTCGCGGACCGCGTCCATGCCGAGCAGCTCGCTGGCCACCGGGCCGGACGCCCGTTCGGTCCGGCTCAGGTCGTCGATGAGGCGGGCGATCGCGGCCTGATTCTCGGCCACCTCCTGCTGCCGGCGGGCCAGGTCGGCCTGCTGGCGGGCCAGCGCCGATCGCAGGCCGATCTCGGGGGCCACGACGTGGATGCCCTGTGGCGCGTCCGCCGACTCGCGCAGGAGTGCCAGGTCGAAGAGTGCGTCCAGAGCGGTGCGGATCTGCTCCTCGGTGACGTCGAGATGCTCGACCAGTTCGGCGACTCCCCGGCCGGGCTCCTCCAGTAGCGAGCGGTAGACCGACTCCGTCGTAGTGGGCAATCCCAAGGCAGCCAGCACTAGATCTGCTCCCCCCGCAGAAAGACAGTTTGATCTTGGATCGCGATGGTTACACACGCGCGCACCAGTATCAATGAGTTCCGGGGCTCTGTGTTGCCCGTCGGTTGCTCAGCGTGCTTGGTGGCCGCAACCGACCATGGCCGTTTCCGGCCAGGCCCCATCTCTTCCGTAGGCGGTCCGTCATTGGCGAAGATATTTCCAGAACGCCAGCCGCCACCCGGGAAACGGCGAGCGATTCGAATCGAGCATTGATTTTCCGCTGCTATCTCGAACGGGGTCGTCTCATGTCTGCACGTATTCGTTACGCCGGTGTCGCTCTCTCTTTCCTCGTCGGTGTCCTGGCGTTCGCCGGACTTCTCGACGGTAACGGGAGCGTCGGCGCCCCGGCGGCGTCGGGACCGGCGGCCGTGCAGATCGCCGACGGCCCGTCCGGAAGCCTGATCTGGGACTGATGCCTGATGCGGCTGGCCATGGTTTCCATCCTTCCCGCCGGTGACCTCGTGCTTCCGGTCAGCGAGGCCGTTGTGCTGGATACGGTCTGGGCGGCCGTTCTCCCCGAAGATGCTGTCGAGCACCTGTCGGTGCGGGTCCTGCAGTGCGAGATCGTTGTCGGTGTCTTCGCCGTGACGATGGACGCGGAGTGGTTGCGGGCCGTCGCGCTGAACCTCGTGACGCGGGCCTGCCGGATGTCGCCGTTGCTGCGCGACGGAATCGTCGGCCGGCATCGGGACGTCGCGAATCTCAATCTTTAGAAACACCCTCTTTTCTGACTTCGACCGCCGGATACGGCTGTCTGAAAACAATGGAGCTTTTCATGCGGGCACGATTCTCTTCCAATGCATCGAAGAACATCGATCAAAACAAGGGTGGGGTGCGCCACAGGGGTGGCCGGCTGCTCGCCGGAGCGCTCGGCCTGCTGATGGCCACCGGCCTCGGCGCGGTGGTCGGCGCGACCGCCACGGCTGTCGCCACTCCGGTCGCGGCGTCCGCGGCTTCCTCGGTGGGCGGCCAGATCAGCCGCCAGGAGGTCATCGACCGTGCTGACTTCTGGGCGGACCTGGGGCAGCCCTACAGCCAGACCACCTGGTCCGACGATCCGCAGGGCAGGTCCTATCGCAACGACTGCTCCGGACTGGTGTCGATGGCCTGGCACATCGACCACAGCTTCACCACCGCCACCTTCCCGGGCAGCGGCCTGGCCACCAAGCTCGGCAGCATCAACGATCTGAAGCGCGGTGACGCCATCCACCGGACCGGGCACATGGAGTTGTTCGCGTACTGGAAGAACGAGCGTGATCACACGCAGGGCGCCTACGTGTACTCCTTCAACAAGGAGGGACAGCCCGTCCGGTCACCCAACGACGAGGGCCGCAAGGGCGAGATCGGCTTCAACAACTGGTCCGACATGCTGACGTACGACGCCTGGCGTTACAAGAACATCGTCGACAACGTCCGCCCGTTCGACAGCTTCACCGGTGACGCCGACGCCGACCTGGTGATCCACAACGGCACCGATGTCGGCGTGCGTAAGGGCACCGGTTCCGGTTTCTCGGATCTGGGTGTGGTGACGTCGGGCTGGGGCCGGTTCCACGGCATGCAGGTGACCAACGGGATGGGCCGGCTGTATTACGGCGACTTCAACGGTGACCACTACACCGACATGATCGTGCACTCCGGTACCGACGTGTCGGTGCGGCTGAACAGCAAGAACAACTCGTTCGGCAGTGGCACCGTGGTCAGTTCCGGGTGGGGCCGGTTCCACGGCATGGACGTGACCGACGGGCTCGGCCGGCTCTACTTCGCCGACTACAACGCCGACGGGTTCACCGACATGATCGTCCACCAGGGCACCGATGTGTCGGTTCGCTTGAACAACCAGGACGGCGCGTTCGGCAGCGGCAAGGTGGTCAGCTCGGGCTGGGGCCGCTTCCACGGCCTGAACGTCCCGAACGGCATGGGCCGGCTCTACTTCGCCGACTACAACGCCGATGGTTTCGACGACATGATCGTGCACTCCGGTACCGACGTCTCGGTGCGGCTCAACAACAACGGCAAGGGCTTCACCCCGGCCGGGACGGTCAGCTCGGGCTGGGGCCGGTTCCACGGCATGGACGTGACCGACGGTCTGGGCCGCCTCTACTTCGCCGACTACGACGGTGACGGCTACGACGACATGGTCGTCCACCAGGGCACCGACGTCTTCGTCCGGCTGAACAACACGGCCAGCGGGTTCGACGGTGGCCGCCTCGTCACCTCGGGCTGGGGCCGCTTCCACGGCATGCAGGTGACCAACGGCATGGGCCGCCTCTACTTCGCCTGATCCGGCCGCTCGCCCCTTCCCGACCGCAGTCGTCCGGGTCTGCTGGGCCACCCCCTCGCCCAGCAGACCCGGCCACCCCCCTTGGAGACGTCATGACCTTCGGCACCTCGATCAAGCGCGGCATCACCGCGGCCCTGGCCGGCGGACTCCTGGTCACCGGGATGTCCACGTCGGCGCAGGCCGCCGAGGAACCGGCCCAGGCCGCCGACTACGGAACCCTGGCCATCTCGAACGCCCCCTGCGACGCCGACGGCGCGACCGGCACCGACGCCGGCCTGGCCGACGCACTGAACGGCGTGCTCACCGACAAGCTCGACGGCTACATGACCGGCTACCGGGTGTCCTGTGCACGGGAGATCATCGAGGCGGTACGGGAACGGGGCCTGGCTCGCCGGGCGGCCGTCATCGCGGTCGACACCTCGATCGTCGAGACGGGACTGCAGAACCACGACGTCGAGGTCGACCACGACAGCCTCGGGCTCTTCCAGCAGCGTGCCTCCTGGGGAAGCGTCGCCAACCGGCTCGACCCGGCATGGGCGACCAACGCCTTCCTGAACAAGATGATCAAGGAGTATCCGAACGACGGGTGGCAGACCGCGCCGATCGGTGAGGTCGCCCAGACGGTCCAGGTGTCCGCCTACCCGGACCGCTACGCCGTCGAGGCCGCCGACGCCGCCCGGATCGTGGACGCCGTCTGGGACCACGCCGTCGACCGGCCGTTCGACAGCTTCACCGGTGACGCCAAGACCGACCTGGTGGTGCACACCGGCACCGATGTCGGCGTACGCAAGGGCACCGGTTCCGGTTTCTCGGATCTGGGTGTGGTGACCTCGGGCTGGGGCCGGTTCCACGGCATGCAGGTGACCAACGGGATGGGCCGGCTGTACTACGGCGACTTCAACGGTGACCACTACACCGACATGATCGTGCATTCCGGTACCGACGTGTCGGTGCGGCTGAACAGCAAGAACAACTCGTTCGGTAGTGGCACCGTGGTCAGTTCCGGGTGGGGCCGGTTCCACGGCATGGACGTGACCGACGGACTCGGCCGGCTCTACTTCGCCGACTACAACGGCGACGGGTTCACCGACATGATCGTTCACTCCGGCACCGAGATCTCGGTTCGGCTCAACACCCGTAACGGCGGGTTCGACGGCGGCCGGGTCGTGACCAGCGGCTGGGGGCGGTTCCACGGGATGAACGTGACCGACGGGATGGGCCGGCTCTACTTCGCCGACTACGACGGTGACGGTTTCGACGACATGATCGTGCACTCCGGCACCGAGGTATCGGTGCGTCTCAACACCGGCAGCGGGTTCGACGGCGGCCGCGTGGTGACGACCGGCTGGGGGCGGTTCCACGGGATGAACGTGACCGACGGGCTCGGGCGACTGTACTTCGCCGACTACGACGGTGACGGTTTCGACGACATGATCGTGCACCAGGGCAGCGACGTGTCGGTGCGTCTCAACACCCGCGGCGGAGGCTTCGACGGCGGGCGGGTGGTGACGACCGGCTGGGGTCGCTACCACGGACTGAACGTGACGAACGGGCTCGGGCGGCTCTACCTGGCCTGATCCCGCATCGGGTGCCCCGATCGGCTGCGGCCGGTGGGGGCTTCGGCATGAGGGTCGCCGAGCGCGCAACGGTGATCCTTCTGGATCGGGTTCGGGTGGGCGTACTCCCGATGGGGTTTGATCCTCCGGCCTTCGGCCGCATGTCGCTTTTGCCTTCTCCGTGGCAGTTGCCCGGGTACGCTGAGTATCGCGTTGATTGCAGCCAGTGAGGTGGACATGTCGCAGCCGGTAGAGGTGGACGTCGTCATCATCGGCGGCGGGCTCGCCGGGCTGTCCGCTGCCCGCCGGCTGGATCGCGCCGGCGTCGAATGGCTGCTGGTGGAAGGGTCGGACCGGCTCGGCGGGCGAGTCGCCACCGATGTGATCGACGGCTGGCGGATGGACCGCGGATTCCAGACGATCAACACCGCCTATCCGCGGCTGCCCGCGCTCGTCGACGTCGATGCGCTCGACATGCGCTACTTCACGTCCGGGGTGCTCGTGCGGCGCGGCGGTGAGCTGCACCGCCTGGAGAACCCGCTGCGTGAACCGCTGATGACCCCGCAGACCCTGATCTCCGGCATCGGCACCCTCACCGACCGGCTCAAATTCGCCGCGCTCGCCACCCGTTGCGCGACCATGCCGGTCAACCGGATCTTCGACATGCCGGAGACCACCACGCAGGAGATGCTGCGCGCCGCCGGGCTCTCCCACCGGATCATCGAGGAGGCGCTCCGGCCGTTCTTCTCCGGCGTCTTCGCGGAACGGGCCCTCGACACCTCCAGCCACGTCGCCGCGATGGTGCTGCGGTCGTTCACCCGTGGCCGGATCGGGGTGCCCGCCGCCGGCATGGCCGCGCTGCCCGCCGCGATCGCCGGGCCGCTGCCGTTCCCGCAGCTCCTGATCGGCGCCCGGGCCCTCGCCATCGGGCCCGGCATGGTCGTCACCGAGGGCGGCGAGATCCGCTGCCGGGCCGTGATCGTCGCCACCGACCCGATCGGCGCCGCCGCCCTGCTGCCCGACCGGCTGGCCCGGCCCGACGTGCACAGCCTCACCACGTTCTACTTCGGCGCCCCGCGCGCGCCCGTCGACGAGCCGATCCTGCTGCTCGACGGCGACCGGCGGGAGATCATCGCCAACACCGTGGTGATGAGCAACGCCGCACCCGAGTACGCGCCGAGCGGCCGCAGCCTGATCGCCGCCACGGTCGTCGGTGTCTCGGCGCCCTCCGGCGCCTCGGAAACCGTCATCCGGGTCGAACTGTCGAGGATGTACGGGGCGCCGACCGACGACTGGGAACTGCTCAGCGTGGTCACGGTCCCGCAGGCGCTCCCCGCGGCCCGCCCGCCCCAGACCCGGCTCCGCAAGCCGGTCCACCTGGGCGACGGCCTCTTCGTCGCCGGCGACCACCGGGACAGCCCGTCGATTCAGGGTGCGATGGCCGGCGGCTGGCGCACCGCAGGAGCAGTCCTGGCGTCACTCGGCGCCCGGGTCGGGGTTTAATGCCCGTTTTCAGGGAGTTTCAATGAGTGACATCAACCCGGAGAACTACGCTGAGTTCACCACCCAGGATGGTCCTGAATGTCCCAGTTGCTGTGACGAGGAGACGCCCCGGGTGGAGGATCTCCAGCCACCGGACATGGTCGAAGATCCCCGGCGACAGATCGTTCTTCTGCCGAAATCCCTGGTGCGGTGATAGATCGCTAGGCTCGGGGGCAGGGCACGGGATAGGATCGCCGCCGGTACGGGGCGGTAGCTCAGTGGGTTAGAGCAGTCGACTCATAATCGATCGGTCACGGGTTCGAGTCCCGTCCGCCCCACCAGGTTTGGCATTGCGCGAACCGGATCCGGTTCGTTGCCGTCGCCGGGGGACGTAGCGGGTGTCGCCGCGTCCACCGGGACGGCCTCGTCGCGGGGCAGCCGGAACACCGGGATGATCTCGTCGCCGATGATGCGGATCTCGGCGATCAGTTCCTCGATAATGGCTTTGCGCTCGGGTGAGTCGCCGTTGGCGATCACGTGTTCGAGGCGGGCTCGGGTCTTCGCGAGGGTGCTGGGCGACGGTGCGACGGGTTCGTCGCTGATCAGGTCGGTGATCTCGTCGCGGCGGACCTTGAGGGCTTCGATCTCGGTACGGAGCTCGCGCAGGCGCGGGCCGGTGTCTTCCTCGTCCATGGTGCCGTTCTCGAACGCTGTCCGGTATTTGTCGCGTGCGGTGGTCTTGGCGGTGATGGCGGCTTCGATGGCGTCGAGTTCGGCGTGCCGGTCGGCGTTGGTGTCGTGGTGGTGGGCTCGTGCCTGGCTGATCGCGGTGGCGATGAGTGTGTCGGCGTCACGGTAGAAGTCGTGCAGGGCCTGGAGGACGGCTTCGTCCATGGCGGGGGCGTCCAGGCGGGGACTGGTGCAGCCGTGGGCGCCGTATCGGCTTCGGGAGTAGCAGGTGTAGTAGTGGTAGCTGCGGGTGCGGCCTTTCGCTGAGGTGCCGATGTACTTGTTCTTGCAGCGTGGGCAGGTGATCAGGCCGGTGAGGCGGTAGTCGGATCCGTTCATGGCTCGCTGGTTGTGGGCGTCGGAGCGGGTGTCGGCGATCTCGCGGATGTGGTCCCAGGTGGGGCGGTCGATGAGCGCGGGGTGGGCGTCGGGGACGTGGGTGTCGCCGTAGACGATGTCGCCGGTGTAGGCGGGGTTCTCCAGGAGTCGGCCGATCGTCATGCCGGACCATTTCTTGCCGGTGCGGTTGGTGATGCCGCGTCGGTTGAGTTCGTCGGCTATGGCGCGGGTGCCGAGGCGTTTCTTGACGTACATGCGGACGATTTCGGAGAGGATCGCCGCTTCGTGTTCATGTGGGGTGAGTTTCTGGGTTGCTCGGTCGATGAGGTAGCCGTAGGGGCGGTTGCCGCCGGGCCATTTTCCTTTGGCGGCTTTGGCGTTCATCCCGTTGATGACGCGGTCGATGATGGTTTCTCGTTCGAATTCGGCGAAGACGCCGAGGAGTTGGACGAGCATGCGGCCGATGGAGGTGGAGGTGTCGAACGGCTCGGTGGCGGAGGTGAACGCGACTCCGGCGTCTTCGAGTTGACCCAGCAGGTCCAGCAGGTCGGACAGGCGGCGGGAGAACCGGTCGACGCGGTAGACGAGCAGTACGTCATAGCGGCCGGCTGCGGCGGCGCGTAGGGCGCGTTGCAGGCCGGGGCGTTCGGTGGTGGCTCCGGACGCGTCGTCGGTGAAGGGTTCTCCGGCGATGGTCCATCCGGGCTGGGAGTTGACGTACGAGGTGAGAGCGGCGAGCTGGGCGTCGATGGAGAACGGCTGGTGCTCGTCGTCGGTGGAGCGGCGCAGGTAGAGAGCGACGCGGCGCGTGCCGGTGGGGGTGTCGCCGAAGCCGGTGCGTGGGCGGCGGCGTCGGGAGCGGGCGGTGGTGGCTGCCACGGGCGTTTCCTTCCGAGGGGTGGTGGGACGCGGGGTGGCGCTTGTCGCGCCACCCCGCCTCGTCCTGCGTCATGCGGTCAGGTCGTCGGGGTGTTCGCGTTCATAGCGGGCGATGAGCACGGCGAGCGCTTCCACCGCCCTGGCGTATTGGGCGGCGGTCATGGGGACCGTTTCGATGTGGTGGATTCGGATGTCGGTTATGGCGGCCTGTTTCCGACCCGATGCGGTCCGTGATTTTCTGGCTTTTCTGTATCCCGGACCGGTTTCGGCTGGCGTATTTCGATGATACCCGATTTCTGTTGTTGAATGGTCGGGGTCGCGCGGCATATGCCTCCATGAGAGATGCGCATGATTGAGTGTTTTGCGTGACGAATCATGTGCTCGGGTTCCTTTCTTAAATGCGGCTTCTGTAATTGCATCTTGGTCGGCCAAGGCTTCTTTGGCGCGAGCCGTGGCCGGCACCATCGACGGGTGCCGGCCACGGTGAGAGCGTGCGAGTGCTACTGAGGTTGTGGTGCCGTCCGGTCGTCGGTGACGAAGACGTCGAGCAGTGCGACGGCGTGGCGTAGCCGGGCTTGGGCCTCGCGGTTGCTGGTGGAGTACTGCAGGTCGGCGTGGAGTTGGTCGACGACGCCGATGACTGGAGCCGTGCGGATGGCGGCTTGCGGTGTGCCGCGCAGCCAGGTGGTGGCGAGTTGCCGGGAGGCGGCCGCGGCGGCGAGGTTCTCCGCCGAGACCACGTAGTCCCGGCGGCCGGTGTCCGGGTGGTGTCGATTGGTCGGTCCGGGCGGTTCCGTGGTGAAGATGCGCAGCCACCGGACGGCGCGGCGTAGGGCGTGGTGGGCTTGCTGGTCGCTGGTGTGGTCGTCGCGCAGGATGTCGAGCAGTTCGGCGACCATGGCGATCACCGGGGCGGTCTGGACCGCCTTGACCGGATGCGCCAGCAGGGTCGCGGTGAACCACTGCACGTCGTCGGGGTGGCGGATCGGTTCCGGTTCGCCGAGCAGTTCGGCAAGGTTCCGTGTCGCTTGCACATCGTCTCCGTGGTTGTTGCTGGTCGTGGTGAGTTCGGGTTCGTGGGCGTTCATCAGCTGTGCTCCGTGGTGTCGTCGTATGGGAGTTCGGCCAGGCGTAGCCGGGCACCGTGGTGGCCGTGCAGCCACCACACGTTCTCGGCGGGCGACTGACCGGTGGCGGTGACGTGGTCGCCGGCGGCGGTGGCCACCAGGTCAGGCACGTCGGTGTCGGTGAGAAGGTGGTGGAGGTTGAGTTCGCGACGGGCGGAGGGCAGCCAGAACAGCACCGGCCACCGCCAGCGGGTCATGTCCGCGAGCCGGACATAGTTGATGATCTTGTTGGCGAGGATGGTCAGGCTCTCGGTGCCGAGATCCATCTCGAGCAGGAACGGCACCTGCCGGTCGTGTTCGGCCCAGACGCCGTGGGCGTCCGGCCGGGGCAGATTCTTGAGGAGCATCAGGCTCGGGTCGTCGCCGGTACGGAAGAAAGCTCCTCTCTCCTGGAGTGCGGAGGCGGACCGCCATTGGATGAGGCGGCTGCCGGGGTGGGTGCGTTCGTGGGCGGCCAGGTCGACGAAGAACTGGTTGGTGGCCAGCAGGTGCGGCAGGTTGGCCCGGGAGGTCAGGTGCTGGCGGCGCTGCCGGGCCTGGTCGCGGCGGGGCAGGGGGTCGCGGCGTTGGGCGGCGACGATTTCGGTGCCGAGTTGGTCGAGCAGGTAGTGGTACGGATAGGAGCCGCCCTCCCAGCGTTGCGGCCGGAACCGAGCCACGACGCCTAGGGCGAGGAGCTTGAGCAGCCGCCGCTGACAGAACGTCAGCGAGCCGAACAAGGCGGTGTTGATCTGGTCGGTGGTCAGGACGCCGTGGTCGTAGAGCCAGCCGAGTAGCCGCAGATCGCGGCCGGTGAGAGCGGATTGCGCCCGTAGTAGGCGCTGTTCATTACTGGTAGGGATAGGCATCACCCCCAGGGGAGACCCCAGATGAGGGTCTGTCGCAGCACACGACGGTCACCGCCGGATAGCGGCTGACCTGGGCTGACAGGTGGACGATGGGGTCGGTGTGGGTGTCGGTGTCAAGACCGACCCCCACACCGTCACCGGGACGCACCCCGGCACCGACACCCCGACTCCAGCGAGCCGGTCGGTCTGAGCCGAAAGCCGTGCTGCTTCCGTTCCGAGGACGGGATTTGTCGGCTGGTTGAGCTGGTGGCGCTGTGATCGGCGGTCCGGGCGTGCTGTCGCAGTTGGGTGCCGGTTGGGTTCCGAGCGAGGTGGACAGCGATGGTGACGGATCCTTGGTCGCGGGCGTGACAGGTTCTGACAGATCGACCGCGGGCACTGGGCCTGGACTTCGGCAGGAGCACGGAGGTATCTTCCGCGGCCCTGCTAACGGGCGGTTCATGGACACTCCTTCTCGTAGATAGGACGGCAGACGGCTCGCCGCAGCACTGCCGACAGCCGTCATCACGACGGCGAGCCGGTGACAGCGGCAGTCTGCAGGTCGGCTTCCCCCGTCGCCGGGGGTGCGTCGCCGTCTCCGGTTGGTGCGTCGGGGCGGGCGGGTTGGTCGCGGATCAGCTTGACCAGTGCGGACGCCCGCGCGTTCGACATCGCGTGACCCTGTCGGCGTAGTACCTCGACCAGGGCTTCGCGTGACAGTGGGCGACCCTCGCGGGCCAGGTCGTCCGCGGCTTTGCGGGCGACGGGAAGTAGGTCGCGGATCTCGTCGTCGACAGTCGCCGGTGGCGGACCGTCGTCCGCACCGGTTGTGGGCTGTTGCGGACGTCCGGGACCGTCCGGGACGGCCGCCGAGGCCGGAACCGTGGCGGCCGGGCCTGATCCGGCGCGGCCGAGGGCGATCTTCACCATGGCCAGGAACCCGACCGCGGGTAGCGCAGCCGCGAGCCAGCCGATGACCGACGGCTCGGCCTCCACGACCTGCGCGCCTAGCGACAGCACCACCGCGACGACCAGCACCACGGCCGGGAACCACAGGTGAGCGCCGAGGCGTTTGCGGCGCCGCAGTTCCAGGCCGCCGGCCACGGACATCAGTTCCAGCACCACGGCGTCGGCCCACGCCAGCCACCCTGGCTGGCCGTGCGCCTCGGCGACGTCGTGCACGTGCGTGAACGAGGCCGCCGCCGCGGCCGCCCCGATCGCCAGCATGATGATGACCTGGACGACACCCTCGACCCGGGCGGCACGGTCCGCCCGCTCCGGGAATGGCGCACGGGGTTCGTTCACCGGCGGCCCCGCGCGGGTGGTGATGCCCGGCCGTGCCGGGCGGTGCGAGAGATTCCGTTCGCGGTGACAGACCGTGACAGAACGCGAACGTGTGCGGATCGGCGCTGGTGACAGATCCGGCGCGTATCCTGCTCTCCCCAAACAGCGTGACAGTGATCGATAATCATGGCTTCACTCTCCACAGAAGACGACGAACCTGCCCCGCGGCAGCGGAACAGGGGATGAACGAAGCAGCCGCCGCAGCCCGGTGAGGACAGCGACGGCGGCACGCAAGCAAGAGAGCGCGGGCTTGCTACAGGAGAAAGGGGCGGCTCGACGCCGTTCTGGACACCAGGGCGACAAGATTTTTCGAGCGATCACACCGGCGACGGGGGTTGGTGGTGCAGCCGAACCGATCGACACCACTTGCACGCAGCGCTGAGCTGGGCCTACGCGATCTCACTCCGCTCGTGCTGCCGGGCAACCGGGACGGCGTAGAAGCTCGGTACGGTCCGCTGTTCGACTGGTTCGAGGACCGCTTCGCGATGCTCAACTGGACCATCCCGGCCGATCATCTCGCTCCCGGTCTGCCGCCCAAGGACATGCGGCCCCGCATGCTCCTGCGGTTCCTGCTCGAAGACGCCGACTATCCCCAGCGGGACAAGATCTGGGCCGCTGTCATCACCGGCGCCCGCCGGCCCGGGGCTGCCGAGCCATACCGGCTTCTTGCGATCAGCCTCGCCGCCCGCGGCCTGCGCCGCTCCCGCAAGCGCGTCATCCTGGTCCACCGTGACGACACCGACGACATTGACCACGACCTCATCCATGGCTTCCTGAAACGGATGGCGACCATCGACGTCCGCGCGACGAACCTCGGCATGAAGCTGATCGAGAGCGGCGTCACCTACGCCAAGGGCCAACAGGCCCGGCCGTCCAAACGGGCCCGGAATCCCCGAAAACGCCGGCCGCCCGCAGCCATAGCCGAACCTGTGGCCGACGGCACGCCCGACGAGGACCTCATCGGCCTCTTCCACGAATTTCTAGCTGCGCTCGCCGCCGATGGACGGCCGCTGGCCGAGCGGGACGTCAAGCTGCTCACCATCACCGGCTTCGACCACGTCAGCGTGAAGGACGCCGCCGACCAGTTGGACATGAGCCTGGAAACCGCCTACAAGCAACGCCAGCGCGCCAAGGCCCGTTTCGTGAATTACCTGGCCGCCCGCGACCGGGAACCCGACGAGAAACCTGCCGATGGAGTTCGCGAGAAGTCGGTCACCGGTCCCGGTGCCACGGCATCTGCGGAGGCGGAGGCACCACCGACTCGTCGAACGGCTCCGAACCCTGCCCCACCGCGATCAACTCGCCGATCAGGATCGACAGTTCCTGATGCCAGCTCGGATCACGATCTATCCGCAGCACCCCACGAATCCGATCCGTCAGTACCAGCACCGGACCACCCGAACGACCGGCCAGACTGAAATCCGGCCCATGAACCAGCACCACCACACCCGCGAGACCGGCTTGCACCGTCACCTCCGGCGGAAACGGCCTTGAGCGCGCGATGTCCCACAGCACCACCACGAGATCCGCCAGCGGGGCCTCGTCCTCGACGAACGCCACGTACGACGACGCCGCACCCCGCGACCGCATCGGCCACACCGATGCCGAGAGGTCGCGCAACTCGGACGCCAGCGCTTCCGCGTTCTCCCGGCGCGCGAGGGCCGCCGCGGGCGGACCACTCTCGCCGCTGCCGGGTTGATCGGATGGTCTTGTCACAGATGCCAGCCTGCCAGCATCTTCAGATAGTCGATAGCTGGACTTTCATCGATGACCAGAAGTTCGAGGTCGAGCCTTGTGACCGCGGGAACCTCCCACACAGGATCCGGCGACTCGACGGTGGAACCCGGCTCGGCGGGAGCCACGGGGAAGTTCCCGCCGAGCCGGGTGCTCTTGTCGGCCGTCAGATGTAGTCGGGTTCGAGTTCGCTTCGGGCGGTGTCGAGCAGTTCGGCGGCGAACGCCTGGCTATCGACCTTGCCGATCCAGTCGACGAGGGTGCTCCGGGCCTGATCGATCTGTGCGGCGAGCGCGTCTTCGCCGACGAAGTCCGCCGGCGCGATCACGCGTCGCAGCGAGGTCGACTCGATGGCGGCCTTGGCCAGCTTCTCGCCGATCCAGAAGCCGGTGCGTTCGCGGATCACGAAGGTCAGGTGGACGCTGTCCTCGGTCTGGTCGAGGGCGTGCGGGTTGTGGACCCAGCCGCGCGGGAGCACGAGGACCTGTCCCGGTTTGAGCTCGATCTCCAGGTCGGGGCCATCGGCCTTGAGCTGCTCGACCAGTTCGCCGAGCGGCTGAGTATTAGATGCCTTGTAGCCGCGATGCGGTTCGTCGACGACCGGCCGCCAGATCTGCCAGGTCTTGCAGCCTGCGGCTTGGTAGACGATGCCGATGTTCTGGTCCCAGTGGTAGTCGAGGCCCTGGGCACCGGCGGGAGTGACGAACGCGGTGACGTAGCAGCCGTAGCCGGTCTCTTGCTGGATGGCTCGGCACATGGCGTGCAGCGGCGGGTACCAGCGGTCCAGGTTGCGGATCTGGAAGCTGTAGCCGCGCTCGCGCCACATCGCGATCCGTGCGGGGTCGAGCTTGCTGGCGGTCGCGTACGCGCGCGGGTGCCGGGCGGCGCCATCCTTGACGACGTTGATCTCGTCGGCGGGCGCGCAGCCGGTGTCGAGGTAGGTGTTGAGCAGTTTCGCGTTGACGATGGCCGGCAGGTGACTGCCGTCGGGCAGGTCGTGAACTGCGGGCTCGGTCGGCCAAGTCGTCATCATGTCCTGGTACGTCGCTTGATCGAACAGCATCCTGAGGGACACATCGTCCTCCGCGGGGTGGAAGTGGTCAGGGGCGAGGCGGGAGCGGGCATGGGATGTCGGGCAGATGCGTGTGCGGACAGCAGATGGCCGCGTACGCGACGACTCCGCCGTTCGGGTTGATGTAGTACTGCCAGTAGGCATCCACGCCGTTGACCAACCCGTCACGGGAGGTCACCTTTCGTGCGTCCAGTCCGACATCGCTGGCCAGCGGTGCGGCACCGTCAACAGCGGGGAACCCGACATCGCCGTCTATAGGCGGGTGACGCTTGTAGGTGGCGGCCATCCAGTCGATGGCTTCGTCGACGCCGGTCCAGGTGAGATCAGCTGAGGCGGCGCTGCGGCGTAACAGGTAGTGGCCGAGCCGCATCGGAGGCAGTGACGATCGGAGGAATTCCTGGGTCGCGGGTGTGCCGGGCACACCGGGTCGGCGCAGCGATTCGTCCTTCAGATCCTTGCTCGATCCGGTCCAGAGGTACCCGTGCCAGTGCCCGAGGGCCATCCCGCTTCCTCAATCTGTTGTCAGCTGCGGTGGGCCGCCGGAGGGCGGCCCACCCGGTGTGAACTGGGCTTGCGGATCAGGCGTTGTCGCCCGGCCCGGTGATGGCGGTGACGAAGTCGGTCATCTCCGCCGCGCTGAAGCGCAGGGTCGGGCTGGCCGCACCGAGCTTGGTGTCGCGGATGGCGTAGGCGCCGGGCTCGCCGGGGATGTCCGCGAACGAGACGCAGGACTCCAGGCTGCCGCCGATGTTGCCGCCGCACGGCGTGCGGAACGCCGTTTCCGGGACCTCGACCGAGTACAGGTCGTCGGTGTCCATGGCATGCTCTCCTTTGCGTGTGCGCCACGAGGTCCGTCCTCGCGGGTGGTGCATTCGCCCCGGTCTGGTCGTCGTCTTTCGCAGGGAAGGCGACCGGACCGGGCGTCTGAAGGGCCGAGAAATCGATCGCTCGGCGTTCACGGGGAGGTGCTTTCGCTTCCGACTACGTGATGCGTCGGCTGGTCCTCGCCGTGGGTGCCGTAGCAGACGCGGCAACGGAGATGTAGGGCGTCGGCTGGCTGGTCGTCGCTGGGGACGTAGCGATGTGGCCGGTAGTCGAGACGTTCGACGGTGACCATCGGGACGATGCCGTCGTGGATGACGTGCGTGGCCGTGACGGCTGCGAGGTCGTAGCCTGCCTCGGCGAAGCAGAAGTGGAAGCGGTGGCTGTAGAAGCCGGTCTTCAGGACAGACGCCATGACCGCCGGGAGCGCAGCCCCCTCCATGCACTCGGGCAGGTGGACGAGGACTGCGGGCGGGTAGTGCCTCATGATCATCCTCAGGCCGCCCGGTCGGTCGATGCAGTCTCGTGAGCGTCGAACCAACCGAGGATTCGGTCGTAGATCGCGTCGTCACGGCCGCTGGCGCGATGCCCGTCAGCGCGGTCGTCGATCATGTCGATCGCGCAGGACTCCAGGTAGAGCCGCAGCGATCGGCGATGCACCGCGCCCTGTTCGGCCAGTTCGACCTTGCCGGGTGCGCACGGCCACGGCTCACCGCAGGCCAGGCAGTCCCACGTCGGCCGGTCGGGCTGGTGTGGCGTCCTCGGGACCAGCATCAATGGCCGCCGTTCGCGCGGCGCCGCTGGGCCGGGGTGAGTGCTCCGGCTCGCCCGACCTGGTTGTAGGACTGCGTCGGCAGCGCCGACCAACTCGGTGCGCTCGGCGTGGGCGGCGGAGTGGTAGCCGCGGGCAGGTCGGCGGTGGTCATCGCGCCGCAGTGCGGGCACCACCGGCTCTTGACCTTGAAACTGATCAGGCCCGCGAGGAACCCCACCAGGAGCGCGCTTGACGCCGCTATCGCCACCACTGGGATTCACCTCCGCGAACGAGGTGATTCGTGGTCGTCGCCATGTCCTGCCTTCCGTGATGTCGAGGGCACGCCGAACTGCGACGTACTGTCACGGTGGTCCGCTGGCCCACAGGTTTGTTGTGGTGTGGCGGGACCGCGTGCCCGGTCTCGATTCAGGGGTGGCGGCCGGCGTGGTGCGGTGGTCGCCGTGGGCTTCGCTGCTGTTCACCAGGTGTTTCGGTCACAGCGTGGCGGTCCGGTGACCCGGAAATGAAGGCGACAGGCGTCAGCCGCTGTCAGCCGACGCGGCAGGTGTCGGAGTACAACCCGGATGGCGTACGGCTACTGTGCGCTCATGAGCGTTGAGCCGAAGCGAGCCAGTGAATGGACCATCCACGGCGAGCGCGTCGTCGATGACACCCGCCGGGCGGTGCTGAGCATCGCGGAGGTGGAGCTACCCGACGGCGTCCGCTTCGAGCAGTACGTCCTGCGGATCCCGGCCGCGGCGATGGTCATCGTGCTCGACGACGACGAACGCGTGCTGATGATGTGGCGGCACCGCTTCATCGTCGACCGCTGGGTCTGGGAACTGCCCGGCGGCTACCTCGACCCGGCCGAGGACTCCATGACCTGCGCCGCCCGCGAAGTCGAGGAAGAGACCGGCTGGCGGCCACGCAGCATCGAGAAACTGATCAGCTTCCAGCCGATGGTCGGCACCATCGACCAGGAGAACATCGTCTACCTCGCCCGCGGCGCCGACTTCACCGGCGCGGCCCCGGACATCAACGAAGCCGAGCGCCTTGGCTGGATCCCGATCGACGAGATCCAGCAGCACATCGACAACGGCACCATCGTCGGTGCCGGCTCGGTCTCCGGACTGCTCGCCCTGCTGCTGCGCAAGGCGACCGGCAAACTCTAGGCGCTGGCCAGGACCGGCCGGGCCCGCGCGGCGAAGTCCTGCACCGCAGGTAGTCCGACATGCTTGGAGAGGCGATCAGCGAGGTCGGTCAGGTAGTCGCGGGCACGTGACGAATACAGCCCCTCCGATGCTTCGACCGCCTCGACACCGACACGTGCGGCTTCCTCCGGCTCGCCGTTCTGCGCATGTGCCACGGCGAGCAGTACGAGGTTGAACTGCCGTCCCCGCGCGTACTGTCGGCCGTCCATGTCCAGCGACCGGGTAGCGAACCGTGTCGCGATATCGCCCCGCCCGAGTGCGGTGAAGCAGTGGCCGAACTTGGCCGCCAGGTAGGACTCGTCGAAGTAGCCGATCCACTGAGGCTCGCTGGTCCGGTCAGCCTTGTCGAAGATCGCCTCGGCCCTGTTCAGTGCGGCTGCGCAGGCCTTCTCGTTGCCGCCAATGGCATGACCTTGAGCTTCGAGGACGGCTGATTCCGCCTCGATCGCGGCGATGCCCGCCTCGGCCGCTGCGCGGCTGGCGGCCTTGGCCAGGTCCACCGCTTCGCCGGAGGCCCGCAGGAACGCGGCCTGATGGCTCATCGCCGCCAAGATTTCAGCTCCGAGCGCCCGGTCACCGGCGCCTGCCGCCAGGCGTAGAGCTTGGATCAGGTATCGCTGGGCCAGCCCGTGCATCCCGGCGTCGTACGAAGCCCAGCCCGCGAGCTGGGTCGTCTCCGCGACCGCGGACAGCAACTGGCGTCCGGTCGCCGCGTCGTAGCGGCCGTTGATCAACTCGGTGACGTCGGCGTTGAGGAACCGGACCAAGCTGTCGCGGATGTGGCCGCCGCCGAACTGGTTGTCCAGCGTCCGGTACGTCGAGGTCATCCGGCGCACGGTCTCGACGTCGGCGGCACCGATCAGACGCTCACCGTTGCCGGCTGGGCGCTCGTCGAGCGACGACATCAACCATCGCATCGCCGCAGGCAGGAAGGCCGTCGCGCTGAAGCCCACCTGCCGAAGAAGGTTCCGCCGCTGCATATCGCCTCGCCAAAGATCAACAGCGACATCTATGCCGTGCCGCCAGTCCGGCGCGAACTCTAGCCCGGACGGCATGGTCACCACCGATGATTCGACCGCGACGGGCCGGGTATCGGTGTCGGCTGACACCTCGGACACCATGGCGGACAACTGACCGCCTGCTTCGAGTGCCTGATCAAGCAAAATCGCGACGGAAACGCTTGGTCGTTTGATCCCCGATTCGAGATCCCACAGGTGGCCGTGCGAACAATGGATCATCCCGCCGAGCCGGCGCAATGACAATCTGTGCTGTTCACGCAGTTCCTTGAGCCTGCGGCCGAAGTCGGGATGGGAAACAACAGTCCGCCGTGGCATTGGCCACCCCCAACGACTAGCTGAACGCCTCGGAACTGGGCATCACCGGACACCATAGCCCTCAGGCGGACGTTTCCTGAGCCCGTGTAGTACTGGATAGACCAGCAGGACGAGTTCAACGGACAAGACCGGCGGGCCGCTGGCCGACTTCGTGGCGAATGCCGAAGGTGACCCGTCACCTCTGACGCTCCAGTACTCGTTCCGACGCCGTCCGACATCCGGATCAAGCCTGCTGAAACCCTCCTAACCAAGCCCGCGCTGAGCTTGTCCAGGATCGCCGCCCGTACGCCGAAGCCGTTCAAGAAGGTCGGCGATCTCTCTGGCCTCCTCGTGATCGGGACCGTGTAGCACCTCGAGGTTCTCGTACAGCGAGATCAGCTCAGCCCTAGCCTGTTCACGATCGCCCTCGGCCAATAGCAGCATCGCGATGTTGCGTCGTAGGTCCACCGCTTCCTCGGAGACGTCTCCCTCTCGGGCTCGGACATGGGTGAGGACCTGCCGGAATTGCTGGATGGCGAGAGTGGTCTCGCCGAGTTCGGCCCGGCAGTGTGCCGCTTGGCGCCGGCAGTCGAGCGCAGCGCGGCTGGTGGGGCCAGCGGTGCGGACGAAGGCGTCGTACAGTGCGTCGAATTCCGGCAGGGCGGTCCGGTAGTCGCCGCCGATGATTAAGATCGCGGCCCGACGTTGGCGGAGCTCGAGGACCCGTCGGCTCTCGATGCCCAGAGCTGCCGCGGCGGGTTCGATGACCTGCTGCAACTCCTCGGCAGCCTGCGCGAATCGTTCCCCTTCGAGCAAGCTGTCGGAGCGTGCAATCGCATCCTTGATTGCTCCGCGAAGGTCGGTGGCCACCTGGCCGGGCTGCGCAGAAGCGCCCGGGTGGTCAGTAACGGTTGCCGGCTGCGGCTCAGGCCGAGGCCGGGGTGCGTTGGGCTGGCGGTAGAGCAGCGTGGGGTCGGGGACGCCGGGCGGCGCCTGGCCGGGCGCGGGCGGGCGTGAACCCGCCACGGGCAGAAGCGGGAACAATCGGTCGTAGACGTCATACGCATCGTGAGGGCGCTGTTCGGGCCGTTTGGCGGTGAGGTCGAGAACCAGCGCCTCCAGCGCCTCGGGAACGTCAGCGCGGATCTGGCGCAGCGGCTGCGGCGCCTGTTCCATGTGCTGGCGGAGAAGCTCGAACTCGTTGCCGCCGTCGAACATAGTTCGGCCGGTGAGTAGTTCGTGCAGCATGCAGCCGAGGGCGTACAGGTCGCTCTGCGGGCTGATCTGGCCGCCCTGGATCTGTTCCGGCGACATGTAGCGGTGAGTGCCGAGGAGGCTGCCGGTCGCCGTGAGTCGGGTGACGTCGGTACGCAGGATGGCGGCGATCCCGAAGTCGAGAACCTTGATTTCTCCGCCGGCGGCCACCAGGACGTTGTCGGGTTTCAGGTCGCGGTGCACGACGGGGATAGCGTGCGCGTGCGACAGAACGGTGCAAATCTGAGCCGTGATGGCCGCCGCCCATTCGATCGGCAGCGGTCGAGCTGGGTTGATGTAGGCGCGCAACGAGGTACCGCGGACGTACTCCATGACCAGGTAGAGCCGGTCGTACGCGCTGTCGAGCACCGCGTCGTAGACCTGGGGGACTCCGTGGTGCTGGATACGGGCGGTGACCCGCGCCTCGCGGCGGAAGCGCTTGGCGAACTCCTCGGCCTGCTCGGCCGAGACGATGACGTCGGGGCGGATCCGCTTGATGGCGACCTCGCGGTCGAGTACGCCGTCGTAGCCGCGCCAGACCTCTCCCATGCCGCCGGCGTCGATTTCGTCGACCAGTTCGTATCGGCCGCCGATAGGTACTGCCTGCACCCGTCACCCCGCGTTTCGGTTGCCACTTCCGGCCGACAGTGTCCCTTGTAGATGTTGACCCGTCCAGGCTGGCGGGCTCCGGACATCAGGCTGCGTCGTCCTCCACTCCCTCCTGACGGCGGATCATCCGCCAGGCGGCGCTGCGGGCACTGCGGTTGAGCGAGCTTCGGTAGTTCTCCTGCGGGTCGAAGTACTTGCGGCCCTTCTCGGCCATGGTGTCGAAGTGGTCCATCATCTTGTCCTCGAAGATTGGGTCGAAGACGTGGCCGAAATTCTCCTCGTCGTTGACGACTGCGGCCTGACGCACCCGAGGGTGGTCGATCGCCTCGTTGAACGGCTTGATGACGTCCTGCTCGGTGAACTCGGTGCCATGCTTCTCGTTGAACCGGTCGATGAGCTCTGACAGCAATGACTTCTCCGGCTCCTGGGCACCGCTTGGGCCCTCGCCGAAACCCTTCAGCACGCTATCGCCGTCGGGGCTCAAGCGGATGTCATGATCGCCAGTGTGTTCCACCCGCAGGTGGCTTAGATCGACCTCGCCGATATCCACGCCGCCGTCATCCCGGCGCGGTAGCACGTTGAGCAGGTGCCGCCCGTACAGGTATAGGCGCTCCAGTTCGGCGTCCGTGTAGGTGACGATCCCCGACAGGAAGCTGTACTTGCGTACGTAGTCGTTGAGATTGGCGCGGAAAGCTTCGGCGCTGGCCTGGTCTTCTTCGTCGTCGCTGTCGAGCAGCTCGGTGAACCGGCGCACCGCCGGGTCCAGGTTTCGGTACAGCTCGGCGTGCAGCTTCTCCCACTTCTTCGTGTTTCCGGCGGCCTGCCGCTCGGCGGCCAGGTAAGCCGTAACGAACTCCTGCATCTCTGAGTCGACGAGCAGGTCCGCCGCCATCACCCTGCTCTGTGCCACGAACAACAGATTGGGGTCCGACGGCAACGTCGCCGCCTCCTCGTAGTACGGCAGGAACGCGTCCTTGATGTCCTCAGCCTCATTCGCGAAGTCCAGGACCACCAGGTCGGACTGCTCCTTGCGGTCGGCAGTGCGGTTGAGCCGGGACAGGGTCTGCACAGCGGCGATACCCAGCAGCCTCTTGTTGACGTACATGGTGGTGAGCAGCGGCTGGTCGAAGCCGGTCTGATACTTCTCCGCCACCACCAGGATCCGGTATTCAGGCTGCCGAGCGCCACCGGACCGGGTCGCCTTGTCGTCAGCCCGGGTATAGGCGAACGCCTTGGGCAACCCTGACTCGGGTAGACCGTCGTTCTCCTTGGCCTCGGTGGTCTCCTTATCGTCGTCGTACTTGAGCGTCCCGGAGAACGCCACCAGCACCCCGATGTCGTTGTAGCTGCGGTCCTTGAGGTACTCCTTGATCGACCGGGACATCTGTACAGCGCTGTGCCGCGACGCTGTGACCACCATCGCCTTGGCCCGGCCGCCGAGCCGCCCGGCGCTGTGCGCCTTGAAGTGCTCGACGATGATCTGCGCGTGCTGGGCCACGGTGGAGGGGTGGGTCAGCGCGTACCGGGCCAGCAGCGGATTCGCCTTGGCCGCGTCGACTCTCCGCTCGTCCGGGTTCTCGTTGACCAAATGCCAGTAGGTGTTGTAGGTGACGTAGTTGCGCAGGGGATCGAGGATGAACCCCTCCTCGATCGCCTGCCGCATCGAATACGTGTGAAACGGGTGGTACTTCCCGTCATCACCGAGCGTCCCGAAGTCCTGCAGGGTCTTGGCCTTCGGTGTCGCGGTGAACGCGAAGTACGACAGGTTCGCAGCCCGCTGCCGCCTACGCGCCTTGGCCTTCAACTGCGCCTCGACGTCGGATACCGGCGCACTAATCGCGCCCTGCTCCTCCGAGTCGGCGTCCAGGCCCAGATCGCGCAGCACCGCCCGAACCGAACCGGCGGCGTCACCGGACTGCGACGAATGCGCCTCGTCCACCACGATCGCGAACCGGCGCCCCTGGATCTCGGTCGGATTGCGCCGTAGGTATTCCTCCAAGGCCGGGAACGATTGGAGCGTGACCGTGACGATCTTTCCAGTCTCCTGCGACAGCACCTTGGCGAGTTGCTCAGACTTCGACCCGTGCTGCCCGTCGATCTTCACGACCAAGCCGGCGGTCTGCTCGAAGCTGCCGACCGTCTCCCGCAATTGGCCGTCCAAGTTCCGCCGGTCGGTGATGATCAAAACCTTGTCGAAGACCGCCGCACCGGGCTCCAACCCGGCGGCCAGCGCGTCCGGATCCACTTCAGCGGCGTCGGTGGGCACATGCAACGACGACAGCCGGTGCGCCAGCCAGGCGATCGTGTTTGACTTACCCGAACCCGCCGAAGCCATCACCAGGTAGTTGCTCCCGGCACCGTGCCGGGACGCGTGCGCCGTCAACTTCTTGACCACATGCCACTGGTGATACCGCGGGAAGATCAACCGCTTCCGGGTACGCCCGTCCGCGCTCTTCTCCTTGTGCAGGTGGACGAAGCGCTCCAGCAGATCAAGCCAGTTATCCCGCTGCCAGACCTCCTCCCACAGGTACGACGTGGCGTACTTGCCGAACTCGGTGGCCGCCGGGTTGCCCTGCCCACCCGGCCGACCCGGCCCCTCCGAACCGGTGTTGAACGGCAGGAACCGGGTCGCCCTCCCCCGCAACTGGGTGGTTACGAACACCAAGTAGGGATCCACCGCGAAATTCGCGACGACCCGCCGCATGAAAATCAGCTCGGTCGGATCCCGCTCGGTCTTGTACTGCTCCTTGGCATTCTCGACACCCGACCCGGTCAGCGGGTTCTTCAACTCGGCCGTTGCGATCGGAATCCCGTTGAGGAACAACGCGAGGTCGAGCCGGTTGCGCTGGTCCGACTGCTTGGTCGCGTACGCCAACTCGCGCACCACGCTGAGCCGGTTCTTCCGGTAGTCGTCCAGGATTGCGTCCGACTCCACCAACGACGGCTTGAAGTACGCGACCCAGATCCGAACCCCATGATCCTTCACGCCCTTGCGCAGAACGTCGACCAGCCCGTCAGTGATGATCGCCTGGTCGAGTCGCTTGACGAAGCCCCGTTGGGCGTCGTCCCGGTCACCGCCATAGAACGCGACCAGGTCCTCC
The DNA here is from genome assembly GCF_040638175.1 of Actinoplanes sp. NPDC026670. Taxonomy (NCBI): domain Bacteria; kingdom Bacillati; phylum Actinomycetota; class Actinomycetes; order Micromonosporales; family Micromonosporaceae; genus Actinoplanes; species Actinoplanes sp. NPDC026670. Next base: position 53,978 of record NZ_JBEZXU010000039.1, read on the forward strand.
CACTCCTTGGCCTGGGTATCGCCGATGAACTCGAACAGCCGTCCGGTGTCGAGCCCGACGTCCGCCCGGTAGTCGGTGTTGTTCCCCACCTCCCACCCACCAGCGGCGAGGGAGGCAACGATCGCATCACCGAATGCTGACTCGTGATGAATGGGACTCATGGCCTGTCAGCCCTCGGTTCCTCGTACGTTCAATGTGGAAACATCGATCTGCCTTGTTACAGCGGCAGCTATTAGCGACTGGCGTCGTTCGACGAGCACAGATTGCTGTTTCGAGAGTTTGGTTTCCAGCAAAGTTCGCCGACCGCTGATGGCATCTAGGTGCGCGACTATTCGATCCTGAATGCTTCTGGCAGGAAATGGGAAGCGATGGGCCCTTAGCTGCTCGCCCGTCAAATGAGCGATGGTCGTCGTGTTTCCCTCGACCGCGAAGACATTCAGCGCCGTCGCCGCGCGCATGCAATAGTACAGCCAGCGAGGCGAACTGTAGCCGCACACGCGGATCCGATGCAAAGCCTTCTGATAATAAATCTCTTCGACGCTTCCGTCCCAGATTGCTGAGCGCCCCGGCTCGCCACCCTCGCACACCAGAAGATCTCCCGGAAGGAGGCGATAGCGCGACTGTTCCTGTGGGGCGAAATTCATCTTCAGCAGGTCGTCGGTGTTAATTCTGTCCCACTGTACGTTTGTATTGCGAAGATAGGGCTTCAGGTGCTCGCCTTGCACCCGATCCTGATTTAGCATTTTCCCAAGCAGAACTTCGAACTGGTATCCGACAGGCATCACCGGCCAGCTGGACGGGACACTCCCAAGCCACGATATTCCACTTACTCGCCGCTGCCCTGGCTCGTTAAGCCCAGCGATCGACGCGTATACGGCTGCGAGAGTACGTTCTTCTAGCAGGTCACGCTGCTTTCGCAGCTTTTCGCTCAGCGCTTCGATTCGCGACGTCTCACTCTCGAGGTAGTTCGCAATACGTTGCTGCTCGATTACTCCGGGAAGGTTTACTTCGATTTCCGCCAGATCTTCCCAATATAGACGCCACTGCGCAGGGCGAATGCCCTTGGACCGCATTCGGAATTCATTGACCAGCGGAGCCGATCGAAGGAGGAAGTGTAGGTAGCTCGAAGTCACCTCCGGGCTGACGGCACACACTAAATAGTCTGGACTTACAATTCCATCGAAGCGTGAGACCGCGAGCGATCCCTGCCATGCTTTCATCTTGTTGATTACAAGATCACCTGGCCGCACCACTTGGTAACGTGAAAGATCCAGGGGTGTTTTGTTGAAGTTGTCATCCCGGGAAGACTTCGGAATGACGCCATGGTCGCGATAGACGGAAAGCACCTGCATGTCCGGGTGTCCAACAATTTCCCGAGGCTTAAGCAGGTAGCGCAGCCGGAGGGCGCCACCATCAACCGTCATTGCGTTACCTCACCGAGAAGATCTTGAATTTCCGCCTCCAAGGCCTTCAATTCGGCGTCAATCTCGGCGAGAGGGCGGGGTGGCTGATAGACATAGAAGTGACGGGTGAAGGGGATCTCGTAGCCGGTCTTTGTCTTGTCGTGATCGATCCAGGCGTCCGGGACGTGGGGCAGAACCTCGCGGTGCAGGTATTCGTCGACGTCCTCGTCGAGCGGGACGTTCTCGTAGTCACGTAGATCCGGGTCAGGCTCGGTACTGCCCTTGAGGAACTGCACCTCGCCCTCTGGGTCGCGTACGCCGATGATCTCGCGCATTGCCTTCTGGAAGGCGGTGCCGGTGGGCCACGGCACCCCTGCTTCCGCCATCGTCTTGCGCAGCGTGTCCCACGCATCGCGCTTCGTCGGCCACGTCCGGCCCGCCAACGGCTTCAGTGCGGTGGCTAGTGCTTCGGCGTTGGTCACTTTCTGGATCGTTTTCGAGGCTGCCAGTTCGGTCAGTGTTTCCTCGGTGACCTCGAAGCGCAGTTTCAGCGGGCGTTCGACGGTGATGCGGTGGTAGCCGAAGTCCTCGTTGGCGAAGATCTTCACCTTGGCGTGCATCGGGTGTTCGGGGTTCTGGGCTGCGTCGAGAGCCTCGGCGTACAGCTGGGTGATGGTTTTGATCTGTTTCGGTTCGATAACTTTCCGCTTGTCGCCGAGGGATTTTCGCATCTTGGCGAACTGGTCGCGGGCGTCGAGTAGGACGACCTTGCCTCGGTGGCCGTTGGATTTGCGATTGGTCAGGATCCAGAAGTAGGTGGAGATGCCGGTGTTGTAGAAGAGCTGATCGGGCAGGGCGACGATGCCTTCGAGCAGGTCGCTCTCCAGGATCCACTGACGGATGCGGGACTCGCCCGACTCGGCGGCGCCGGTGAACAGCGGCGAGCCATTGAAGACGATGGCGATTCGGCTGCCGCCTTTGCCGTCGGCGGTGACCGGCTTCATTTTCGAGATCATGTGCTGAAGGAACAGCAGCGAGCCGTCGTTGATCCGAGGGAGGCCGGCGCCGAATCGTCCGCTCTCGCCGAGCGCCTCGTACTCGTGCTCGACCTCGTCCTTGACCTTCTTCCATTCCACGCCGAACGGCGGGTTGGCCAGCAGGTAGTCGAAGCGTCCGGTGCGGTGGCCGTCGTCGCTAAACGAGTTGCCGAACTTGATGTTCGCCAGGTCCTGATCCTTGATCATCATGTCGGATCCGCAGATGGCCCAAGATTCTGGGTTCAGCTCCTGGCCGTAGACGGTGACCTCGGCTGATTGGTTGAGCCGCTTGATGTGCTCCTCGGCGGCCGAGAGCATGCCACCAGTTCCGCACGCCGGGTCCATGACCGTACGCGAAACCACGGGCAGACTGAGCGCGTCGTCGTCCGGCGCGATCAACAGGTTGACCATAAGTTCGATGACCTCACGCGGGGTGAAGTGCTCACCGGCGGTCTCGTTAGATTGCTCGGCGAAGCGCCGGATCAGTTCCTCGAAGATGTACCCCATCTGGTGGTTGGAGACGATGACCTTCGGCTGGCCATCGTCGCCGAGCACCGGCTTGCCGTCCTTGAGCTCGATCGGCCGCAAGTCAAGGTCGGCAAACCGGCCGACGACCTGGTGGAGCAGGTTGGCGTTATCAAGGCGCCGGATCTGCTGGGGAAAATCGTACTTGTCCAGCACCTCTTGGGCGTTGTCAGAGAAGGCGCCGATGTACGCGAGGAGGTGTTTGGCGGTCTGGCCCGAGTCCTTCGTGATCGCTTCGAGTGTGTAGCCGCTGGTGTTGTAGAAGCTGCGGCCAGCCGCGCGGCGTAGCCACCGGGCCGCGTCAGGGTTCCCCTCACGCCGCAGCCGTTCGTATTCCGCGACGACCTTTGCCTTCGTGGGCTCGAGGACGCATTCCAGGCGCCGGAGCACCGTGAACGGCAGGATGACCTTGCCGTAGTCGGACTGCTTATAGTCGCCGCGCAGGAGGTCGGCCACCGACCAGGCGTGGTTCGCCAGTTCGGTGTGTTTGTTGCTGTTCAACGGGTTCCTTCCGTCAATACCAGAGCCGTAGGTTTCGGTCATCGGTGGTGCTCAGGTAGCGATGTCGGGTGGGAGTAGCGCTCCCTCGGTGAGGCCAGCGCTCAGGACACGGGCGGTTTCATCGGCGAGCCGGTTCGTGAGGTCGGCGGCGACGCGCAGCGTGTGCAGGCGGCGGAACGCCAGCGCGTATCGGTGCTGCTCTGCCAGTGGGAGCAGCGGTATCCGCAGGCGGCGCACGTCGACCCGGATGACGCTGGTGCCGCTCGCCGCGGCGTTGAGGTTGCCCTCGGCGGCGAGGAACCCGGCGAGAAACCACGGATCGAATCGGGCGGCATCTGGGCGCAGTAGATACAGCAGGCGGCCTAGGAGGTGACCGGCGTCGGTGGCGTCGGCGACTCGGGCGACGCTGGTGCCGGAGTGCAACATCTCAGGCAAGATGACATCGCCCACCTCGATGGTCAGTTCCTCGACTGTGTGTTCAGGCGGTCCCGAGGGCGGTCGACGGGTGAGCACGTCCTGGACGGTCAGCGTTCTGGCAGATGTCGTGTCGTCGATGTCCACGTCAGCTCGCCGATTGAGCATCGGGGCGCGGACCAGGTCCAGTGCGTCGCCACGTAGCAGATCGGCGACGGTGGCGTGCCGCCATGAACGGGCCTCGGCGCCGGCGGGTGGCCAGGGCTCGCCGCCGCTGAGTGCGGTCAACCCGGCAGCCGCTCGCCGCAACCGGTCGCGTACCGCGTGTGCGGTGGCAGCCAACTCGTCAGGTTGGGCGGGTGCCGGAGTCACTCGGACGTGGCGTGCCGGAGTGAGGTCCACGGCGTCGTCGAGCAGGTCGACAACCGAGATTGTGCTGGCCGTACCGGGGATGGTGTCGAACGCGTCGGGATGAAGGTCGTAGTCGTTCCAGACTTTGAGCACCACGTCGCGGAGGGCATCCCAATCTACGGCTGAGCGCCGGGTCGGTGTCCCTTTCGTGCGGTGAGTATCGATGCCGGCCATGTCGACGAACAGGACATGTTGCGATGGACTCGGCTGCTCGTGTTGAAGTAGCCAGAGGTGCAGCCCGATGTGCAGCGGTGGCGCGGCCCCGACCGGTAGGGCGATCACGGCACGTAGTGTGCCGCTTCGGACCAGGTCTGCTCGGATGCGGCGACCGGCGAGTCGCTCGGCGGTGGCCGGTGGCATGAGCATGACGACCCATCCGCCCTGCTTCGTGTGGCTTAGACAGTGCTGCACCCAGGCCAGTTCCGATTCGCTCTTCGGGGGCAGCGCGAACATCCACCGCGGATCGTAGGCGAGCTCTTCATGACCCCAGTCCCGGTCCCCGTACGGCGGCGCGCACAGCACCGCATCGGCCAGCAATCCGGGGAACGCGTCGGAGCGCAGGCTGTCGCCGGTGCGCACGGTCACCTGCGCCTCCGTAGTCATGACCGTGATGCGGACTGCTGCCTGGGCGGCCTGGCCGAGGACGACGTCCTGGCCGTAAAGCTTGGTCGAACCACGGCGGCTGGCTGCGACCAAGAAGCCGCCGCTGCCACACGCCGGGTCGAAGACAGTAGTGGGGTGGGGCTTGCCGGGGGCGGACAGCAGGTCAGCCATCAGCTCAGCCAATGGGACGGGAGTCTGATAGTTGCCGCTGGCGGTGTCGTCCAGGTCACCTTCGGTCAAGATTCCGGCGGTCGCCACGGCTCCCGCCTCGGCGACGGAGCGCAGCAGCGTGCGTAACGAGTCGGCGCTCATGTCGTCGTAGCGTGGGTTTCCGGCTCCCGGTACGACTTCGCGGTATGGCTTGATCGCTGACACCAGGCGGGGGACGAGCAAATCGTCGGGCAAGGCGATCAGGTCTTTGAGTTGGCTGGCGTCCATCCTCCCGGCGGCGATGACCAAGGTGAGCAACTCCAGCGGTGCCGAGGCCATTCGGTCGCTGCGCAATGCCGCGCGTAGATCCTCGGTTGCGGAGACGGCTGGGAGTTGGCCGCGGGCGGCCAGCCAGGCGCGCACCGCAGTTAGGTCGTACGCCGGGCTGGCCTCCGTCCCGCCGGAGGGCGTGGGGAAGTCCGCGTGTCGCCGGCGCCAGTTGCTTACCGTCGCCCGCGTGACCCCGGCCAGCCGGGAGATCTCGGCTGCGGTGATCAGGGCGAGGTCCGGCATGTGAGGTCCTGTCGGTCGGTACGGGGGAGGTTTCACCACGCACCTTACACGATGGGATGAGCATGTAAACGGTTTGACAGTGCTTTCATTGACGCGCATGCTACGGTCGCTTTCAGTTCGAGACGGCGTGCTGCCGTCAAGCTCCACCGAACCCCGGGTCGGCCAGGTCGCCCGGAGGGCGCCCCTCCCATTCGTACCTTTCACAGTGGAAAGTGGAGAATGTTCGTCGAGAAGCTCGTTGTGGAGAACTTTCAGTGTTTTGGGCCGTCGCGTACCACGATCAACTTGGGCCCGGACCTGACCGCCTTCATCGGCACCAACGGCACCGGCAAGACCGCCGCCTGCCAGGCGCTGCTGCGCCTGTTCGGGATCACCGGGCCCGAGCGCGCGGTGCGCGCGTCGGACTTTCACGTTCCGGTCGACGAGACTGAGGTTCCGGCCAGCCGGCACCTGACGATCGAGGCGGTGATCGCCTTTCCGGAACTCGATGAAGACGACCATCTTGTCGCTGGCGTCGGAGTCGCCGACGTCGGCGGTCAGGGCGCGGAGGGCCCGGCCTCGCGACGGCAGATCGGTCACCGGCGGGTGGTGCCTGAGTTCTTCATTCGGATGGCCGCAGGCGATGACGGCGACCTGAAGGTCCGGATCGTACTGAAAGCCACCTGGGAGGACGACGGCACCATCGACGGCGCGATCACGGACACCCGCATCGTGGTCCGCACGCTGGCCGAGGCGTACGACGACGGGGACTACATCTTGCTCCCGGCGGCCGAGCGTGGCCGCATCCAGGTGGTCTACCTTCCGGCTTCGCGTGACGGTGCCCGCGAGCTGACCGGCTTCTTGCGCAGCCGACTGTGGCGGGCCGCGAGGTGGTCACCGGATCTCCGCGAGCTGGTCAGCAAGAACGCCGCCGGCATCGCGTCGCAGTTCTCCGGTGAGCCGGCGGTTCGAGCCATTGAGGGAACTCTGAGCAGGCGGTGGCGGGAACTGCACGACGCGGGGACCAACGCCACCCCGAAGCTGCGCCTGCTCGACGACGACTTAGACGAGCTCGTACGGGAGACCGAACTGGTTTTCGAGCCGGATCCCACGGGTCGTGCCCGGCCTGCCCGCCAGCTCAGCGATGGGCAGCGATCGCTGTTGCACCTGGCGCTGGTGGCCACGACCCTCGACGTCGAGGCCGCGGTCTACGACGAGCAGCACCAGACGGACTTCGTCCTGGACGCGGCCCAGTTGCCGAGTCTGACCCTGGTCCTGGTCGAAGAGCCCGAGAACAGTGTCTCGCCGTTCTACCTCTCCAGGATCGTCAACCAGCTGACGGAGCTCTCCAGGGATACGGCGGCCCAGGCGCTGCTGTCCAGCCACTGCGCCAGCGTGCTCACGCGCATCGAGCCCACGGATCTCCGGTACTTCCGGGTCAACCCGCGCACCGCCACCTCCTCGGTACGCGCGATCCTGCTCCCCGACAACGGAAGCGAAGCAGGCAAGTACGTTCGTGAAGCCGTCCAGGCCCATCCCGAGCTGTACTTCGCCAAGTTCGTCGTGCTTGGTGAAGGCGACACCGAACAACTGGTCATCCCACGCGTCGCCCAAGCCCGGGGCGTCGACCTCGACCCGTCCTTCGTGGCGGTCGTCCCGCTCGGCGGTCGGCACACCAACCACATGTGGCGGCTGCTCGACGACCTCGGCATCCCGCATGCGACCCTGCTGGACCTCGACTACGGCCGCGAAGGAGCCGGTCCGGCCCGGCTTCGCGATGCGTGCCGCCGACTCGGCAACATCAACGTTCTGGCGCTCGACGGCCTGGACGGCTACGCCGATGTGGACGACATTGTCAACGGGCACAAGCTCAACGAGCTGGAGCCGATCATTGAGCACCTGCGCCGGCATGGAGTTTTCTTCGCCGGGCCGCTCGACCTCGACTACGTCATGCTGTCGCACTTTCCCGACGCCTACACCCAGCTGGAACCGGGCGACCACGGTCCCAGGGAGGACGACGCACTGGTGTCCGTGATCGGCAAGAAGTGCACCGACGAGGCGTACTGGAACGAGCAGCCCCATCCCGAACTGCTGCGCTGGTACCGCTACCTGTTCCTAAACCGGTCGAAGCCGAGCAGTCATCTGCTGGCCCTCAGCCGTCTCACCGACGGCCAGCTACGGGCTCGCACGCCTGAGGTTCTCGCCGCGCTCATCGATCACATCCGCAAGCAGGTGGGACTGTGAGCCATTCAGACGCTACGTACGGATACCACACTCCTGCGTCCCGTCCACCCGCTTTGATTCGGCCCGAGGATTGGCGGCCCATCGGCGTCGAGGACCTCGAAGCGAACGCGTGGCGGGCGTTGCGTGACTCAGGGAACACCGCGGTTGTAGCCGGGCCGGGAGCCGGGAAAACCGAGTTCCTCGCCCAGCGGGCCAGCTACCTGCTGCAAACCGGCATCTGCCCATGGCCGCAGCGCATCCTGGCGATCTCGTTCAAGCGTGACGCTGCCGCCAACCTTGCCCGGAGGGTCAGCGACCGCGTCCCCGAACACGCCGACCGATTCGCGTCCATGACGTTCGACGCCTACACAAAAGGCCTGGTCGACCGGTTCGCCTCGGCCCTGCCGAAGGACTGGCAGATGGCCAACGGATACGACGTCAAATTCCCCTCGAAGCGTGACGTGGGGTCCTTCCTCGACTACATCATCGCCACCGCGCCCACCCCGTTCCGTCCCCAGGCCACGCGCTTTCGCGCAGACGCCTTCCTACCCGACACCGTCGGCGGTTGGAATCTTCCGATCAACCTTTCCTCCGACGGTCCGGACGACGCAACCGCCTACGCAGTCCTGCAATGGTGGCAGCGGCGCTACCTGCGGCCCGGCCCGGCGGAGGTCGACTTCGTCATGCTCAACCGGCTGGCCGAACTCCTCGTGCGCTCCGCACCGAAGCTGCGGCGAGCTCTCCGTCAGACCTACCCGTTCGTGTTCGTCGACGAGTTCCAGGACACCACCAGTGCCCAGTTCTCCCTACTCGCATCGGTGTTCACCGACGGGCCGACGGTCACTGCCGTCGGCGACAGCAAGCAGAACATCATGGGGTGGGCCGGCGCGATATCACAAGCCCTCGAACGCTTCACCGCCGCTTTCGGCGCGACCCGCTACGACTTAGAGCTGAACTTCCGCTCCAGCCCCAAGCTGACGCGTATGCAGCACGTCATCGCCACCCGGCTCGACCCGCGCGCGAGGCCCGCAGTCTCGAGGGTCGCCGCCACCAGCGACGACAACCCGGCCGAACTGTGGCAGTTCTCAAGCCCCGCTCGGGAAGCCACCGTCATTGCCCACCGCATCGCCCAGGACATCGCCACCTCCGGCCGGGTGCCGGCTAATTTCGCCCTCCTCGCCCGGCAGAAGGTCGGCGACTACGAAAGCCGGTTCAGCCAGGCACTGGCCCGATACGGCATCAAGGTACGCAACGACGACCAACTGGTCGGCGAGATGCGCCTACAGGACCTGCTCAAACACGAGATCGCCCGGCTGTTGCTCGGCCTGCTACAACTGGGGGACCAGCCGCGTGGCCTGCACCAGGTATGGCGCGAGGTCCAATCAACCCTCGCCCGGATCCACAGCGCCGCCGGCGATGACGTGGCACTGCGGCGCGTCGGGGACGACCTGTCCATACTGACCCGCGCCCTGCGCTCCTGGATGCGAGCCAATCCGCCGCACACCATCGCAGCCGGGGACTGCGTCGCACACCTGCTGGGACTGGTGGACGCCGAAGCCTTGCATCGATACATGAAGTCGGCGACACCAGGCGATCAGCTGGACCTGATCACCGAAGCGTTTCGGGTCCGGCTCGCTGCCGTCACTCCAGCGGACGCCAGTTGGACGAACGCGCTGGAGCGGTTCGAATGCGCCGACGCGGTCGCCCTGCTCACCGCGCATCGCAGCAAGGGTCTCGAGTATCACACGGTGTTCTTCCTCGGTCTCGACGACGAGCAATGGTGGGCGTACGACCGAGATCCCGTCGAGTCGACCTCAACGTTCTTCGTAGGGCTCTCCCGCGCCGCCCAACGCATCATCTTCACCACCACAAGCCCGAATGCTCGCCGGGGTCGAATCGCGGACTTCTTCACCATGCTCGACGAGGCCGGCGTACCCGAGATTAACCAAGGCTGATCGCATCGGTCGGGCGGTGACGACCATGCCCCGTTCGGGCGCGACAGCCAGCTCGCGCTCGGTGTTGCGTGTACCGCAAAGATCCGGCATGCCCGCGATCTGCTCCAGACAGCCGCCGAGTGTCAGAAGGGTTCAGTTCTCTCTGATTCGGCGGCCCCGGATTATTGGGAGTCGAGGAGCCCCCTCGCGCCAACGCTGCCGACCGTTGACAACGTCGAACAGGGCGACGACGCTTGCCCTCCCGGCGAACCTTCCAGTAGCCCCAGCCGTTCATGGTCGATTTGCCTGTCACCGCCGCACCCGCCGGTGACGGGGAGTCGAAGTGTGACGCCATCTTGGCCCTCTGGCCTGGTACTGCAGCCTCCGAGCAGGCAGGCGCCGAGCGCAAGCCAGGCTATTGGGCTGGCCGGCTCTTCCGTGAACTGGTCAAACGCCCTGATAGCGCTTCGCCGGTGACGATGGTCGGGCGGTTCGCATGGTGCAACGTCCGGCCCACGTTGATCTTGCGCGAACCGCTGGCCCTGATGTCGGGTCGGCGGTTCGTTGGTGTACGCACACTGCTGACACCTTGCTGGTTCCGCATGCCACGTGGCGCGGGCCGGCCCCCGTGAACCGGCCCGCACCAGCGGACCTGCACTGAACTGCCCAACACCCGTTTAGCGAAGGATGCGTGCTCTCAACGGGCGTTTCTCGGCGGGAGCGAGCATACCCCTGCTCTGAGTAACGGTGTCAACTATGCTTGTGAATGTGTTGCCGAGGCGGTGATGGTGCTTGCCGCAGGCAGGGGGAGGGGCGGGCAATGGTCTCGGATGGGCCGGGTGAGCACGATCTACCGCCGCTCGACACGCTCGCTGCCAGGCTGGAATACCTGTTCGACCACATCCGGCCGACGCCGGAAGAGCTCGGCGACGGCGACGAACCGGGCCGGAGGTACACCAACAAGGAGATCGCCGACAAGATCAATACCCTGTCGGCGCAGACCGGCGTCTCGATTAGCGCCGCCTACATCGGCGAGCTGCGCCGCGGTGTGGCCAGCGATCCCCGTACCTCCCATGTGCGCGCTCTGGCGCGGGCGTTCGACGTCAACACCGGATATTTCGTGGAGGACGACGCCGCGAGCCGGGTGATGGAGCAGATCGCGATTCTGAGTGAGCTTCGCCGCATCGATGTCAAACAGGTCGCGTTGCGCCAGGTTCTCGCCGACACCGGCTTGTCCGCCACCGACACCCTGCTTGTGGAGCAGATGGTTCTCCGGCTGCGCGAGGCGACCGAGTCGACGGCCCGTGCGGAAGCGAGAACCCCACCGCGCGGTCTCATTTAGAGGCGCCGGCAGTATGTAGGACGGGGGTCATGGCGTGCACGATGATCAATTACGGCGACGGTGTGAACAGCTCGTCGCCGAGATCGATGTGCCTGAGCCGTTCGACATCCACGAGCTGTGCCGGGTCCTCGGTGACCAGCGTCAGGGCCGTCCCATCGTGCTGATTCCGATCGCCCTGCCGGCCCGCACGGTGTGCGGGATGTATGTGCCGACGGGGAAGTTCGACGCGATCTTCTACGAGCAGGACACGTCACCCCTGCATCAGATGCTGATCATCGGGCACGAGATCGGTCACCTGCTCGCCGGCCACCGGGCCTCCGCGTCGCTCGATCCGGACACGTTCCGGCTGTTGCTGCCAGACCTGGACCCGCGACTCGTGCAGCGTTTCCTCGGCCGCAGCAACTATGACGCGGCCGAGGAGCGCGAGGCGGAGATGATCGGCTCGTTACTGCTGCGCCGCGCCCGTCGTGGTGGCGAGGAGCCGACCGGGCCGTTGGATGACCGCCAGGCGGAGCTGCGCCAGCGGCTGCGGCTGGCACTCGAAGATCCCACCAGCTGAAGGTCGTTGGTGGATACCGTCCTCTATGCAGCGTGCGCGGCCACCGGCTGGCTGACCTTCGGGTACATCCTTCGCCTTCAGCGCCGTCGCCCCAGCCCGGCCCGGCGCGCGGTCACGGTGACCTTCGGGGCGTTCGCCGCCGGCATCACGCTCGCCATCCCGCCGCTGGCGGCCGCCGTCGACGGCCTGACCGGCATGCCCAATCTGGCGAAAGTCTTCTCCCACGGCTGCGTGATGGCCATCGTCGTCGGCTCGGAGAGCTGGCTGCTGTTCCTCGCGCTACCGCCGGAACAGGCGGCCCGGCGGACCCTTCGGTGGATGCTGGTCACCGCCGGGGCGTACCTGGCGATGCTGGGACTGTTCGGCTACACCCTGGTCCGCGAGTCGCCGGTGCGGCTGACCGTGGAGTACGCCGACGATCCGATCGTGACCGCCTACCTGCTGATCTTCCTGGTGGTCGGCTTCTTCGCGTCCTTCATCGACATCGCTCGCCTCTGCTGGCAGTACGCCAGAGCGTGCGGCCGCACCTGGCTACGGCGTGGGCTTCGCACCACGGCTGTCGGTGCGGTCTTCGCTCTGCTCTACGCCCTCAACAAGATCATCTACCTGTTGGCGTACTGGTCCGGATCGCAGCCCGACGGCGAACGCCAGATCGCCGCGGTCCTGGTGACCCTCAGCGCGTTGCTCATGTCGATCGGCCTGACCATGCCGGCCTGGGGCCCTCGACTACCACGCTGGAGCGACCTGCGCTCCTACCGGCGTCTCGCGCCGCTGTGGCACGATCTCGTCACCGAGTTGCCCCACCTCGAGCTCGACCCGACACTGCGACGCGCCCGGACGGCGATCCGCGACCTCGACTACGCCCTGATCCGCCGACTGGCCGAGATCCGGGACGCACGTCTCGCTCTGCGACCGTTCATGGGCGCCCGGGTGACCGCCGTCGCCGAGCACCACGCCGACCTGGCCGGCCTGACCGGCGAGGCCCGCCAGGCCACCGTCGAAGCGGCCCAGCTGGCATATGCCATCCACATGCACCGTGCCGGGAACGTCGCCGACAACCCGCAGCCGGCCGACACTCTGCACCTGCCCGGCGACGGCTACGGCGGCGAGGTCGCCTGGCTGGTGGCGGTTGCCGGCGCCTACGCCGACTCGGAGGTGGTGGCTCGCACTCTCACCTCCGTCACAGCGCCCACCCACCCCTGACCCCTCGGGAGAAAATCGTCAATGACCGCCCGATACGACAACCTCACCCGGACTCGTTCGCTGGACCCGGAGCGCGACTACCTGTCCATCTACCAGACGATGTTGCGCTACGAGTTCCCGTGGGACATGAAGCTCGGCCTCAACCTGGCGTTCAACAGGTCCTTCTCGCTGCCGGAGATCGCCGCTGTGCACACCGCGACCGGCGAGCTGACCGAGCGCACCCAGAAACGCATCGACGACACCGGCCTGCTGATGTACGAGATGGTGCTCAACGGTTTCGACCAGGTCCGCGGGCGTGAGGCGCTGCGGCGGATCAACCAGATCCACCGGCCCTACGGCATCTCCAACGACCACTACCTGTACGTCCTGGCCTGTCTCGTGATCATTCCGACCAGGTGGCTGGACCGATACGCCTGGCGGCGGCTCTGCTGCCATGAGCGCCGCGCCACCTACCTGTTCTACCGCGAACTGGGCCAGCGCATGGCCATCACCGACATCCCTGGCTCCTACGACGAGCTCGAGGCCTGGTTCGACGCCTACGACGCCATTCACCTGCAGCCCAACGACGACGCCGCGGCCATCGAACGCGCCACCCGCCAGCTGATGCTCAACCGCATCCCACCCGTGCTCGCCCCACTGGGGAACACGCTCGTCAGTGCCATGTACGACGACACGCTCAGGGCCGCCACCCGGGCGACCCCGGCAGCATGGCCGGTGCGCGCCGGACTGCACGCCGGGCTCCGGACGAGGGCCCACCTGCTGCGCTGGTTCGGCAAGCCGCGGGCCACCCCGATGTTCAGCGACGGGCTCAAGGCCAAGACCTACCCCGACGGGTACGAGATCGGCGAACTCGGCCCGGAGCCGAGCGCCGCGCCCGGTCGCCCGAGCCCGGACACCGTGCCGCCCGATCCGCGTGGCGCGGGTGGCAGCCGCTGAGCACGCCGACGCTGTTGCGTCGAGCCATCGGGTGTCGTCTCGGCAAGACGAGATCAGGCGCGGTCGGGCGGTGAGGACCGCTGCCCGTGCCCGACGACCGGCACAGTTGCTCTCCAGCAGTCGGCGGGCGTTCGAGGCGGAACCGAGAACATGGCGTTCCACTCGTCGAGCGAAACCGTGACAACGGCCTTGCCATCGCTGCGGTGAGCAGGAGAGGGCCAGTGCCTTCGTGCTCACGGAGCAGGTCGAGGTGCCCTGGCGGAGGGCGACTATGCAGCGAGCCTGCGGCGTAAATTCCCCATCAAAACGGTATTCCCTACCAGCTGGTAAAGCTATATAACGGTGCCTGGCGCCGAAATGGCTCCCTGCTTGTTCTTAAGGGACTAGCAGGAGAGATCGGGCTTATGGGCTATTGGGTCACGGCGCTGCTGTGTGCGGGCACGCTTACCGGCGTTGCTGCTGTGTTGCGCGTGTATCTGATCTTCAAAGTGGCTGTCTGGTCCCTGACCGCTGACGACGCTGGTCGGCGGCACGCGCTGGCGCTGCTGCGAGCCCTACGACTCCACCTGTCCAAAGCCCCTGAGGTCATGGATCCGGCGAATGGAAGCGGGACTGCCGACAATTCGGATGGCCCGCCGTCGGTAACAGGCGCCTCCAACCCGTCGTAGTCCTCGCCGTGGCCAGGCTGTGAAGGGGCGGCGCGGGGTCTGACCCGCCGGGGCCTCTGCAAGGTGGCTGTGCAGCCTGTTTTCCGTTTCTTGCAGGGGGTCCTGGAATCCGTAGCTTGCAGATTGCGGATTCCGCGTTGGGGTCCTGCCGGGTCCGTGTGGGGCTCGCGCGGCGGATCAGGCGTGCGACGATCATTTCGGCGCCAGGGTGGCCGCCGGGACCAGGTAGGAAAGGTGTTTCATGCCGTTGATCTCCGTCCTCACGCCTGTTCATGCGGAGCGGGCGGAGTTTCTCGCTGCGGCTGGGGAAAGCCTTGCCGGGCAGCGGCTGCCGGCCGGGTGGGAGCTGGAATGGCTTGTTCAGGAGGATGGGCCCAGGTCGGCGGTTGCTGACGTGGCGGAGCGGTTCTCGTTCGTTCGGTATCAGGCCAACGGTGAGACGCTCGGGGTCAACATCGCCCGCAATGTTGCGCTGTCCCGGGCCGGTGGCTCGCTCGTGCACGTGCTCGACTCCGATGATCTGCTGCTGCCCGGCGCGTTGCGGACCGCGGTCGAGGCGTTCGACGCCCATCCGCGGATCCACTGGGTCACCGGGCAGGCGCACGATCTGCTGCCGGACGAGACCCGGCTGTCGTTCGCCTCGCCCCTCGAACCCGGAATGATCGAGCCTGGCGTGCTTACCCAGCTGATCCTCGACAGTGGCCGGCCGGCCGCGCCCTGCGCCGGGCTCACCGCCCGGACCGAGACGGTGCGTGCGTTCGGCGGCTGGGTGGCCACACCCCGCGGCGGTGATCTGGCGCTGGTCGTTGCGCTGGCCGAGACCACGCCCGGGTTTCTGCCGTCCGAGGTCACCTGGCTCTACCGGCGGCATCCCGGCCAGATCACCGGGCAGGCCGGCTGGACCCGGCTCCAGGACGAGTCGATGGCGCTGATCCGGCAGCGCATCGCGGCGTTGCGCCGGCTCGGGGTCCGCGTCGGCGCGGCCTGACGTCAGGCGTTTTGCGCTCCGCTACGGCGGGAGTCCACAATGTAACCGTCGGTCGGCGCGGGGTGGCTGAGATCGATGGCGTTGCACCCCGTAACGGGGAGGTGCTGGGCATGCTCGACGTCTTGGCTGACGAGGCGCTCAAAGCGTTGCAGATGGCCACCGAGGAGACGACGAAACTCGTGGTCCCAGCCGCGGTCGGCGCCGCCTTCGCCGGGGCGACCAGCCTGCGACAGCTGATGTTCCGGCGGATCACCACCCTTCCCAGGGATCCGGTCGCCCGTACCGCAAAGATCGTGAAGCTTTTGGAGAGCGACCCGGAGTTCCGGGCGGAGCTGTTCGCCGCCGTGGCCGAGATGCGCTCGACCGGCACGGACCTGGTGGCGCCGCCCGGCCCGGAAGGATTCCGGGACCGGGTCGCGGTGCTCGCCCGGCTGGGCGAGCCCGGGACGCGTGTCGTCGTCGGGCGTTCCGGGTGGGGCAAGACGTATGTGGTTCAGCAGGTCCGGCACCTTCGCGCCGAGGAGTATGCCGACGGGAACGCGGTCGTCGACTGTGCCCAGTTCCGGACCGGCGGCGCCCTGCGGTACACGGAGGTGTTCGACTCGGTCCTGCGGCAGGTCGGCCTGAGCATGGACGAGACCAGCGACGCGGCGGTGTTCGCGCGTTACGAGCGGGCCCTGCTGCACGGCCGGTTCCTGCTGGTCTTCGACAACGTCGAGAGCGCCGCCGAGGCACGTGTGCTGGCGCGCAACTGGCCGTTGAGTCTTGTGCTGCTGACCGTGCGGGAGCTCACCGACGATCTGGATGTGTGGTGCCCGACACCGCCGGTCATGCTCGGCGGGCTGGACGGCACGGCGGCCCGGGAACTGCTCGAACAGCAGGCCACCAGCGAGATCCTCGACGCCGAGCCGGACGCCACCGGGCAGCTTCTGGAGCTCTGCGACGACATTCCGGACTTCCTGCGCCGGGCCGGGGCGACACTCCGGCTGCGGCGCGCCGACGTCCGGCCGGTCGCCCGGCTCGTCGCGGAGCTCCGTGCCGGCCATGATCCGCGCGGGTTCGACGGGGTGCTCACCAGCCTCGGCCTGAGCAGCCTGCCGGAAGCAGTTGTCACCGACCTCGCGCTGCTCGCCGGGCATCCGGGCGGATCGTTCACCCGCGACAGCGCCGACTCGTTGCTCGCCCACCCGGCTGGCACCACGATCGACACGCTGCTGGGGGCCGGTCTCGCGGTCGACGGCGCGAACGGCCAGATCCGGCTGCTGCGCTTGGTGCGGCAGCGTGCCGTACCGTCGCCGGAAGATCTTGATCTTGCGTTGCGCCGGCTCCTAGCTGACGTGACCCGGTGCGCGATGGCGGCTGATCAGGTGCTCGAAGGGGACCGGCTGCGGCCCGCGGAACTGACCGGGGACCTCGGCTGGCGGCTCACGCATCTGAGCCCGATCGAATATCTGGACATGCACGCGATCCTGATCGTGGACCTCGTGCAGTTCGCCCATCACTCGGGGCTGCATGACCAGGCGATCCGGCTCTGCGGCGCGCTGGAGATCGTTCTGACCTATCGCGGGCGTCATCACCTGATCGCCACCGGGATCGGATGGGGTATCAAGAGCGCTCAGGCGCTCGGCGACGACCTGGCCTGCGCCCGCCTCCACAGCACCCGCGGGCGGATCGAGACGGCGCTGGCCGAGTTCGGCCGGGCGGAGACCAGCCTCCAGATCGCCGGGGAACACGCGGCCCGGGTTTGTTATCCGCGGCTCGACTCGTCGCTGCTCGAGTTCCGGTCCCGGCTGGCACGGGAACGGGTCCGGCACGACATCGACCTCGGCGGCGAGGAGACGAAGGACTCGTTCCGGCAGGCGGCTGACCTGGTCCGGCAGGCTCTGGAAATCGATCGGGCGCACGGCCTCGGCCGGGCCCGTGGCATCCACGCCCGCGAGTTGGCCAACCTGGAGGTTCGCGCCGGCCGGCCCGACCGGGCGATGGCCCTGCTCGACGAGGCGGCCGAGTTCACCGACCCCACCCGCCCGCGGAACGTGTCGCGTAATCACCTGGTCCGCGCCCGGGTCCATGACCTGCTCGGGGAGTGGGCGCAGACCGACGCGGAGATCGCCCGGGTCCGCGAGCTCGCCGGCACGAGCGGCGCCACCACCTACGACCTGGAGATCGACGACCTGGCGGCGGAGAGCGCCTGGCGTCGCGGTGACGTCGAGGCTGCGCGCCGAGGCTGGGACCGGCTCGCCGAGACGTGCTACGCCCTCGCACATCCGCGCTACGACAGGTACAAGAGCAGACTCAACGCGCTTCCGCGCGAACCTCGATGATTCGTTCGCCGAGCCGCAGGCGATCCTGCGCCGGGATCCGGTGGTCCCGATGGATTCGGGTGTACGCCCACGACGCCAGCACCGTCACATCCAGCCCCGGATGATCCGGTGCGGCGTGCAGGACGAACTCGGCCGTCCGGGTGCGGAGCCGGCAGGTGTACGGGCCGGCGCGCGCCGTTATCAGTTCGATGTGCGGCCGCCTGTCGAAGTGGCCGGCCGTCTCCGCCAGATCCTCGGGGTGCACGATCAGGATGTCCGCGGCGCTCACCTGGTCCAGACGGGCGCGATCCTGGTCCACCACCAGATGCCGGAAATGGCGCCCGCCCGGCTCGGCGATGCCCGGGTGGCGGGTCACCGTCACCAGCGAATCCGAGATGTCGGCGCTCGCCAGCATCGCCGCCGGGCCCTCGGGCTGCGGCGCCGGCACCGGAACCGGCGGGAACTCGGCGGCGTGCGCCGGCTCGGCCAGCCGCATCCGTTCGTAGAGCAGCGCGCGCAGACGCTCGGCGGCCCGCCACGGCGCATGAACCGCCGACGCGGACAACCGGTCGTACCGGCCGGGCTCGTGCGCGTGGATCACCGCGTCGATCTGGGCCCGTAACGGCTTCTCCGGGTCGATCCGCGGCGACTCGCGCGCCAGCTCCCCGGCTGGCGAATCCGGCACCGTCGTCGAGCTGTTCCGGTCGGACAGCAGCACCGGCTTGTCCAGGGCTGCGGCGTACAGCCCCAGAGAACCGAAATCGGTCATCACACAGGAGGCGCCGAGTAGGGCTGCCTGCCAGCCGGACTGTGGTGGGAGGATTCGCAGGCCGTACTCGGCGGCACGAGACCACCAGGCGCGGACCTGCCACGGGCCGTGCGCCCAGATGCCCGGGTGAAGGACCGCGACGACTCGGTACTCGTCCACCGGAAGCTCGGCCAGCAGACGCTCCGGCAGGTCGGGCCATGATCCCAGCAGGGAATCCGGGCCCCAGGTCGACGCCAGCACCACCAGGGCACGGCCGGCGGCGTCCAGGCCCCGCCGATAGGAGGACGCCCGATGGCTGCTCGCCAGCATCCGGCCGAGAGCCGGATCGCCCACCACCCGGGCGTTGCCGGCGGCCGGTTCGGAGATCGCGGCGAGCCGGCGGATCTGATCAGGATGGGACAGCGCAAAGGTGGTACGGGTACCCAGGTCGCGTATCCGGGCCGGAGTCAGACCGGACACCGTGGACGTGCCCGGGTAGAACTTCAGGTGGCCCACACCGTGTGGCAGGAACACCACCGGCGCGTCGACGCCGCTCAGGTCGTCGTTCTCACTGGCCGTCAGCACCAGGTCGAACGTTCCGCCAGTCGCCTCCGCCCACGGGATCACCGTCGCCTCCAGCGCGGCCAGGACCTCCCGCATGCCGGCGGCCAGGATCGCGCCGTTGCCGTCATCGGCGGTGAAGACGACCTCGATCCGCCGCTCCGACATGATCAGCGCGGCCACGTCCAGTAACCGGGTCAGGGTCGCGGTCGTCCGGACCACTACCAGGACGCGGCGTTCGGTCGAAAGTGTCCGCCAGCCGGGCCTCAACTCCCGGCTCCCGGCTCCCGGCTCCCGGCTCCCGGCTCCCGGCTCCCGGCGCAACGATCGATCGTGGTTGCCGGCTATGGGGTAACCCGAAGCCTGTTCGTCATCGCCACCGCCGACATGGAGCATCGCACGAAGCTAGTCGATCGCTACTCGTCCGCATTGTCGGGGCCTCGTTCCGGTTGATGTACATGGTGAAGCGTTCGCCCCCTGGCGGAGACCGGGCAGCCGTAACCGATCGTCGATGCCCCGGGCGCAGCCGCCGACTCGGCTGGTCAGCGCCTGATCAGGGAGGTGAGGTCGACTTCTATATCGATTCCGTCGATGGTGACGACCACCCGTGGGCGGTCGCCGGCCGCAGCGAGATAGCTGGCCAGCGTCGACAGCAGCATGTCCGGGCGGCTCTCGATGCGGCTGATCTCCGACTGTGCGACGCCCATGGCCCTGGCCAGTTCGACCTGTGTCAGATCGGCCGCTTTGCGGACTGCCGCAAGGTTCTCGGCGTAGATGCGATCGGCTTCTGCCATCTCGGCGCGGATCTCAGCGACGTGCTCCGCAGCCCCCGGTCGTGACCGCAGGCGGGCGATGCGCTCCTGTGCGGCCTCCGTTCCGACAAAGGTGGTTGGCTCGGGCTGATGCGGTTGGCTGGTCATCGTCGCCTCCGTCGGTGAGTCTTAGGTAGGTCGCGATCACCTGGTCGGCGCGGCTGCCGACGCTGTTGTAGAAGACATCGCCCATCTGGGCCTTGCCGTTGCCGAACAATACGATCAACGGCGGCTCGTCAGGCGGAAACCAGACAATCAGTCGGACGGCGATGCCGTCTCGGAACGGGTGTGAGACCCGCCAGACCTGGTGCCTGCGGGATTGCCGCACGCGCTTCAGGGTAGGTGTGTCTTCGGTTGGGGTTCCTTGAGCTCCTGTAAATACCCCAGCATCGCGCTGACGAGGTTGAGTTGCTCGGTCGCTCGGCCGCGCCCTTCGGCTGCTTGCGCTCGAGCTCGGTCAGCCACCTGTCGAACTCGCTCGACCAGTCGATCAGCACTTCTAAAATATAGCATCAACAGCATATTGCTTCTTCCGGCTGTTGTGGGTGCCGTGTTGTGGATGGCGCGTCGGCGGCGGCATTCGCGCCCTTCCCGGGGTGGTTCGGCGGGGATAGCGTGGGCTGGTGGCAGTGAACGATGTCGATGCGGCTGAGGAGTGGCTCGACTCCTGGGCGTCGCAGGTGGATGCCCGCGCCCAGCGTGCTGTCGAGCTGTCCCGGCGGGTCGCATCGCTGACCGGGGTGGCCGACGGGCAGGACGGCGCGATCCGGGTGCGGGTCGGGTCGTCGGGGCAGGTGGAGTCGCTCGAACTCGACGACCGTGTGCAGGAGATCTCCGGTCCGCGGCTGGCGCGCGAGATCATGGCGGTGATCAGGCGGGCGCAGGCCGAGCTGTCGGCGCGGGTGGCCGAGCAGGTGCGGGCTACCGTCGGCGCCGACAGTGAGGCGGGGC
Organism: Actinoplanes sp. NPDC026670; assembly: GCF_040638175.1. Taxonomy (NCBI): domain Bacteria; kingdom Bacillati; phylum Actinomycetota; class Actinomycetes; order Micromonosporales; family Micromonosporaceae; genus Actinoplanes; species Actinoplanes sp. NPDC026670. The sequence continues at coordinate 74,802 of NZ_JBEZXU010000039.1, forward strand.
GGGCCGTCATCGACTCGTTCGAGACCAGGTTTCCGGCACCGGGCGAACGATGATGCAATTCCCGGCCGAGGCGGTACGACAGCACGCGAACACGGTCGGCGCGGCCGCCGAGCAGATGGCCCTGGCCCGGTCGGCGATCCGTGCGGTCGGGATGGACCGGCAGGCGTACGGGCAGATCTGCCAGTTCCTGCCCGCCCTGCTGGATCCGCTGTTCGACAGCGCCGTGGACGTTCTGAGCGCCGCCGTCGACTCGCTTTCCGAGACGTCGTACCGGCTGCGGGCGACCGCCGAGGCGATCGAGGCGACCGATGTGGACAGCGCGCAGCGGATCGCCGATGTCCAGCCGTCATGAGCAATCCGCTGGTGGCGCGGGCACAGGACGCCACCGACTGGTCGACCGGGCTGGGCCTGGTCGAGGACGCCCGGCAGATCAGCGCCGGCATCCGCGACGACAGCTGGGTCGACGCCACCCTCGGCGGAGTCGGCGGGAGCCTGAACGCCCTGGCGGTGGCGGTGGACCCGCTCGGCACCCTGTTCGCCTGGGGCGTCGGCTGGCTGATGGAACATGTCCAGCCACTCCGTGACGCTCTCGATTGGCTGGCCGGCAAGCCTGACGAAATCGCCGCGCACGCGGCGACCTGGCGGAATGTCTCGGCCGCGGCCATGGAGACCCATCAGCGGTACGCGTCAGCGATCCGCACCCAGACCGCCGGCTGGCAGGGCGCCTCGGGCGACGCCTATCGAACCCACGCCGGCCGGCAACTGGCCGCGATCGACGGGATCGCGACGGCCACCAACGCCATCTCGTACGCGATCGAGGGCGCTGGACTACTCGTCGCCCTGGTCCGGGAGATCGTCCGGGACCTGATCGCCCAGTTCGTCGCGACGCTCGCCGTGCGGTTGCCGCAGTGGCTGGCCGCCGAGGGTGTGACGCTGGGCCTGGCCACACCGGTGGTGGCCGGACAGGTGGCCACCCTGGTCTCCCAGTGGGCCAACCGGATCCAGCACTTCATCCGGGCCCTGCTGAACAGCCTCCGCCACCTGAACACCAGACTCGCCGACCTCACCACCGTCCTGGCTCGTTTGAAGCAACTGCTCGGCCGCGATGCGGGCGCCGCGGACGGAGTGGCGCACGGTCTGTTCCGGGAGGGCGACGGAATCATCCGTAACGGCAGGAAGATCTTGATGAGTACGGACAACGTCCTGGCGATCGCGGACAAGTTCGGCATCGACATGCGTGGTGTCCAGTTCGATCTGGACAAGATCCGCCGAGGGAGCGGGCCGGGCCGGGAGTTCTTCGGAGTGACGATGCCGAACGGTTTGATCAAGCTTGCCCGCGACGCGTTCATGAGCGAGGAGCAGTTGGCCCGGACGCTGGCGCATGAGCGATTTCACCTCGATGAGCTGCGCGGTGGCATGAAGTATCCGTGGAGCGAGGCGGATCGCGCGGCTTCTGAGATCCGTGCCTACGCCCATGAGGAACAGTGGTGGCAGTCCAAGAAGCACTTACTCGATCCGGAGTAGATCTGACGATGCGTGAAATGACGGAGTCGAATCGCCGTTGGGAGGCGTGGTTCGACGCTTTTACGAGGATGAGGGACGCCTGGCCGGACCGGATCGAGGAGCTGTGCCCGGACGGTGACCAGGGGCGAATGCACATCACCTACACCGGAAGCCCGGAGACCAGGGTGGGATTCGCGACGATGTGGTGCGATGTCGGCCGCCACGGCATCTTCCTTCCTCGGGTCGGTATCCCCGAGGGTGCCGAGATGCTCGGCTTCGACGCGACGCCGGAACAGCGAGCCGCGGTCATTCCGAATATCACCCTGATCCCGACGGACCCCTACAGTCCGGATGACGAGTGAGGTCAGGTCTGGAAGGTCAGTGGTAGCACGTCCGGGCCGTGGGTGCCGATCGCCGGGCGCCAGGTCACCTTGCCGGTGATGGCCGGCGGGCCGAACCGGCGGGTCAGGATCGGGAGGGCCTCCTCCAGCTGGGCGTGGGCCAAGGCCGCGCCCAGGCAGTAGTGCGGTCCCGCCCCGAACTGGAGCAGCGGCGCGTCCCGTACCGCGGTGATGTCGAAGGCTCGCCCGCCCGGATAGGCCCGCGGATCGCGCTGGGCGGTCTGCACCGCCACCGTGACGAAAGCGCCCGCGGCGATCGGCTGGTCCCGGTAGGTGAAGTCCGTGATGGCCCGCCGGAAGACGCTGTTCGCGGACGGCCGCCACCGCATCGTCTCGGTGACCGCACGCCCGGCCAGGTCCGGCCGGTCCCGGAGCAGCGTCCACTGTGCCGGGTGTTCGGTGAACGAGACGAGCGCGTTCGAGATCTGGTGCCGGGTGTTGTCGTGTGCGCCGAAGACCAGCGTGACCAGCAGATTGCGCAGCTCCGGGCGGGAGACGGTCTCGTCGTCGCGCCAGGCGGCGACCATTCGCGAGATCAGGTCGTCGGCCGGGTGCTCGGCCTTCGTGTCGATCAGCCCGTCGATGTAGCCGTCGAGGCCGGCGACGGCCCGTTCGACCCGGTCCGCTGTGGCGCCGTCCGCGGCCAGCGAGAAGATCAGGCCGATGTCGCTGGACCAGACACTGAAGACGTCGTGGTCGGCGGCCGGCACCCCGAGCAGTTCGCTCATGACGGCGAGCGGCAGCCGGTTGGCGAAGGCGTCGACGAACTCGGTCTCGTCGGTGATCCCGTCCGCCAGCTCCTCGGTGGCCGCCCGGATGAACGGCCGCAGCAGGTCGACGGTCCGAGGTGTGAAGGACCGCCCGACCAGGCCACGGAGCCGTCTGTGGTCGGCGCCGTCCTGGTTGACGATCATCGGCACCCACCAGTCGTGGATCGGCCCGGCGGTGATGCCACTGCGTCGCAGATAGTCGTCGCCGCCGTGGTCGAGCCGGCGGTCGCGAAGCAGTTCCTGCGCCTCCGCGTGGCGCAGCACGAGCATTCCGAGTGGACTGTCGGCGAACCAGTCGGCGTCCTGGGCCGCGAACACTTCCGGTGCGGTGAAGGAGAAGTCCCCGTCGATGACATCGAGGTACGGCATTCACTGAGTGTGCCGTGCCGGTCACCAAGAGCGGAATGCCCGACGGGTCCCGGTACGTATCGGTGAACGTCGAACGTTCGGATGAGATCCGGTGCACATCGGGACCGCTAGTGTCTGGCCCGTGACGCGGAGCACGCTTGGTTCGACCACTTACGTACGGGCCACCGCCGCGGTCGCCGCGCTCGGCACCGTCTGGTGTGTGGCCTTCCTGACCGTCGGCGCCGGCCTCGAAGCGATCGCGTACGTCTTCGTGCCGATAGGTGGCGCGCTCGCCGCTGCCTCCGTCCGTCCACTGACGACAGCCGTGGATCCGGTGGCCAGACGGTTCTGGCGGGGCGTCCTGATCGCCGTCGCCCTGATCACCGCCGGTTACGGCTGGCTGGCCGTGGACATGCTCACCCACGCCGAACAGGCCCGGACCCGCAGCATGTCGGCCCCGGCGGCGGCCCTCACCGCGATCGGTTTCCTGGTCGCGTTCGTGGCGCTGGCCCGGGTGCCGGTCGCCGCGTCGGGTGGCGCCGAGCGGTGGCGGATGACCCTGGACCGGATGATCGCGTTCCTCGGCTGCGCGGCAGTGCTCTGGTACGTCGGCCTGGCCCCGATGCTGTCCGCCCGTGAACCGTGGAGCCGGCAGGCGATGCTGCTGGTCGGACTGGGTCTGCTGGTCGCGGTGGGCGCGGCGACGAAGGTGTCGTACATCGTCGGCGGCCCGGTCGACCGGGTGGCGATCCGGCTGGTCGCGGCCGGTGGCGGGGTCCCGGCCGGCGCGGTGTCGGTGCTGGCCGTGCAGTTCGGATACATCGCGAGCGTCCCGGCCCAGGCGATCGTGATGCCGCTGGCGCCGGTGCTGGTCACGCTGGGCGTCGCCGCTCAGGGACGGGCCGACCGGGCGCCGCGTCGCTACCCGGCCCGGCACGGTGTGCTGCTGCCGTACCTCGCCATGATCCTGGTCGATGTGCCGCTCGTCGCGGTCGCCTTCGGCGCGCCGCTGCGCTGGCCGGTGCGGGTGGTCCTGATCGCCGCGGTCGTGGTGACCGCGCTGGTCATGGTCCGGCAGTACCTCGCCTCCCGGGAGAACGCCCGGCTGCTGCGGACCGCGCGGACGCAGGAGGAACGCCTTCAGCACGAGGTCAGCCACGACGGGCTGACCGGGCTGGCGAACCGGGCGCTGTTCCGTGACCGGCTCACCGCCGCGCTCTCCGCGGACCGGCCCGCGGCGGTGCTGCTGATCGACCTCGACGATTTCAAAACCGTCAACGACCTGCTCGGCCACGGCGTCGGAGACAGGCTTCTGGTCGCGGTCGCGGATCGGCTGCGGGCCGCGGTCGGCGACGAGCATCTGGCGGTACGGGTGGGCGGCGACGAGTTCGCTGTGCTCCTGACCGGGGCCGGCGCCGTGCCCGAGGAACTGGCCCGTAGCCTGCTGGCCGTGTTCGCCGAGCCGATCAGCGAGCACCGCCTGCTGGTGCAGGCCAGCATCGGCGCCGCGGTGGCCGCGCCCGGCTCCACCGTGGACTCGGTGCTGCGGGACGCCGACGTCGCCGTGTTCACCGCCAAGCAGCGGGGCAAGGCCGGGTTCGTGCGCTATGTGGACGGCATGGGCGAGCCGGTCCTGGCTCACATGCAGCTCGGCGGCGAGTTGCGGCGGGCGCTGGACCAGAACGAGTTCCGGGTCGTCTACCAGCCGATCGTGCGGCTGGACTGCAACCGGGTGATCGGCGTCGAGGCCCTGGTCCGCTGGCACCACCCGGTCCGCGGGCTGGTCAGCCCGGCCGATTTCATCCCGGCCGCCGAACGGACCGGCCTGATCGTGCCGCTGGGCCGGTTCGTGCTGCGCGAGACCTGTCGGCAGGCGGCCGCGTGGCTCGCCGAGTTCGGACCGGACGGGCTGGCCGAGACCGGACTGAACGTGTCGGCCCGCCAGCTCCATGACCCCGACTTCGTGGCGGATGTGGCGGCCGCGCTCTCCGACAGTGGTCTGCCCTGTGAACGGCTGGTCCTCGAAGTGACCGAGTCGGCGGTGCTGCGCGGCCAGCAGGTGTCCCGGGCGCTCTACGACCTGGACCGGATGGGCATCCGGCTGGCTCTCGACGACTTCGGCACCGGCGAGTCGTCGCTGAGCCTGCTGCGCGCCTTCCCGGCGGCGATCGTCAAGCTGGACAAGTCCTTCGTGGACGGCATCGAGATCGACGACGGCCATCCGGCGGCGGCCGACGCCAGGCAGGCGGTGGCCCGCGCGGTGATCCAGCTCGCGCGGGCGCTCGGCCTGGACACGGTCGCCGAGGGGATCGAGAGCCCGGAACAGGTGGCCGCCCTCCTCGATCTCGGTTACACCGTGGGCCAGGGCTACTACCTGGGCGAGCCGATGACCGCCGACGCCGTGTCGGGCCTGCTGGCGGTCCAGGTGCGGGCGGCCGAGGAGGCCCGGGAGATCAGCCCGGCCCGGGAGATCAGCCCGGGCCGGGAGGCCAGAGCCGCCCGGCCGGCCGGTTGACGACGGCGGCGGTCATCCGAACGGGGTCCCGGGGCGCCTCGATGGTCCCGGGTCTCATACGGTTTGCGGCGTGCATCCAGTCAACTCTCTCGCCGCCCATCTGCGGACCCTCGGTCAGGACCAGCTCACCGCCCTGGTGACGATCCGGCGGGACGTGACGATCGACCCACCGCCGAAGACCGCCGCGGAGGTCGCCGGCCGGCTGCTGCAACCGTCGTCGCTGACGGTCGCCTGCTCGCTGCTGACATTGCCGCAGCTCCAGGTGGCCGAGGTCGCCGCGGCACTGGACCACTCGTGTGACACCGCTCGAATCGCGGCGCTGGTGGGCGTACCGGATGATGATGTTGATCTTCTTGCGGCGCTGGACCGGCTCACCGGCCTCGCCCTGCTGTGGCCGGAAGCCGGCGGTCTCGCCGCCGGGCATCTCTCCGAGGTCTTCCCGGCCCCGCTGGATCTCGGGCCCGGCGCCGCCCAGCTGTACGGCACGCTCCCCCTGCCCGAACTGCGCCGGCTCGCCAAGCTCCACGGCCTTTCGACCACCAACCTGGGCAAAGTCGAACTCGTCGAGAGGCTGGCCCGCAAGGTCGCGAAGCCGGAGACCGTCCGCCGGATCGCCGCGGCGGCGCCGCCCGACGTCCGTGAGCGGCTCGCCGAGCTGGCCCGGCAGCCGACGTCGCTGCTCGACCGGGGCGGGATCAGCTTCGGCGTGCCGGGGCCGCCCCTGCCGTGGGCGATCGAGCGCGGTCTCGTCGTCCAGTCGATGTGGGGCGGCAGCCTGATGCCACGTGAGGTGGCGCTCGCCCTGCGCGGCGACGGCACGGCCCCGTTCGACGCGCGCCCGCCCGGACTCGTGCTCACCCCGATCGCCGCCGAAACCGTCGCGCGGGAGGCGGCCGCCGCCGCGGCACAGACCCTGGCCGCGGTCAGCGCGGTCGTCGAGTGCCTGAGCAGCGGCCCGGTCCCGCTGCTCAAGTCCGGTGGTCTGGGCGTGCGGGAGCTGCGCAAGATCGCCCGGGCCGCCGGGCAGGACGAGGACCGGGCCCGCCTCACCCTCGAACTGGTCACCGCCGGTGGGCTCGTCGAAGCCTCCGACGCCGGGCTCACCCCGGGTGCCGCCTACGACGAGTTCGCCGCCGGTGACCCCGCCGGCCAGTTGCTCGAGCTCGTCGACGACTGGCTGACCATGCCGGCCTGCCCGCTCGCCCCGCCCGAGGACGCCGGCCCGCCGGCACGGCTCCTCTACTGGAATGAGCACGAGGAATATGTCCTGGCCTCGTTGCGGGGGCTGTTCCTGCGTACCGTCGTCGACGCCGTGCCCGCCGGCCGGGCCGCCGCGCCCGCCGCGCTCGCCGAACGGATCGCCTGGCAGGGGCCGTTCATCAGTGCCCAGGCCGGTGACGAGCTGGAACGGTATGTCACCGGGATCTGGCAGGAGGCGCACCGGCTCGGCCTGCTCGCCCACGGCGCCCCCTCGGACCTGTGCCGGGCCCGGCTGTCCGGCGGCGGCGTCGACGCCACCCGCCCGGAGGCCGAGGCGATGGTGCCGCGGGCCCTCGACGCGGTCCTGCTCCAGAACGACCTGACCGCCGTCGTCACCGGCACACCGTCGGCCGCGCTGCTCGCCCTGCTCGACGGCGTCGCCACCCCGGAATCCCGCAGCGGGGCCTGGATCTGGCGGTTCTCCCCGGGCAGTGTGCGCGCGGCCTTCGACGCCGGGCACAGCGCGGAGGGCATCCTCGCCCGGCTCACCGAGGTGGCCGAGGGCGGGCGGGTGCCGCAGACCCTCGGCTACCTGATCGACGACGTCGCCCGCCGGTACGGGCACGTCCAGGTCCGCCCGGCCGGCTGCTGCCTGTGCAGCGAGGACGAGACGCTGCTCACCGAGATCCTCAACACCCGTGCGCTGAGGACTCTCGCACTGGCCCGGCTCGCCCCGACCGTCCTGGTCAGCGCGAAACCGCCGGCTGAGACGCTGGCTGCGTTGCGGGCCGCCGGATACGCCCCGGCGAGCCTGAGCTCCGACGGCAGCCCGGCCATCGAGATCCGCCAGCGGCGGCGGGCCGCCCCGGCACCCGACGATTACGTCGACGACTTCCCGACCCTGCACGACCCGGCGGCCATCGCCCGCACCGCGCTCGGCGGCCGCTGATGTCATACCGGCGCGGCCTGGGATGACGGGACTCGGTGGAACTGCACCTTCTGCGCCTGGCCGGTGACCGGTATGTGCCGGTTGTGGTCGCCGGGCCCGGTCAGGAGCTGATCTCGGAGGAGCCGTTCCCGTTCACGCTGGAGGTCGCGTCCCTCCTGGGACGTCGTCGCCGCTGACAGGCGTGCGCCAGCGGTCCAGGACCCGGTCGATGGCGGGGCGGATCCGGAGGCGGGCCTCGTCCCGGGGGACTCCGGACATCAGCAGGTCGTCGTAGTCGGTGTCCTCGTGGCGGATCGAGGCGATCACCGCGCGGGTCACCGCGTCCGGGTCGAAGGCCCGCCCGGCGGCGCTGCGGCCGACCCGGCCGCTGCCCCGGATGCTGGTGTGGCGGCTGATCTCGTCGGCTCGGGCCGCCGGGCAGCCGGGGAACAGTTCGGCGATCTGCCCGGCCAGCCGCTCCTGGAACACCTCGTCGGCGGCCTCACGCCGGACCCGGTCGCGTTCGCGGCGGCGGGCCCGGACCTCCTCGTCGGACAGGCACTGCTGTTCGGCCTGTTCGACGGCGGACTGTTCGACCAGCAGCCCCTGACGTTCGTGCCGGCCGCGGGAGCGGTTGAACCGGACCACCACGGCGGACAGCCGGCTGGCCTGCTTGGCGCGCCTGGTGAGGGCCGCGTCGCCGGACGGCAGGAACACCAGGTGGTCGAGATCGGCGCAGGTCAGGCAGTGCGGCCCGGCATCCTCCATGATCAGCATGCCGTCGTCGTCGGTGGCGCAGCCGGCGCAGGTGAACGGCTTGGCCGGCATCACCACGACCAGGTCCGGGGGTTTGCTCTGCCGGGTGGTCAGCCGGGCCCGCTGGCTGTCGGTGAGGTCGGCGGCCAGCCAGTGGGTGCGGTACGCCGTCTCGCGCTCCGGGTCGCCGCCGGCGGTGAACCGGAGCGGCCGCCGATCACGGGTGGCGGACACGTAGTCGATCTCGCCGGGGCGCAGGCCACGGCTGTCCACCCAGCGGCGGAACACCTCCAGCGCGTCGGCGATCCGGTCCGGCGCGACGACCGCGACCGACTCCAGGTCCGGTACGCGGCCCTGCCGCCACTCGGTGACCCGGCCGGGTGGCAGCCAGCCCATCCCGGTCAGCACGTCGAGCACGCTGACCTGACGCTGCCGGGTCAGCGCCTCCTCGGCCGCGGCGACCACCCGTCGTTCCAGTTTGGTGACGACCTGCATGGCCGGATGTTATCCGCCCAGCCGGCGCACCGTGGTGAGCAGCAGGCGCCAGAAGGCGTCCACGTCGAGGCCGACCGCGACGTCCACGTTCGACGGCCGGCCGGTGCGGCGGTGCAGGTCGACGACGGTGGCGCCCCGGGTGTACGCCCCGGCCAGCTCCACCGAGACGGGCGCGGCGACGGTCCGCACGATCGACGGCTCGAGCACCCGGGCCACCGCGATCGGGTCGTGCACGGGCGGATGCTCGAACCCGAACACCCGGTGGTACGTGGCGGCGAAGAACGTCATCAGCTCCGCGCAGATCCCGCCGAGCCGGGTGCCCATCGCCCGGAACCCGTCGATGACCTCGCCGGTGGCCAGCGCCTGGTGGGTGACGTTCAGGCCGATCATGGTCAGCGGCAGCCCGGACCGGAGCACGATGTCGGCCGCCTCCGGGTCGGTGACGATGTTGAACTCCCCGTACGGCGTGGTGTTGCCCCGCTCGGTGGAACCGCCCATGAAGACGATCCGCCGGATCCCGGGCGACACCTCGGGGTGGCGGCGCAGCAGCAGCGCCACGTTGGTCAGCGGCCCGGTCGCGACCACGGTGACCGGGCCGTCGGCGCCGGTGATCAGCCGCCGCATCAGCTCGACCGCGTGCACCCCCACCGGCTCGGCGACCGGTCCGTCCAGGTCGGGCCCGTCGAGACCGGAGGCGCCGTGGATGTCCTCGGCCACGTTCAGCTCACCGACCAGGGGCCGGTCACATCCGGCGGCGACCGGCACGTCGTGGGCCCCGGCCAGCGCGAGGACCCGCAGCGCGTTCCGGGTCGTCTTCTCCAGGGTCTGGTTGCCGGCGACCGTGGTGACGCCGAGCAGCCGGGCCCGCGGGTCGCCGGCCGCCAGCAGCAGCGCCAGCGCGTCGTCGTGTCCCGGGTCGCAGTCGACGATCATCCGGCCGGGCGGTGCTCGATCAGCCCGACCAGGTTGCCTTCGGTGTCGCGTACGAAGGCGTGCACCTCCTCGGCGCCGGCCGGCCCGAGCCGGTCGTCCTGATGCGTGAAGATCACGTGCGGTTCGCTCTCGATCGTCGTGCCGTCCGCCCGCAGCCGTTCGACCGTGGCCGCGACATCGTCGACCAGGTAGTAGTGCAGGGCCGGCGGGGCGCCCCGGTCGAGGAGCAGGCGCAGCCCGTCCAGGTCGAAGAAGACCAGCCCCGGCGGGTCGAACGACGCGACCGGCGGCGCGCCGAGGAGGTCGGTGTAGAAGGCGGTGGCGCGCGGCAGGTCCGCGGCGTGCTGGGCGATCTGTACGGCTCGCACGATCGGATGACTCCCTCGTCGGACGGCGGTGGCTAGGGTGGCGCGGTGACGTCATGGAGCGCACCCTCAGCCTCGCACGCACCGCTGGAATGGACACCTGACGACACCGATCCCGGTGATCACCGGGACGGTCTGATCGTCACCGGATGGCTGCGTTCGGTGCTGCCTCCGCGGCGTGGCGGGCTCCGCACCCCGATCCGGCCGCTGCCCGGCGTCGACGAGGCGTGGGCCGGGCTGCGGCACGCGATCTGGGCGCAGGACCGGGCGATCCGCGACAAGTCGAACGAGCCGTCCCGGGTGTGGGAGTTCGTCACCTCCAGCACCGCGGCGGACCGGACGCTCGGCGGGCGGCTGCTCGACCCGGCGACCCGGATCGGTTCGGAGGCCGACGACATCGCGCTGGTCCGGGCGGTCCGTGAGCGGTTCCAGTACCTCGACGAGAACATCGACGACCGGCTGGCCGATTTCCTGGTCGCCGCGCACGGGCTGGCCGAGGCGTGCCGGCGGGCCGTCCTCGGGTTCCACACCGACCTGCCGTACGTCGGCGCCGGGCTCTTCGGGCGGCTCCGGGAGCTGCTGGTGGCCGCCGACGACACGACCTACGCGCAGGCCCGGGACGTGCTGCTGGACGTCCGGGACCGGATGGCCGAGCAGCTCAGCGGCAACACCCGGGCCGATCTGTTCTGGGCGGTCAGTTTCCTGCTGCCGGTCGGGCCGCAGTCCGGCGACGTGGAGCGCGCCGCCCACGCCGAGGCGATGCGGAACGTCGGCGAGTTCGGCAACTTCAACGTGCACGCGTCCGGGCTGGCGTCCGGCGGCCTGGACACCCTGGACCGGTTCCTGCACACCAACCGGAAGGTGCGGCACGAGTTCTTCGGCGCCACCGGCCCGCGGCTCTACCTGGCCGGGATGCTGGACATCGCGGGCGCCGAGGTGGGGCCGGTGCTGAGCCGGATGCGGCCGGCCTACCCGTTCCACGACGACGCCTACTACAACGGGCTGTGGTGCACCCTGCTCGCGCACGTCGACCACGACGCGGCCCGGGCGGCGCTGGCCGAGGAACGGGACGCCGGTCACGCGTGGGCGACCGGCTTCACCGAGGTCAAGGAACGGGAGCTGCCGGGCGTACCGGATGGATCGCCCTGTGCTTATCAGCCGCCGGAGGCGGCGCGGCCGACGTGGCTGGACGTGGCCGTGCCGGTCGAACCGGTCCTGCGCTTCCGGGACGCCGAGCGCGAGGCCGCCGAGCAGGCCGGCGTCTACGAGGACGCCATCCAGTGGGACGGCGTGCCGATCAGCCGCTGCGACACCGCCGCCGTGACCGCCTGGCTGGAGCACCGGGAGCACTTCGCGATCCCGACGCCGCTGACCGCGCTCGCCCTCGCGCCGGAGTGGACGCACGAGCGGCTGATGGCGCTCGGCTTCTCGAACTTCCACTACTGGGTGAGCCGGCTGGCCCCGATGCTGCTGCTCCGGCACGGGATGAGCCACGTCGCGCCGCTGCTCGGCGCGTTCGAGGACCGCAACAGCGTCGAAGCCGCGCTGGAGGCCGCGCAGCCGGTCGGGCACCCGTCGCTGGCCGCGCCGATCGCCCGCGCCTTCGCCGGCAAGAAGCAGCGCCGCCCGGCCCGGTCCTGGCTGCTGCGGCACCCGGAGCACGCGGCGGCCGGAACCGTCGCGCTGTGGACCGCCGACCCGGACGACGACGCGACCGGGCGGGTGCTGCGCTACCTCGACACGCAGGGTCACCGTGCGCTGCTGCTCACCCAGGCCGGCGACCGCGCCGCCGAACTGACCGCGTTCCTCGACCGCGACCCGCTCGACGCCCCGAAGGCGAAGAAGCCGAAGATCCCCCGATACCTCACCGCCCAGCCGCTGCCGCCGCTGACCAGTGCCTCCGGCGGTCAGGCCACCCCCGACGATCAAGACCATTTTCTGGTACGGCTGGCAAGCTGCAACACCGATGAGGTCCATCCGGCGGTGCTCGCCGCACGGAACCGCTGGACCGCGTCGTCACGGGCGGTGTTCGCCGACGCGCTGTTCGACCGCTGGGTGGCCGCCGGCGCGCCCGCCGCCGAAGGCTGGTGCATGCAGGCCGTCGGCCTGATCGGCGACGACGCCGGCGCCCGCCGCATCGCGACCCATGCCCGCCAGTGGGCCGGCACCCCGGCCGCCGCCCGCGCCCAGGCGGCCCTCGACGCGCTGCGGCACCGGGGCACCGACGCGGCCCTGATAGAGCTGAGCCTGCTCGCTGAACGGTCCCGGTTCCCGGTGTTCAAGAGTGTCGCCAGGGGCCACATCGAGGCGATCGCCGACCTGCGCGGCCTCACCTCGGACGAGCTCGCCGACCGGCTCGTGCCGCTGCTCGGCCTCGACGACGAGGGCGGCGACCGGGTCGAGGTCGACGCCGGGACCTTCCGGATCGCCTTCGACGAACGCCTCCTGCCGGTGCTCCGCGACGAGACCGGCCGGATCCTCGCCGACCTGCCGAAACCGGGCCGTGGCGCGGACAAGGTCAAGCAGAAAGCGGCCAAGGACCGGCTGACCGCCCTGCGCAAGGAGGCCCGCTCGTCGGCGTCGCTGCACGTGGCCCGCCTGGAACGGGCGATGTGCGCGCAGCGGCGGATCCCGGCCGAGATCTTCCTCGACCGGTTCGCCGGCCACCCGTGGATGACCCACCTGGCCCAGCGCCTGGTCTGGGGCGTCCACTCTTCGGACACTCTCGCCGGCACCGTTCGAGTCGCCGAGGACGGCACTCTCGCGGACGCCGCCGACGAGCCGGTGACCCTCGCCGACGGGACGAGCGTGAGCGTCCTGCATCCGCTCGACTTCCCGGCCGGCGCGCTGGCCGAATGGGCCGGGGTGTTCGCCGACTACCAGCTGCTCCAGCCGTTCGCGCAGCTCGACCGCCCGGTCTACCGGGACGTCACCGACCTGGACCGGTTCGAGGGCCGCAAGACCACCTACGCGGTCCTGCGTGGTCTCGAACGGCACGGCTGGACCCGCTGGTACGACGCAGCCGTGCAGATGGCCAAACCGCTCGCCGGCGGCGCCTGGGCGATCCTCGACACCGACCCCGGCTGGCACGCCTCCGACACCGTCGACTCGGCGCTGCCGCAGACCGTCACCGGGGTCACCCTGTTCCGCTCCGGCGTCACCCTCGGCGACCTGCCGGCTGTGGTCTTCTCCGAGCTGGTCCACGATCTGCGCGTGCTGGACTGAGCAGCACCCGCAGCAGCCGGCCCGGCGCCAGCAGGTGACCGGGCCCGGCCAGCATGTTCGACACCCGCAGGAACGCCGCCCCGAGATCGGCATCGTGGACGGCGGCGGCCCGGTAACGCTGGAGGTAGGCGTTCAACGGCCGGTCGAGGGCCCGGCGCGGGCCCTCGACCTGCGGGAACCGGAGATCGGTGGCGGTCGCCATCGACCACGGGACGTCCACCAGGCGGGCCGCGCGGGTGAACCACCGGCCCGCCCCGGCCGTCCGGGCCAGCGCGGCCGCCTGCAACGCGGCGACGGTGATCCCCTGGCCGTAGATCGGGTTGAAACTGCACATCGCGTCACCGAGCGTGACCAGCCCGTCCGGGAGCCGGCGCATCCGCTCGTAGTGGCGCCGCACGCTGGCCGGGAACCGCATCCGCACCGGATCGTCGAGCGGTTCCGCGACCCGCAGGAAGTCCCTGATCTCCGGCCCCGGCAGCGACTCGGCGAACGCGGTCACCCCGGCGTCGTCGGCCGGCGGCTCGGCGCCGAGGATCCCACCGAGGAACAGCACCACCCGGTCACCCTCCTGCCGGATCGTGACGCCGGTGCGCGGCATCCCCGGGTACGGCGCGTTGATCACGGCGAACGGGAGGAGATCCGGCTCGTACCGGAAATGGCGGGTCGTGTAGACCACGTCGGTGCGCACCGACGTGACCGGCACCGCGCCGTACCCCAGTTCGTGCAGCCAGTGCGGCAGGCGGCTGGCCCGGCCCCCGGCGTCGACGACCAGGCCGGCCCCGATCGTGCCGTCCCCGGTCCGGACGCCGCACACCCGCCCGCCGCGCAGCAGCAGCCCGGTCACCTCGGCGGCGCCGGCGAGCGTCACGTTCGGCAGCGCCCGTACCCGCTCCCGGACCAGGTGCTCCAGCAGCGGCCGGGTCACCCCGTAGACGGGCATCGACGACGGCGCCCGGCGCATCTGGCGCCCGTCCAGATACCAGTGACAGTCGTCCTGGAGGTCGCCGGCCGGCACTCCGGCCCGCAGCATCTCCGCCACGAACCCGGGGAACAACTCGTCCAGGACCATGCTGCCCCGGGCGAGCAGCGCATGCGCCTGCCGGCTCTGCGGAACCCCGCGCCGAGCCGCCGCACCCTCCGGGAGCCGATCCCGTTCGAGCACGGTGACCTGCTCGAACGCCTCACTGAGAGCCCGCGCCGCAAGCAGCCCGCCGACGCTGCCCCCGATGACCACCGCATGTTCCACTCCCCGGATGATCCCGGCGCCCCCGCACTCCGGCGCCCGTTTCCCCCACCGGTCAGGCTCCCGGCTGAATCTCCGCCGGCGGGCATCCTTGCCGATCTTGGGCCGACCGGCTCTCGCCGCTGTCCCGGCATGCGTGAGAAAGCGGTGAGAGCCGGTTTGCGAGATCTGTGAGGGCTGGTGTCCGGCGGCGGCTTCGAAGATGCGGCCGTTTTGCCGGCTTATGCGGCGGTTGGGTTTCGGGTGGTCCGTGCGGTTCCGGTGTTTCCCTTCGAAGTGCCGCGGATCTTGCACGGTTTTGCCCGCCCGCGGCGATCTTGCACGGTTCTTCAGGTCCTGGGGTGGGTCTTCGTGCAAGGTCCACATCCTGGCGTGGACCTTGCGCGAGTTTCCCCGCCGGGGCGTGGAGATGTCTGCAAGATCGGCCCTGGGGTGCAGATTCGTGCAAGATCGACCCGGGTGTGTCCTCGTGCGGGATCGGCCGGAGATGCGTGCTCGTGCAAGATCGGCTCATAGGGCAGGTCGGTACCCGAGCGGTCAGCCCTCCGGAGTGACCCTGATGGTTGCTTAAGACAACCTCGCTACCAGCGTAAACGTGTGCCCTCTGTCGCCATCGCGCGGCGTTGTCTCGAGGTCTTCGTTGGCGGAGACGCCCGGGAGGCGGCCTGTTGTGCCGCTGAGCGCCTGGCTGTGGCCGGGAAGGGGCGCTCGACGTGTCCGGGCCGAGGAAGTCGACTTGGCCGGGAAGGTGTCTCTTTGCGTACAGCAACCCCTGTTCTTGATGGGGCTCGATAGCATCTCTGGTTCTACGGCAACGGATGAGGGGGGACCGTGGCGCGTCTCCAGCAGGGATTACGCAAGGCGGCCAGTGCTGTCGCGGAGGGGGCGGATCCCCGGGCGGTGGCGGTCGAGGAGGCACGCCGGCTCGGCAAGGCGGTGGCCTCGGGGCAGCTGGATCTCGGGGTGGACCCGGTCGATTTCCCGGCGGCCCGCGATCTCGGCGGCAGCATCGACACCGTCATGGAGCAGCGGATGGTTCCGCTCGACGAGGCGGGGGAGGTGCTCAACCGCAGCGAGCTGCGCCGGCAGGACGGCGAGCAGGTGCACGTCATCTGCCCGATGGTGATCCCGCGCGGGCGGTCGCTGGTGACCATGCTGCCGGTGCTGCTGCTCCCGGTGATCGGGGTGGCGGCGGCCGCGGCGATCGGCGTGGCCGGCGGTGACGTGCTGACCAACCCGTATTTCGGCGTGCACTACTGGGTGCTGTCGCTGCTGGCGGTGGGCTTCGTCTGGTGGCGGCAGGGGATGGTGATGGTGCCGGACGGCTGTGCCGCGCTGATCACCCGGTTCGGCAAGCTGGAGCAGGTGGTCGGCCCGGGCCGGATCATCCTGCTGAACCCGTGGAAGCGGGTGTCGTACATCCTGAACACCACCCGGGAGTACCCGTTCAACGCCCCGGTCCGGGAGGCGCCGACGAAGGGCGGGGTGAAGGCGTCGATCGACCTGTTCATCCAGTTCCGGATCAGTGACCCGGTGGAGTTCGTCTACACGCTCGGCGCGGTCCGCGGTTTCGAGGAGAAACTCGGCAACGCGGTCAGCGAGACGATCCGCAGCCTGATCTACGAGCAGTCGGCGGCGGACATCTACAACATGGTCGGCGAGGAGACGGGCCGGCTGCTGGACCAGCTGAACCAGCAGTTCCGTCCGGCGGTGGAGCTGACCAACGCGAACATCACGCACGCCGAGCCGTCCGATCGCAAGTACCGGATGGACCTGGCCGCGCCGGAGATGGTGCGGGTGGCGAAGGACGCCTACACCCACGAGTACGCGTTGCAGCTACGCAAGGAGCAGGACGAGGGCGACCTGATCAAGGAGCTGGCCAGCCTGCAGGAGACGCTGTCGGCGATCCAGGCGGACATCGCGCAGTACCAGGCGCAGATGGACACCGCCCTGGAACGGGAGACGAACCGGGCCGAGGCGGTGGCCCGGCAGCGCTACATCCTGGCCGAGTCGGAGGCGAAGGCGAACGCCGCGCTGCTGGAGGCGCAGGCCCTGGACATCCGGGCGGTGACGGTGGCCGAGGCGCCGGAGATCCTGGAGTACCGCTACCAGCGTGAGGTGCTGGACCGCCTGGAGGAGGTGGCCGGGCACCTGCCGCGGCTGGTCCGGATCGGCGGTTCGGCCGACCCGAACGGCTCGGTCGGCATCGACCTGCTTCAGCTGGCCCGGGAGATGGTCGGCGAGCGGGGCAGCGAGCTGTTCACCGAGGCCGACATGGCGGCCATGCGCACCCGGCTGGCCGAGGTCGCGCAGCGGATCGCCGATCGCGAGGAAGAGATCAACGCGTTGCGGCACACCGACCAGCCGGCCGTCGCGGTGGTTGCGGTCGAGGACCAGGAGGACCAGGCATGAGTACGGCTACCAAAGGCCGTAGTTCGACCATCTCCGAGGTGGTCGCGCCGTGGAGCGACGTGGCCCGGCTGCTGCGCGGCGGCGAGGCCGGCACCCTGGTCCCGGTCGTCATCCCGAAGCATCGCCGCCGCCTCGGCTGGCTCGCCCCGCTCTGGCTCGGGCTGCTCGCGCTGCTGTCCGGGGTGATGTTCTCGATCAACGGCGACGCCGGTTTCTTCGGCGTCCTGGCGTACCTCTCCGGCGGCCTGTTCCTGCTGATCGGCGCGCTGTGGTGGTGGCGCAGCTCGATCGTGGAGATCGAGCAGGGCACGAACGGGGTGCTGACCAGGTACGGCGCGGTCAGCCGCACCCTGGACCCGGGCCGGCACTACCTGTGGCACCCGTGGTCGCGGGTCGCGTTCGTGGTGGACGTGGCGACCGAGATCCCGTATTCGGCGCCGGTGATGGCCTGCCCGACCCGGGAGAACGTGCCGCTGCGTTCGATCGAGTTCTTCCTGAAGCTGCGGATCACCGACGCCGTCCTGTTCGTGCGGACGATCGGCGCCGGCAACTTCGACCTGGTGCTGTCCAGCGCCGTGCAGGACGCGATCCGGCAGCGGGCCCGGATGGTGCAGACCGAGCGGGCGTACGACCTGCGCGGCTCGGACGTGGCCGACATGCAGGATCTGCTGAACCGGCAGCTGGACCGGTATGGCGTACGGATCACCGGTTGCAACATCCCGGACGTGCAGCTGCCCGCCCAGTACCAGCAGCACATCGCCACCCGGGAGCGGGTCGCGAAGGAGAGCACCGCCTACGAGCAGGAGTGGGGCCTGACCCGCAAGCGCCGGATCGACCAGTTGCAGATGGACATCGAGCGGGCGAAGAAGGTGCGTGACGCCCGGATCGTCGAGGTCAAGGCGTCTCTGAACAAGGCCCGGGAGCAGGTCGCCCAGCTGCTGGAGGAGCAGGAGACGAACGCGCAGCGGGTGAAGTTCGAGATCGAGACGCGGGGCCGCAGCGGCCTGATCGCGGCCGAGAACGAGGCGAAGGCGCAGCGCCGGCTGGCCCAGGCCTACCGGGACAACCGGGCCGTCCTCCAGTACGAGCTGGCGCTGCGCCGGCTCGAGGTGGGCGCCGAGCTGGCCGGGCAGGCGCCGCAGCCACTGGTGGTGCGTACCGACGGCGCCGGTGGCGCGGACACCTCGGCGCTGGCCACTCTGCTGGCCGCCCAGATGCTGCCGCGCCCGGGCGCGCTGCCCGCAGCGGAACGCCCGGCCGGACCGGTTGGCAACGACGCCGCTTGATGCGATTGTCGACCGATGATCGACGATGCGTATCTCTGGCTGGAATCTCTCGACGAGCCCGAGGCGGCCCGGTGGGTCGCGGAGCGCAACGGCGAGACACTGGCCGCCTTCGCGGACGAGGAGTTCGTGCGCACCCGGGACGAGATCCGGGAGGTCCTGGACAGCCGGGACCGGATCTCGTTCCCGGGCTGGCGCGGTGACGGCTTCTACTACTCGTTCTGGCAGGACGCCGACCACCCGCGGGGCCTGTGGCGGCGGACCACCGCCGAGCAGTACAGGCTGGACGAGCCGGAGTGGGACGTTCTGCTCGACGTCGACGCCCTGAACGAGCTGGAGGGCGAGAACTGGACGTGGAGCGACGTCACGGTGCTGCGCCCCGGGAACGAGCGCTGCCTGATCAGCCTGGCCCGGGGCGGCTCGGACGCCTCGGTGGTCCGCGAGTTCGACCTGGTCCGCCGGGTCTTCGTGGCGGACGGGTTCACCCTGCCGGAGGCGAAGAGCGACGTCGACTGGATCGACGCGGACCATATCTTCGTCGGCACCGACTTCGGGCCGGGGTCGCTGACGTCGTCCGGTTATCCGCGGATCGCGAAGCGGTGGCGGCGCGGCACCCCGCTGTCCGAGGCGGAGACCGTCTTTGAGGGGGCGGCCGACGACATCCTGGTGCGGGCCTACCACGACACGACCGAGGGGTTCGAACGCGACCTGGTGATCAGGTGGCCGACCTTCTTCACCCGCGAGTACCACGTCCGGGTGCCGGGCGGCCAGCTGGAGCGGATCGACGTGCCCGAGGACGCCGACTGCGAGGTGCACCGGGAGTGGATGCTGGTCCGGGTCCGGTCGCCGTGGACGGTCGGCGGGGTGACCCATCCGGCCGGGGCGCTGCTGGCTGCCAGGTTCGGCCGGCGTGACTTCACCGTGCTGTTCCGGCCGGACGAGCGCACCTCCCTCAACGGCTGGTCGTGGACCCGTAACCACCTGCTGCTGGTCACCATGACCGACGTCCGGACCGAGGCGCACGTGCTCACCCCGGGCGATCCGGGGTGGACCCGGCAGGCGCTGCCGGCGGCCGGCGAGTTCGCCCAGACGTGGATCGTCGAGACCGATCCGGATCGCGATGACTCGTACCTGATCGCGGCCGAGGGTTTTCTGCTGCCGACGACGCTGAGCCTGGGCACGGTCGGCGGCCCGGTCGAGGTCCTCAAACGGCAGCCGGCCTTCTTCGACACGAGCGGGCTGGAGGTGCGGCAGTTCTTCGCGGTCTCGGCCGACGGCACGCGGGTGCCGTACTTCGTGGCCGGTGGTGAGAAACCCGGTCCGGCGCTGCTCAGTGGCTACGGCGGGTTCGAGGTCCCGCTGACGCCCGGCTACGACGCGGTGATCGGGCGGGGCTGGCTGGCCCGGGGTGGCGCCTACGCGGTCGCCAACATCCGGGGCGGCGGCGAGTACGGCCCGGCCTGGCACCGGGCCGCGTTGCGGGAGAACCGGCTGCGGGCCTACGAGGACTTCGCCGCGGTCGCCGCCGACCTGGTGGCGCGCGGGATCACCACCCCGGAGCAGCTCGGCATCAAGGGCGGCAGCAACGGCGGCCTGCTGATGGGCGTGATGCTGACCCGCTATCCGGAGCTGTTCGGCGCGGTGGTGGCCACCGTGCCGTTGCTCGACATGCGGCGCTACACCAGGCTGCTGGCCGGAAAATCCTGGATCGCGGAGTACGGGGACCCGGACGTCGCCGCCGACTGGGAGTTCCTGCGCGAGTACTCGCCGTACCAGAACGTCCGGCCCGACGGCGTGTACCCGCCGGTGCTGTTCTCCACCTCGACCCGCGACGACCGGGTGCATCCGGGGCACGCCCGAAAGATGGCGGCCCTGATGCGCGAGCACGGGCACGAGGTCGCCTACCACGAGAACGTGGAGGGTGGGCATGCCGGCGCGGCCGACAATGATCAGGCCGCGACGATCCGGGCGCTGATGCTGGAGTTCCTCTGGCGCAAGCTGGCCCGCTGACCGTGCGGCTGCTGACCTTCAACACGCTGTTCCGCGGTGACGTCCGGCCCCGGCTGCGGGTGCTCGGCCCGCGCCTGGACCGGGGCGGCTATGACGTGGTCTGTCTGCAGGAGGTGATGTACCGGCGGAACGCGAACCTGATCCGCGACCTGGCCCCGGGCCTGCGGCACTCCGCGTACTCCGGATCGGTCCTGCTCGAGGGTGGTCTGGTGGTGCTTTCCCGGTGGCCGATCGTGACCAGCGAGTTCGTGCGCTACCCGAGGACCGGCCCGGCCCGCCCGGAGTTCCTGATGCGCAAGGGCGCGCTGATCACCACGATCGCCACCGGCGACGGCGAGGTCGTCGTGGTGGACACGCATCTGTCGGCGCGCCTCGACGACCGCTTCACCGCCGTGCTCCGGTCCGAATTCGATCATCTCGCTGGGCGGCTCGCGGCGATCGACCCGGCGACGCCGCTGGTGGTGGCCGGCGACCTGAACGTGTCCCGGACGTCGTCGCTGCTCACCGGCTTCCTGACGGCGGCCGGGCTGCGCGACGTGCTGGCCGGCGACCCCCGGCCGACCTTCCGGCCGGCGCCTGACTGGCCGTCGCCGACCGCGCTCGACCACGTTCTGGTCCGGGCGGTGCCGCGGGCCGGGGCCCGGCTGGTCTTCGACGAGGAGGTACGCCTGGCCGACGGCCGCCCCGCGTATCTCTCCGACCACTACGCGGTCGAGGCGGACCTCACGTGGTGAACAGCACCGCCCGGGCGTCCACGTTGACGATGTGACCGCCGCCGAGCGGCGCGACCGGGCGGCGCCAGTGCACGTGCCCGCACAGGGTCAGCGCCGGTGGGCGGCGTTCCAGCAGGTCGCGTAGCGCGGGCCGGCCGGGCTGGTCGGGGCCGGTGCCACGCGGGCCCTCGTGCAGGAGCAGCACGTCCGGCGGGGGCGTGGTGATCGCCTCCACCGTGCTCAGGAACGCTTCCTCCGTACGGCGGAAAGGTTTTGCAGGGTCTCCGATGACCCCGCTGACACCCGCGACGGTGAGGTCGCCGTGACCGTGCCGGGCGCCGTCGAGCAGGGCGACGCCGGGGCCGAGCCGGTTCACGCCGCCGGTGACCAGGTCGTGGTTTCCGGCGATGCCGAGGACCGCCGGGCTGCCGGCGGCGAAGGCCGCCCACACCTCGTGCACGTCGCCCGATGCGCCGCGCAGGTCGGCGTTCGGCGCCGAATAGAGATCGCCGGTGAGCAGCACAGTCAGGTCGCCGGGTGGCGGCAGCAGGCCGCTGCCGGCCCAGAGCCGCAGGTAGGCGGCGAGGGCGACGCCGAGCAGCACGGGTTTCCCGTCATCCGGCGAGACGGCGATGCCCTGGAGATCGCCGGTGGCGAGCAGCCCCGCGCAACCGGTGGGCAGAGCGTCGACGCGGAGGCTCTCGACGGCGAGTTGAAGGGTCCGGGTGGTCCCGCCCGGGCCGGCCGCCCGGTAGGGGATCGTCGCGAGCCGCTTCAGCGGGTCGTCCAGCAGGCGCATGTCGCTCTTTCCGTCGGCTGATCAGGTCGACAGTCATCGAATCGTGGTTTGTGGATCACTGCAACCGATCTGGCCGCCCGGCGCCTCCGCGGGGTGAAAAACGCCCTCGCCACAGGCGGGCCCGCGGGCGGCCGGTCGATCCTGGACGGGGCCACCGAGTTTGCGCGGCAACCGGACGGCAACGCCGGACCCGGCCCGGGCGGAGGGGGAGTACGGGAACCGGGCCGGCCGGCAACCCGCTCGCAACGTCCGAAGTGGGGGGCACCCGGTTTGCAACCACCTTGCCATCAGCCGGAAGCTCCAGGAACCGACGCCGGAGCCGAATGAGAGGTCACCCCCGAAAAGCAACCCTGCGAGAGGCATCGATCCCCCCATGAGCAGCTTCCGCGTTCGCGCCGCAGTCTTTGCCTCCTCCGTTCTGATGAGCCTCGGTCTTGCCGAAGCGCCCGCGTTCGCGGCGGGGGAGGCTCCCACCATGACGGACCGGATGACCGCGGTGCAGAGCGCGAAGTCGCTCAACTACTACCCGTCGGACGCCGGCTGGTCGGCGATGTGGACCGGGTTCGACCCCGTCCGGATCGACGCCGACCTGGCCAAGGTCGCCGCGCTGGGCGCCGACAACGTCCGGGTGATCGTCTTCCCGCAGGCGTTCGGCTGGCCCGCCCCGAAGCCGGAGTACGCCGAGAAGCTGCGCAAGTTCGTCAGCATCGCCGACGCGCACGGCCTCACCGTCAAGGTCACCCTGTTCGACTGGTGGTCCGGCTACAACGAGGTCGGCAACAGCGTCAACTGGGCCAAGTCGGTCCTCGGGCCGTACGTGGACGACCCCCGCGTCATCGCCGTCGAGCTGAAGAACGAGTTCCAGCCCGGCGACACCGCCGCGGTCAACTGGGTCAAGCAGGTCATCCCGGCGATCCGCGGGTGGGCCCCGAACCTGCCGCTCACCCTCTCGGTCGACGGCGGCACCGGCGCGACCGGCATGTCGCAGATCAAGTCGTCGCTGACCGCCACCCCGCTCGACTACTACGACTTCCACTTCTACGGCTCCTCGGAGCGGGCGCTCGCCGAGATCCGCAAGGCGCAGGCCGCTGTCGCCCCGTCGCCGGTCGTGATCGGCGAGACGGGCATCAGCAGCGCCGTGGTCAGCGAGGGCGAGCAGGGCGCCTACCTGGCCCGGGTGTTCCGGGCCGCGGCCCAGGCCGGTGTCGGCTCGGTGTCGCCGTGGACGCTCAACGACTTCGCGAGCGGCGCCATCCCGCCCAACTCGCAGGTCTCGACGATGCCGGCGCAGTACAAGTTCGGCCTCTACCGGGCCGACGGCACCGCGAAGTTCGCCGCCTCGGTGGTGAGCAACTGGTGGAACAACGGCGTGGTCCCGAACAGCCTGCTCAACCTCGGTTTCGAGGCGGCCGCGAGCGACTCGCCGTGGCGGCTCGCCAACGCCGACGCGGGCGCCCCGGTGATCGTCACCGACGTGGCCCGCTCCGGTGCGAAGTCGGCCCGCTTCGCCGGCACCACCCGTACCGCGGCCGGCCTGCCGTCGATGGTCACCTCGCCGATCACGCCCGTCCAGGCCGGCTACCGCTGGCGCGCCGAGGCGTACGCCCGTGGCGTGAACGCGACCGGCATCACCGAGATCGCGCTGAGCTGGTTCGACGTCAACGGCAAGTGGATCAGCCAGAACACCTCGAACCGTCTGCCGGCCGGCAACTCGTCCTGGACCAAGCTGGTCGTCGAGGCGGCCGCCCCGGCCGGGGCCACGAGCGTCCAGCTGCACCTCAAGTCGGGTGACAACACCGGCACCGTCTGGTTCGACGACGTGGCCGTCTCCTGACCCCTGGGGAAGGGAACACGGGCGGGGGGGGGGGCGGGGCCCGCCCCCCCCCGCCGGGCCGGCCCGCGCCACCCCACCCCCCGGGGGCCCCCCAGGGCCCCCCCCCACCCGGAGGG
>NZ_JBEZXU010000040.1:0-47026 GCF_040638175.1 Actinoplanes sp. NPDC026670
CTAAAACGCTACATAACCCGCCAAATCTGGCGCATCCTCGAAGCCACCGCTTGACAAAAACCTTCACAGATCTTGCAAGGTTCTTCACGTCTGGGGGTGGTTTGTCGTGCAAGGTCTACTGCGCCGGGGAGACCTTGCAGCCTTCTTCCTGCTGGGACGCGGAAAGAGCTGCAAGATCGGCGCGAGGGTGAAAAGTCGTGCAAGATCCGCGGGCGGCGAGGCGCGGGCGGCGAGGCACGGGCGGCGAGGCGCGGGTGGAGGAGGCACGGGCGGCGAGGCGCGGGTGGAGGAGGCACGGGCGGCGAGGCACGGGCGGCGAGGCACGGGTGGAGGAGGCACGGGCGGCGAGGCACGGGTGGAGGAGGCACGGGCGGCGAGGCACGGGTGGAGGAGGCACGGGTGGAGGAGGCGCTAGCCGAGGAGGCGCTAGCTGAGGAGACGTCACCCGTCCGAGGGCTGTCCTTCCTTTCAAGGTGAGGTGTCTGCGCAGAAGACTCCAGGGCGTGGAGTTATCTGCAAGATCGGCCCCGAGGTGCAGAAGCGTGCAAGATCGGCCCCGGGTGCAGGTTCGTGCGGGGCCGCCGGGGGTGCAGGTTCGTGCAAGATCGGCCCTGAGGTTCCCGCCCGCCGGAGATCGGGCACACCTCGTTGGGCTGACGTCACGGCGTTCCGGAGGTGGGCGGCGGACGCCGGGAGAGACTCGGTCAGGCCGGACCGTCCCCGGTGCGGGCCTGCCGTGACGCACGCCGCAGGCCGGTTGCCGCGCCGCGGCCGGGTTTGGGGGGAGAGTGGAACGGGCAGTAGCTTCCGATGGTGGGGCGTATGCCGGAACACCCGGTGCTGTCCCGGACCGCTTCCGGAAGGGGTGACATGCCCTCGCGGGGTCAGGTCGGGGAACCGGCCGACGGCATGCTGGAGGATCTCGACGCGGCCGCGCTCGCCTACGCGGAACGTCTGGACGGCGCGACCCCGGCCGAGGCCGGCGAGTCGCGGGAGCGGTTGATCCGGTACTGCCTGCCGTTCGCCGGGCGGCTCGCCCGCCGCTATCGCGGCCGGGGCGAGCATCTGGAGGATCTGGAGCAGGTCGCCCGGCTGGGCCTGGTCAAATCCATTGATCGGTACGATCCGCGGCGCGGCTCTTTCACGGCCTACGCGGTGATCACCATCTCGGGCGAGCTGAAGCGCCACTTCCGGGACCGCACCTGGGGCGTGCACGTGCCGCGCCGGGTTCAGGATCTGAGCCTGGAGGTCGGTCACGCCTCGATGCTGCTGACCGGCGTCCTGTCCCGGGCCCCGACGACGGGTGAGCTGGCCGACCGTCTGGGTGTGCCGGAGGCGGCGGTGCTGGAGGCGGTGGAGTCGGCCGCCGGTCATTCGCCGGCGTCGCTGAACGCGCCGGTCGCCGGGGACGGCGCGACGGAGTTCGGTGACCTGCTGGGCGGGCTGGACGCCGAGCTGGAGTCGGTGACCGACAAGCTGACCGTCACCGATCTGCTGTTGCGCATGCCGGCCCGGGAGCGCCGGATGCTGGCGATGCGGTTCTACGGCAACCGTACCCAGGCGGAGATCGCCGACGAGCTGGGCATCTCGCAGATGCATGTGTCGCGGCTGCTGAGCCGGGCGCTGACCTGGCTGCGTGAGGCGATGCTGAGCGACAGCCCGCCGCACTGGGCGGGCGGGTCGCGGGGCGGCCGGCCGGGCATGCAGGTGGTGGTGGCCCGGGCGGGCGGCGCCCTGGCGGTGCGGGTGCGCGGCGAAGTCGACCGGGACACCGCGCAGCGGCTGCGGGCCGGCCTGCGGCAGGCGATCAACAGCGCGGGGGTACGGTCGGTGCTCGTCGACCTGACGGCGGTCCCACTGGTCGACGCCGCGGGCGTGTCGGTGCTGCTGGACGCGGTCCAGGCGGCTTCGGCGGCACGGGTCGACTTCGGCGTGACGGGCGCTCAGCCGTACGTCACGAGGATCCTGGCAGTGTCGGGCCTGGCCGGTGTGTTGCGCCGGGCCTGATCGCGGACGGTGACGGACCGTGGCGCCGGTCAGTGGCGGCGCAGCGCCGCCCAGACCACCTTGCCGCCGGTCGACGGCAGATACCCCCAGCTGTACGCGAGCTCGTTGACCAGCAGCAGCCCGCGCCCGCTGGCGTGCGGTGGCGGCATTTCGGGCGCCGGCGCGGGTGGTTGTGACGAGCCGTCCCGGACCGCGATGTAGAGGTACCGCTGCCGCAAGGACAGACGCAGAGTCATCATCGTGTCCGCGTGGTCGACGGCGTTGGCGACGAGCTCGGTGACGATGAGGCTGGCCGGGGCGACCAGCGCGGGCAGGTCCCAGCGCAGGCACGTCTCGGTGGCGATGTCGCGGGCGTGCCTGGTGGAGCCGCTGACCGGCAGGAGCTCCTCGCTGATCGACGGCACGGTGACGCGCTGGTCGTGCAGGTGGGCGAGCGCCGCAGCGACGCTGGGGTAGAGCGGCAGCCGGTGGCCGGCGGCGGCGGTGAGCAGCTCGCGGGTGTCCGGGCCGGGCGCGCAGAACATGATCGGGGTGCCCGGCCAGCGGGCGGCCTGCCGCAGCACCACCTTGAAGATGGACAGCGCGAGGGGCTGCCGGACCGTCAGCGCGGACAGATCGACGAGCAGCGCCCCGGGTTGTTCGGCGAGGCATTTGAGCAGACTTTCCCGCAGGTCGGCGCGGTCGGTCAGCTGGAGCTCGCCGGACAGCGTGGCGATCACGCCGGCGCCGTCGCCGCGCACGTCACACCGGATCGCCATGCCCCGCCCTTCCGACGACCGGAACGCTACCGCACCTCAACCGGGGGCCGCGGCACCGAGAGGGGTGGTCAGCTGTGTCCACACCACCTTGCCGTCCGGGACCGGGACGACACCCCACGCGTCGGTCAGCTCGCGGACCAGGCGCAGCCCGCGGCCGCCGGCGGCGGTGACGGCCGGATCGAGGGCCCGGGGCATCAGGCGGCTGCCGTCGCGGACCGCCATGGTGAGCCGGCCGCCGCGCAGCCCGAGGGTGAACTCCATGGTGGTGTGCGCGTGCCGGACGACGTTCGCGACCAGCTCGGTGGCGACCAGCGTGGCGGTGGCGGTCAGGTCGGCGCTCTGCCACGCCGTGCCGGCCTGGGTGATCAGGGTCCGCACCTGGCGGCAGGCCTCTGGGACCGGCCGCAACCGGACCCGCAGGGTGGGGCCGCCGGGCTCGGCGGACGCCTCGGCGAGCGCCTTGTCGCAGTCGTCGGCGTACTCCAGGCCGGCGCAGTCCCGGACACCGGCCAGGGCGTCCCGGGTCGGCGGGTCGGCGCCGCACACCACGATCGGCACCGACGGGAACTCCTCGGCCTGGCAGACCACCGCGCCCAGCCCGGCCAGAGCCCCCGGATCGCCGACGCGTAACCGGGTCAGGTCGAGCAGCACCTTCACCGGCTGCCCGGCCAGGCTGCGGCGCACCGCGGCGCCGAGCGCCCCGCCGGTGTCCCGGTCCAGGGTGCCGCTGACCCGTAGCACCGCCACCGGAAGATCCCGCTCCGGCCGGCAGACGAGCTGGCTGGGCATGCGCCTCCCTCCGGCGGACGTCAGATCCATCAGGTGCCCGGCGCCTGGCCGGGGCAAACGTCGGCACGCCGATCGCCGGCGCCCATCCTTCCAGCGATCCGCCGGGAGTCCGGCGCCTGAGTTCGGGCAAAATGAAGTACCGTTGCGCGCCATGGGTGTGTCTCAGCGGCTGAAGAGCCGGTTCCGCAAGTTTCTCCAGCGTCCGGGCACGACGGTGGACCTCGGCCCGTTGTCGAAGCGGCTTGCCGCGATCGAGGCGCGCGAGGAGGCTCTGCAGGAGAAGGACGACGCGGAGCTGACCGAGGCCGCGCGCGAGGCGAGCGATCACGTCGAGATCTGCGCCATCGGCCGCGAGGCGGCCCGGCGGGCGATCAGCCAGCGGCCGTACGACGTGCAGCTCCTCGGCGCCATGGCCCTGCTCGACAAGCGGGTCGCCGAGATGGCCACCGGTGAGGGCAAGACGCTCACCGCGACCATCGCGGCATATGGGCACACCCGCCTCGGCAACGGCCCGGTGCACGTCCTCACCGTCAACGACTACCTGGCCCGCCGCGACGCCGAGTGGATGGAGCCGATCTACACGCTCCTCGGCCTGACCGTCGCGTCGGTGACCGAGCTGATGACGCCGGAGGAGCGCCGGGAGGCGTACGCGGCGGACGTCACCTACGTCTCGGTGAGCGAGGCCGGCTTCGACTACCTGCGCGACCAGCTGGTCACCGACGTCGCCGACCGGGTTCAGCGCGAGCTCGCCACCTGTGTCGTCGACGAGGCCGACTCGATCCTGATCGACGAGGCCCGGGTGCCGATGGTGCTGGCCGGCAGCACCGCGGTGGAGAGCGACCCGGTGCACGAGGCCGCCGCCCTGGTGCGGACCCTGCGCAAGGGCAAGGACTACGAGGTGGCCGAGGACGGCCGTTCGGTGGCCTTCACCGAGGACGGCCTGAAGAACGTCGAGGAGCAGCTCGGCGACATCGACCTGTACGCCGACGACCAGGTCGAGACGCTGTCCGCGGTCAACGTGGCGCTGCACGCGCACGCCCTGCTGCGCCGCGACGTCGACTACATCGTCCGTAACGGCGGGGTCGAGCTGATCGACGAGATGCGCGGCCGGGTCGCCCAGCGCCGCCGCTGGCCGGACGGTCTCCAGGCGGCCGTGGAGGCCAAGGAGGGCCTGTCCGCCACCGCCGAGGGCGAGGTGCTGGACACCATCACCGTGCAGGCGTTCATCGCCCTCTACCAGACGGTCTGCGGCATGACGGCGACCGCCGTGCACGTCGGCGAGCAGCTGCGCGAGTACTTCAAGCTCGAGGTCGCGGTCATCCCGTCGAACACGCCGAACATCCGTGAGGACGACGTCGACCGGATCTACTCGGCGCACGACATGCGCGACGAGGCCCTGGTCGAGGAGATCAAGATCGCCCACGAGTCGGGCCGCCCGGTGCTGATCGGCACGCTGGACGTGAAGGCGTCCGAGCGCCTGGCCGCCCAGCTCGCCGACGCGGGCGTCCCGTCCAATGTGCTGAACGCGAAGAACGACGCCGAGGAGGCCTCGATCATCGCCGAGGCCGGCGCGCTGGGCGCGGTCACCGTCTCCACCCAGATGGCCGGCCGTGGTGTCGACATCCGCCTCGGCGGCAGCGACGAGAAGGACCGCGACGCCGTCGTCGAGCTGGGCGGCCTCTACGTGATCGGCTCCGGCCGGCACGACAGCCGCCGCGTCGACGACCAGCTCCGTGGCCGGGCCGGCCGGCAGGGCGACCCGGGCCGCTCGGTGTTCTTCGTCAGCCTCGAGGACGAGCTGGTCCAGCGGCACGCCGGCGACATCATCCCGGCCTCCCCGCGGATGGACATCGACGGTGTCGTGCACGACGCCCAGGTGGAGTATGCGGTGGAGCACGCCCAGCGGGTCGCCGAGGGCGTCAACCACGAGATCCACAAGAACACCTGGCGCTACAGCGTGGTCATCGAGCAGCAGCGCCTGCTGCTGGCCGAGCGGCGCGAGCGTCTGCTGACCTCCGAGGTCGCCGCGATCATGCTGCTGGAGAAGGCGGCCGACAAGGCCAAGGACACCGACGAGGACGTGCTGTCCGACGCGGCCCGGGCGATCGCCCTCTTCCACCTCGACAAGCTCTGGGCGGACCACCTGGCGTACCTGTCGGAGGTCCGTGAGGGTGTGCACCTGCGCGCGCTGGGCAAGCTGGACCCGCTGGACGAGTTCCACCGGTCGGCCGTGCCGGCGTTCCAGGAGATGCTCACCCAGGTCGAGGCGAAGACGATCGAGGCTTTCGAGGAGGTCGATCTGGAGGACGGCTGGCAGCCGGAGCGGGCCGAGATCGTCCGGCCGAGCGCCACCTGGACCTACCTGGTGCACGACAACCCGTTCGGTTCCGAGCTGGACCGGCTGATCGCCGCGGTCGGCCGCCGCCTCACCTCGGGCGGCTGAACTCACATCTGAAAATCGTTTCACACCGGGGGTGTCGCCTTGACGGCGGCGCCCCCGGTTGTCTTCTCATGCCCATGACGTTCGGCAATGTTTAATGAGGCTGACAGAAAGCGTTCCCGGAATGAATTAGCGGGCGTACGAATTATGGAACGTCTTTCCCACAGTGTGGTTGGCGACTTGACCCGCTCACCGGCGTACCGGAAATATCGTTCGGGCCTTTACGCTGAGTGAAAAATCGTATTCGCTTGCGTCAGCAAATTCTGGGGGATGAATCAATGCCGGTCAGCGCATTGTCGCCGCGTGCCGATCGTCGTTCTGCCGGACCGGGCCGGAGTTCCGGTCGCCGCGCCGCCGAGCCCGCGCTGACCGTGACGCTCGCCATTCCGCTCACCGGGGACGTGGTGTCCCCACAGGCGCACCGGCTGCTCGCCGCCGTCCGTGAGCTGGTCGAGCTGAGCCGGGGGACGGTCACCGTCGAGCAGGCCCCGGCGCCCGGGCCGGAGACGGTCGAGGAGCCCGCCGAGGCGCCTCTGGAGGGTCCGGAGGTCCGTCTGCTGACCTCGTCCCGGCAGGCGCTGCTGGAGGGCGAGGCGCTGCCGCTGACGCGGCTGGAGTTCGACCTCCTCCAGTACCTCGCCGAGCGCCCGCGCCGGGTCTTCACCCGCGCGCAGCTGCTCGCCGCGGTCTGGGGTTACGAACGGGCCGGTGAGCGCACCGTCGACGTGCACGTGCGCCGGCTGCGGCTCAAGCTCGGCGGGCACCTGCCGCTGATCACCACCGTCTACGGAGTGGGCTACCGGCTGGCCGACGACGCACGGATCAGCATCCTGCCGCACGATTGATCCATGCGGGTACGACCGGTCTCCTTTCCCCTGCTCGTCGAGGGCCTCGCCGACCGGCTGGCGAGTCGGGAATCCGACAGCCGGCTGCGGGTGGCCGTGGACGGCGCCGACGCGGCTGATCCGGGCCGTCTCGCGGACGCCCTGGTCGACCCGCTGCGGGTGCGCGGCCGCCCGGCGGTACGTGTCGACACCAGCGATTTCCTGCGCCCGGCGTCGCTGCGGCTCGAGTTCGGGCGTACCAATCCGGACTCTTTCTACACCGGCTGGTTCGACGAGGCCGGGCTGATCCGGGAGGTTCTGTCCCCGGCGGGTCCGGACGGCTCCGGGCGGATCCTGGAGCGCCTGTGGGACGCCCGCATCGACCGGGCCGCCCGGGCGCCCTACCGTGAGCTCGCGCCGGGCACGATCGTGCTGGTCAGCGGCCCGCTGCTGCTCGGGTCCGGGCTGCCGTTCGACTTCTCCGTCCACCTTGAGCTGTCTCCGGGGGCGCTGGCTCGCCGTACCCCTGATGATCTCGCCTGGACCCTGCCCGCCTACCGGCGCTACACCGGCGAGGTCGCCCCGGAAACCTTCGCTGACGTGGTCGTTCGTCTCGACGACCCACGTCACCCGGCGCTCGTCG
This sequence comes from Actinoplanes sp. NPDC026670, assembly GCF_040638175.1. NCBI lineage: Bacteria > Bacillati > Actinomycetota > Actinomycetes > Micromonosporales > Micromonosporaceae > Actinoplanes > Actinoplanes sp. NPDC026670. Next base: position 7,462 of record NZ_JBEZXU010000040.1, read on the forward strand.
TGACCGGCTCGTGACGCTCGGCACAAGACCCGCGTGCCGAGTCCGTGGCGGATTCGAACACCGACAGTTATGCTCCGGTTACTTTTTCGCGGGGGTCCCGTTTGGGATCTCCGGCGGTGGGTATCGTCCGGCTCCACATGCCGAGCCGGCCGGGACGAGGGTGACCCGGGGATGGCCACCGGTCGGGGCAGAGTGAAGGGCAGGGGGACTGCATGCTCGTCAACGGAGCGGTTGTTGCGGGTAAGGGCGCGAGCACGGCCAAGGGGCGCTCGGCCGAGGAGTTCGAGCAGATCCGGGTGATCCTGCAGGGCCGGTTCGAGGATCTCGACCGCGAGTACGAAGAGGCCGTCGCCCAGAACACCAGGCTGCGGCTGGTCGAGATCGGCGACGCCGCCGGCGACGACCAGGCCGACAGTGGGTCGAAGACGGCGGAGCGCGACGCCGCGAGCTCGCTGCTGAGGACCCTGCTGGACCGGCGCACGCAGGCGGAGCACGCGCTCCAGCGCCTCGACGACGGGACGTACGGGAACTGTGAGGGTTGCTCCAACCCGATCCCGGTGGAGCGGCTCGAGGTGTTCCCCTCGGCCACCACGTGTGTGAACTGCAAGCAGGTGCGCGAGCGCCGGGCCAGCTGACGCCCGCCGGGCCGGTTATCGCTTATGTGGCGCGCGACCTCGCGACGCGCGCCACATATTCATTACTGAACAATTGTTTATCCATCCGCCGGTCGACGGGAATCCGTCCGCCGGGTGGCTGGGCGGAATCCCGCCGGCCGACGGGGAATGCAGCCGGGTGGTGAATCCGTGATCCCCGGTATTTCCGGGCCGAGGCAGGGTAAAACCGGTTCCATGACCGACACAGCAGACGACGCCCGCGATGAGGTCGAGCGCGCCGAAGCGGCGGCCGGCGGCGACTACGAGTACGACGAGGCCCACGGCGGCGGCGACGACGGACCTGGTGTCCCGGCCGCCCTGGCCGACGAGGCCCGCCGGATGAGGGACCTCAGCGGTTCTGGGCGACCAGGACCGAGGTGAACAGCAGACCGGCCGTGACCAGGCCGGTCGCCAGGACCGTCACGACCGCCGAGGTGTCCAGCGGGGCGTCCCGCCGGTCGGCGATGAGTTTCGCCGTCACCACCGCCAGCACCGGGAAGAGCAGCATCACCAGCAGCGCCACCACCGGCGCCGCCTGCTGCCAGTCCCCGCCCGCGGCCGCGCCGGTCTGCCGGACCATCAGATTGCCGATCACGCCGAGCAGCCCGCCGGCGAACCCCAGCACCCCGAAGAGGATCTTCGTGCCGAGGGTGATCGGCCGGGCCGGCGGTGTGTAGCGCACCCGGTTCTCCACCTCCTTGAGGTAGTCCTCGGCGTCCCGGTCCGGCCCGTCGTCACCGCGCTGCCGGGGGATGCTGGCCGGCGGCAGGGTGCGCCCGAACCGCTCGGCCACCGGACCGACCCGGTGCACGAAGTCCGACCACAGGCCGGCCGCCCGCGCGTCCACCTCCTCCAGGCCACGCTGGGCCGACCGGACCGACCGTTCGGCCGCCTCCAGCCGCCCGGCCGCCTCCTGGACCGCCACGTCGGCGGCGGCCAGCCGGTCGGAGTACCAGCGGCGCGCCTCCTCCCGCAGCCCGGTCGCCTTCGCGTCCAGGCTGGTCAGCCGGCGCAGGACGGTACGGTAGTCGGCGCGCTCGAAGTCGGCCGGTTGCAGTTCGCTCATGAGGTTCCGTAGGGGATGATCACCTCGGCGCCACGATGCACCGAGCGGTCGAAATGAAGGGCCCGCCACGGGCGCGGATACCAGTTCGGCGCGCCCTGCCCCGGGTAGTAGGGCGACAGCTCGCTGCCGTGCACGTCCAGCGCCACCCACGCGCCGATCGGATCGGTCCGCGACGCGTGCCCGCCCAGCGAGTCACGCAGCAGCCCGGCCCCGCGCCACCAGCCCAGCACGTGCAGCCGCCGCTCCGGGCCCTGCCGCAGCACGGTCCGCAGCTGGTCGGCCGCCTCCTTGCCGCCGGGCAGCGCGTCCGCCGCGTAGATCAGGATGAAATGCGGCCGGTCCGCCGGCCACGACGCGGTCGCCTCCGCGGCGGCGTCCTCCAGCAGCCAGTACACGTCGTCGGGCAGATAGAACCCGGACCCCGGGATCCGGGCGTGCAGCGCCTCGGCCGCCGCCCGCGCGTCGGTGTCCAGGCAGACCACCGAGAACCGGGCCCCGCCCGGGGTGAACTGCGCGGCCAGCGACCGGCCGGCCGTCGCCAGGATCGCGCACGCCTCGTCGGTCCGGGTGCCCAGCACCGCCAGGTTCCGGCCCGGCGCCCGCCGCATCACCGTCTGCGCCGACCGCGCCGCCACGTCGATGGTCTGCCCCAGCAGCATCACCGGCGCCGTCGTCGAGTCACCGACCCGCAGGTCCCGGTAGTCCGGGCTGTCCGCCAGCCGTGGGATGACGTCACCGTCGAACAGCCGGGGCGGCCCCAGCTCGGCCGGGCGGCGCCGCCACAGCCGGTGCTGCAGCGCGCTCCACTGCTCCCGGTCGCCGGCCGCCGGCACCCGGACGATCCGGTTCGCCTCCGGCGCGCCCGAGTCGGCGTTGACCACCGCGTGATAGCGGGGCAGCGAGTCGGCGGCCGGGTTCGTCTCGGCCAGCACCCGCCGCGCCTTGGGCAGCGCGATCCGCAGGCTGAACTGGGCGACCAGCGCGGGCCGCCCCCACAGCGCCTCGATGCCCGACACGTCCTGACTGGCCAGCACCAGATGGATGCCCTGCGACCGGCCGCGCCGGGCCAGGTCCTCCAGCAGGTCCACGGCCTCCGTCGTCACCGCGTCCCGCCCGGCCAGCAGCACCTGGAACTCGTCGACCACCGCCACGATCCGCGGCCACGACCCCTCCGGATCCTCGGCGCGCAGCTCGGCCAGGTTGGTCACCTCATGCTGCTTCGCGGCGTCCGCCCGCCGTTTCAGCTCGGCGCCCAGGAACCGCAGCAGCGCCAGCCCGAACTCACGGTCCGTGTTGACGTTGACGCCGACCAACCGGACGTGCGGCAGCCAGCTCGGGTCTCGCCGGCCCGGCGCGAACCTGGCGAACGACACCCCCTCCTTGAAATCGAGCAGGTAGAACGCCAGCTCGTCGGGGGAGTAGCGGGCGGAAAGCGCTCCCATCCAGGCGTAGATGAAGTTGGTCTTGCCGGTCCCGGACGGCCCGGCGATCAACGCATGCGGCGGGTAGTCACTCAACGTCACCTGAACGCGCGGCCCCTGCGGGCTGTCGCCGAGCGGCGCGGTCAACCCCGCCGCGGAACTCTCCCGCCACTCGGCCCCTGCCTCCGGCAGGAGGCTGTCCAGCGCCACCGGCGCCGGCCCGGCGGCCACCGACTCGGCGATCTGCCGGCACGTCGCGGTCATCAGATGAGACGGAGGAGCGCCATCCAGCCGTACGGGCAGAGCACCCGCGCTCTCGATCCGGGCACCGTCACCCGGCGCCGCCACCACGAACTCGATCCCCGGCCCCGGCTCCACCGACTGCCCCCGGATCACCAGGTGCACCCCGCACGCCGCCCCGGTCCGCAGCAGCCGGTCCAGCTGGGTCCGCTGATGCCGGGACAGCTCACCGGCGCCCAGCAGCACCGCCACCCGCCACGGCTCCGGCCGCCGTCTGGTCGCCGCGTGCAGCTCCCGCACCGAGGTGTACTCACCGGCCAGCACCGTCTCGTTGATCCGCCGCACGTGCCCGACCAGCTCGTCGAGCAGCTTGTCCAGCCCGCCCGGCCCGACGAAGGCGAGCACGCCGGCCGTCGCCAGCGGCGCGAACCCGGCCAGCCCGCCACCGAGGTTCTCCGGGTCGTACCCGATCAGCTGCACCTGGCCGGGCACACTCGTGCCGAGCGCCCGCAGCAGCAGCCCGGCCACCACGTCGTCACCGGCCCGCCGGTCGCCCTCGACCACGATGTGCCCGTGATCGAGCAGCCGCACCAGCGCCGGAACCTCGGGCGGCGCGTCGTCGACGACGGGCCCGGCGGCGCTCTCCGGCGGCTCGCTGTCCGGCCCGGCCCACGCCTCGGTCACCTCACCCGGCGCACCGGCCCAGGCCCCGCCGCCCCAGTCCTCGGCCCCGCCCGGCCCGCCTCTGCCGCCTTGCTCGCCTCTCCTTGCGGCATGTTGTCCGCTTTTCTTGCCGTCGTCGCCGTTCCCCTGGGCGCCGGGCCGTTCGGCGCGGGCGGGCGCCGGCAGCGGCGCCTCCGGCAGCATCAGCCGCCCGACCCGCAGCTCGGCGGCCCGGTCCAGGGGGGTCGGCTCCCAGCTGTGCCACGGCTCGCCGGCCGCCCCGGGCGCCGCCCGGTCGGCCGCGCCCGCCGCCGCGCCGGCCAGCGCCGCCAGCTCGGTGTCGTGCCACGAGTCGATCTCGTGGATCCGCTCGTCCCGCGCCGAGGCCAGCTTCCGCCGCCGCGAGGTGGCCGCCGCGACCATCCGCCGGTACCGCGCCTCGGCCGCCTCCCGGGCCTCGTGGGCCCGCTCCAGGGCGACCTGCGCGGCGCCGAGCGCGTGCGAAAGCCCGGCCCGGATCTCCATGACCCGGTTCTTGGTGGATTCAGCCATGACTCGCCGGCATCGTCGAAGTGGTCATCGAACTCCAGCCCTGCCTCATCGGCGGTCCTCCGCCGCCTCGGCCCGGGGGCGCACCGGCTCCGGCGCGTCCGGCTCCAGCGAACCGGCGTCCCGCCCCAGCCGGGCCAGCAGCACCCCGGTCAGCACACTCGCGGTGACCGCGTTGTCGGCCGGATGCCCGGCCGGCCGGTCACCGCGTTTCTCCTGCTGCTGGCGCAGCGGAACCCGGCAGATCCGGTCGAGCAGCGTCTCCAGGACGTCCGGCTGGGTGCCCGGCAGCAGCGCTTTCACCCGGCCCTCGGCGGCCGTCCGCAGCCGTGGCACATCCTCCGGGCGCGGCTCGTGCCCGAGCAGGTCGCCGGCGAGCCGGTGCAACAGTTGCGGCGTCACCGCGGACAGCCCCAGCCCGGTCGAGGCGTTGACCGCGTGCAGCTCCCGCCCCAGCCGGGCCCGGTCGCCGGCCCGCACCCCGGCCGCGATCCGGCGCAGCAGGTCCGACGGATCGGCCTGCTCGCCGAGCTCCGGCCGGTCCGAACCACCCGGCGGCGACTCACCGGTCAGCTGCGCCACCCGCTGCTGCCACCACGGCCCGAGGCTCTCCACTTTCTCCGCGGGCGGCTCGTCCGGTCGCGCTGCGCGCTCCGGCCGCTCCTCCCGGCGCATCTCGGTGCGCCACTCCTGGCCCGGCGCGGTGCCGGGCGTCCCGGACAGACCGAGCACCATGAGGTACGCCTCAACGGCGTCCTGTGTGGCCCGGAGCGCCGCGGCGGCCGTCTCGGCATGCTCGGTCGCGTGGCCGAGACGAAGCACCCCGAGGTCCTTGCTGGACTCCTCCTGCACCCACCGGAGCAGGTCGGTCGCGCTGCGCAGCTTGTCCATCGCCGCAGCGACCAGCCCGGTGGGCAGGTCGTCGGAGGTGGCGCGAAGCTGGGCGCCGAGTTCCTGCAGCAGCGACATCGCGTCAGAGGTTCGCCGTGTAGGTGTGGGCCTGCTCGACCGCAGCGAGGGTGGCGCTCATCGAATCCTCGAGCTGCTGATCGGCCTGTGACAGCGAGGCGTGCGCGGCCCCCACCGCGTCGTTGGCGCTGCCGTCGAGAGCGGCGGCCAGGCTCTGCTGCGCCTCACCGATCTTCTCCCGCGCCGCCTGTATCGCCTGCTGCCCCTCGGTGACCTGCTGTAGCGCGGCCTCCACGGCAGCTCTGAGTTCGGCGACACTGGCCACCCGGGCAGCCTCCTGGACGGGGTCTACATTGCGGCTCCAGCCTAGCGTCAGGTTTCCGGACGGCCGTCCTCGCATGCCCCGTTTTATCAGAGCCTGCCAGGCCCGGCACGACGCGGTTTGCCCCGCAGCGGCCAAAGATCTCCCTGGTGAGATCCTATCCGACGAAATTCCACAGTGGATCATCAGGGCCTCCGGAGGCCACCTGAGGTCACCACCGCGGGTGCCGACACGCCCTCCCCCGGGCGTCAGCCCGCCGAGGTACGCCACCCCGCCATTCCCGCAACCTGCCCCCTGTTCCCACCCGGCCCCTGCTCTGTTGCCCCGCCGGCCTCCGCCTGTCGCTGCTTGTGTCCCCGCCGGTTCGACGCCGGCGTTCCGGCCGGCTCCCGCTTGCCGTTCCGCCGTCCTCCGCCGGTGCTCCCGCCGGTCTCCGCCCGTGTTCCCGACCGCTCGGCGCCCGTGTTCCTGCCGGTCTCCGCCGGTGCTCCCGCCGGCCTTGGCTCGTGTTCCCGACCGCTCGGCGCCGGTGTTCCTGCCGGTCACTGCCCGTGTTCCCGCCTGCTAGCGGAAACGCGAAAATGTCTTGACCGTTGACACCCGCCGGCCTTCGCCTGTCGCCGCACCCGGGGCCGATCTTGCACGAATGTGCACCCTCGGGCCGATCTTGCAGGACTTTCCGTGCCCCGACCGGGAAACACTTGCAAGGTCCACGCCGCGAAGTGGTTCTTGCACGGTGATGCACCCCGGGGCGTGGAGGATCGTGCAAGATCGCCACCAGCATGAAGGATCGTGCAAGATCGCCGACGGCGACGGCGAATCGTGCAAGATCGGCACGTCCGGAGCGGATCGTGCAAGGTCGGCATCGTCCGGAGTGGATCGTGCCCGGTCAGCCCGGTCGGGGTGGGCATGCTGGGTCGGCCATGCAGGGTCGGTCCGGTCCGGGCGGACATGCAGGGTTGGCGCGGCCTGGGTGGGCATGCAGGGCCGGGCGGGTCATGCTGGTTCGGCGCGGCCTGGAGAGTCTTGCAAGATCACTTCGGGTGAGAGGATCGTGCAAGATACGCGGGAGGGTGTGGGTGGCTCTGGGGCCTGTTGGGGCGGCGGTGGCCGTGCCGGTTCTGTGGGAGAGGGCGGGGCCGGTCTGAACCCTGCGGGAAGGCAGGGCTCAGTCCGCACCCTGCGGGAAGGCGGGGCTCAGTCCGCACCCTGCGGGAAGGCGGGGCTCAGTCCGCACCCTGCGGGAAGGCGGGGCTCAGTCCGCGTCGGCCTGCCGCGCGAAGTGGGCCTGACCGGGTGGGAGCAGGTCTACGTCCGAGTCGGAGTTCCGGGGTGGACGGGTCAGCGGGGGACCGCTGACGGGCCACGGACTTCGGCTCCCAAGGTGGTCACGCGCGATCGGAGGCCTCGGTCGGCGGTCACGACGATGGTGCGGCGGGTGGGGGCGGTCTGCCGTACCAGATCAACGATTTTGTCGTCGCCGGAGCCGGACGCGCGCTCGAGCCGCACGCCCCCGGGATCCTGCGGGATGTCTCGTGCTCTGCCCTCGACCACCAGGATCACCTCGACCGGCGCCGGGACGTCGGGGAGGCCGACGGCGGGGACCGCCGCCAGGCTGTCGCGGAGCCGCACCGCCGCGCCGGCCCGGTCGCGCCACCAGCCGTCCGGGACCGACCCGACGACATTCGCCCCGTCGACGATGACCAGCGGAAGCGCGGAGACCCCGGCGACCGGCGAAGCGCCGACAGCCGGAAGCACGCCGGGCCGGGCGTCGGCGGCCGGGGAAACTGCGGGCCGGGCGTCGGCGGCCGGGGAAACTGCGGGCCGGGCGTCGGCGGCCGGGGAAACTGCGGGCCGGGCGTCGGCGGCCGGGGAAACGGCAGGCCGGGCGTCGGCGGCCGGGGAGCGGGCGGAGCCGGCGGGTGACGATCGGACCGGCTCGGGCGGTTCCGGCTCCTGGAAGAGCGGCGTGAGGGAGGGTGGATCCGGAGGCACGACCATGAAGTTGAGTGTAGTCGTGTCAACTTTTTCCGCGATTCGGGAATCGGCAGGGAGGCTAGCGCGCTGTTGACAGCCGGACGGCCCGCGTTTGCCGCCCATCCGGCCGGGTAGCCCTGTGGGGCGACCCCGGCCCGAGGTACCAGGAGAAGAGAGACAGATGAGCATCGGACCGTTCGGGCCGGCGGGGCCCGGCCAGTGGGACGACCTGTTCGCGCGCTTCTTCGGTGCGGCCGAGCCGCGCCGCCAGGCGCAGCGTTTCGACATCGCGAGATACATGAGCAACGACGCCCGGCAGGTGCTCGCCGACGCGGCCCGCCGGGCCGCGGAGGTCGCCGGCGGCGACCGGCCGCTGGCCGATCTGGACACCGATCACCTGCTGTGGGCGGTGCTCCAGCAGGACCCCATGAAGCAGACGGTACGCCGTGCCGGCGCCGACCCGGACAAGCTGCTCACCGAGCTGGGCCGGCCCGCGGCGGCCGCCACCGAGCTGCCGGAGAGCATCGCGCTGACCCCGGCCGCGAAGCGCGCGCTGCTGGACAGCCTGCAGATCTCCCGTGCGGTCGGCGCCTCGTACATCGGGCCGGAGCACATCCTGATGGCGCTCGGCATGAACACCGATTCGGCGGCGGGGCGGCTGCTGGCCGGCCGGATCGTCGACCCGCGGACCATCCCGCACCACAGTGAGCTGCCGAAACCGAACCAGAGCGGCCAGGGTGGCGGGCGGCCGAACGCGGCGCCGACACCGACCCTGGAGCAGTTCGGCGTCGACCTGACCGAGTCGGCGCGGCGTGGCGAGATCGACCCGGTGATCGGGCGCGCCGACGAGATCGAGCAGGCGATCGAGATCCTGTCCCGGCGTACCAAGAACAACCCGGTGCTGATCGGCGAGGCCGGTGTCGGCAAGACCGCCGTGGTCGAGGGCCTGGCCCAGCGCATCGTGGACGGCGAGGTGCCGCTGACCCTCCAGGACAAGCGGGTGGTGCAGCTGGACCTGGCCGGGATGGTGGCCGGCACCAGGTACCGCGGCGACTTCGAGGAGCGCCTGAAGAAGGTGATCGAGGAGATCCAGGCGTCCGGGGACGGCCTGATCGTCTTCCTCGACGAGATCCACACGGTGGTCGGCGCGGGTGGCGGCGGCGAGGGTGGCGGCATGGACGCCGGCAACATGCTCAAGCCGGCGCTGGCCCGCGGGCGGCTGCGGGTGATCGGCGCGACCACTCTGGACGAGTACCGCCGGCACATCGAGAAGGACGCGGCCCTGGCCCGGCGCTTCCAGCCGGTCCTGGTCGGGGAGCCGAGCGTCGAGGACACGGTGGCGATCCTGCGTGGGCTCCGCGACAACTACGAGGCCCATCATCAGGTACGGATCACCGACGAGGCGCTGGACGCGGCGGCGGTGCTGTCCGATCGCTACATCACCGACAGGTACCTGCCGGACAAGGCGATCGACCTGATCGACCAGGCCGGCGCGCGGGTCCGGCTGCGCACCAAGACACCCGACGCCAACCGGCGGGAGCGGGAGCGGCGTCTCGAGCAGCTGTCCCGGGACCGGGACCAGGCCGTCGCGGCCGAGCACTACGAGCAGGCGTCGGCGCTGCGCGACGAGATCAACACGTTGCGGGCGCAGCTGGCCGGCCCCGGTTCGTCGGCGGACGGGGTGCCGCAGGTGACCGAGGAGGAGATCGCCGCGGTGGTGTCCCGTTCGACAGGCATCCCGGTCGCGCAGCTCACCGAGGCCGAGCGGGACCGCCTGCTGCGGCTGGAGCAGAACCTGCACGGGCACGTGATCGGCCAGGAGGACGCGGTGAACGCGGTGGCCGAGGCGGTCCGCCGGTCGCGCGCCGGGCTCGGCGACCCGGACCGGCCGGTCGGCAGTTTCCTGTTCCTCGGCCCGACCGGGGTCGGCAAGACCGAGCTGGCCCGGTCGCTGGCCGAGGCGCTGTTCGGCGAGCCGGACCGGATGATCCGGCTCGACATGAGCGAGTTCCAGGAGCGGCACACGGTGTCCCGGCTGGTCGGGGCGCCGCCCGGGTACGTCGGCTACGACGAGGCGGGGCAGCTGACCGAGGCGGTGCGGCGGCGGCCGTACAGTGTGGTCCTGCTCGACGAGATCGAGAAGGCCCACCCGGATGTCTTCAACATGCTGTTGCAGGTGCTCGACGACGGGCGGCTCACCGACAGCCAGGGGCGGACGGTCAGCTTCAAGAACACCGTGCTGATCATGACGAGCAACCTGGGCTCGGACCTGATCAACGGGAGCACCCGCAGTGTCGGCTTCGCCGGCGCGGAGAACGGCCGCTCACCCGACGAGGAACTGCGCGACCGGCTCGACCGGCGGCTCAAGGAGCAGCTGCGGCCCGAGTTCATCAACCGGATCGACGAGATCATCATCTTCCGGCAGCTGGAGGACGACCAGTTGCACCGGATCACCGAGATGCTGCTGGAGGAGACCCGCAAGCGGCTGCACGCCCAGGACGTCACCCTGGACATCACCTCGGCCGCCGTCGACTGGCTGGCCGAACGCGGTTACCAGCCCGAGTTCGGGGCGCGGCCGTTGCGCCGGACCATCCAGCGGGAGCTGGACAACCGGCTGTCCACGATGCTGCTCGCCGCTGATCTGGCGCCGGGCCGGACGGTCCGGGTGGACGCCAGGGACGGCGCGCTGGTCTTCGACGTGGAGATGAGCGCCGCCGCACGGTGAGCTTTTTCGGAGGGGGCGCCGGGCGCCCCCTCCGGGTGTCTCAGGCCGCGGCCAGGTGGCTGTTGCCGCCGGCGCCGGGGAGGCTCTGCGCCCACTGCGTGTAGTGCTCGTTGCGGGCCAGGATCTCCTGGTACGCCTCCTGCGCGTGGTCCATCAGCTTGGGCGCGCTGCGTGCGGCCGGGGAGTCCGGGTGCCAGCCGAGGACCAGCCGCCAGCGCAGCGGGGCGCCACGCAACGGCCGGCTGGTCAGTCCCGCCGGTGGGCGGAACGTGGGCTGGCACAGGCCGATGGCCAGGCCCAGCTCGACCATGTCGACACAGTTGCGCACGTCCGACTCCAGGACCCGGCGTGGCGCGAAACCGGCCCGGGCGCAGGCCGCGGCGAAACAGTCGCCGAAACAGCCGTCACCGGCGCCGGCCACCCACTGCTCGTCGGCCAGCTCCGCCAGGTCGACCGACAGGTTCTTGGCCTGCGGGTGGTCGTCGGGCAGCAGCACACAGACGGCGTCCATCCCGATGGTCTGCCAGACCAGGCCGTACTCCGCGGACGGCAGCGCGTCACCGCAGACGCCGACCTGTGCGTAGTCCAGCTTGCCGGCCATCACCATGCTCGACAGCTCGGAGATGTAGTAGGACGCGTGGGTGGAGATCTGCGCCTCCGGCTGGGCAGCCGACAGGCGGTGCACCAGATGCGCGACGACCGGTCCGCCGACCGCGCCGATCCGGTACCTGCTCATCGTGTCGTGATCGCCGCCGGCGGCCAGCCGGGCCGCTTCGTCCTGCAGGCCCTTCATCGCGGGCAGCAGCACTCTGGCGCGGGAGAGCACCAGTTCTCCCAGGGCGGTTGGGCGCGCGCCCCGGCGGTCACGGTCGAACAGCGGGCCACCCAGTGTGCGCTCTATCCGCTGAAGTTGGGCGGTGAGTGCAGGCTGGGCAAGGCCGAGTTGTGACGCGGCCTTGGTCACGCTGCCGGTCTCCGCGATGGCGCAGACCACCTTCAGATGCCGCAGCTCGAGGTTCATAGCGTGACGTTAGGACTAGAAAGGGATCGAACGCTAGTCCGCAAGCCGTGGAATGATCGGCAACCTGTGACAAACGTATGAACGAACAGGACGTTCGGCACTTACAGGCCGTAACCTGCCTTTAGTTACAGATCGCGTACGTATGTGGCACGTGAGCTGATCACGTCACGAATCTTGTCAGCTACTCCGACCAGCGGATCCACCACCTTGTTCCAGGGCGGCACGGACGGTGTGGACGGGTGCGGGCGGGTCGGCGCCGCCTCCTCGGCCGTCTCGAAGCGGTTCCCGAGCCGGACCAGATCCTCCGAGGGCACCATCTGCTCCAGCAACGGCAGCAGTTCCTCGGCGTCGGCGGCGACGTGCCGGCGTACCGCCTCGGCCAGATCGTCCCGGCCGGCGCCGGTGCGTTCCAGGTCACGCAGGCGCTCCAGGATGGCCTGGTCCTCGGCCAGCTCCCGGTCGGCGATCTGCTCGCCGCCGGGCACCGCGGCCCGGACCGCGGGGTAGAGGTACTGCTCCTCGGCGCACAGATGCCGGGAGAGGGTGGCGACCAGGACCGACGCCACGTCCCGGTCCTCCGGGGACTCGGACAGGCGCTCGGTCAGGCCGAGCAGCTCACGGTGCTGGGCGGCGACCACATCGACGATGCTGCGCCCAGGGATCTCGCCGCCGGTCGGCGGCAGCGGGGGGAGATTCACTTCAGACACGGCCCGCTGGTACCCAACGGCCGCTTCCGATCAAACCTCTGTGACTTCCGGCTGATAAGAAGGGCAGATGGAGAACACCGCCGAGAGTGAGGTCGTGGACATCTGCCGCGACCTGCTCCGCATCGACACCACCAACACCGGCGACCCGCGGACCACCGTGGGGGAGCGGGCCGCCGCCGAGTACGTTGCCGAGCGGCTGGCCGAGGTCGGCGTCGAGACCCGTCTCCTCGAGTCCGCGCCGAAACGGGCCAACCTGGTCGCCCGGATCCCCGGCGCCGACCCGTCCCGCGGCGCGCTGCTCGTGCACGGCCACCTCGACGTGGTCCCGGCCGACGCCGGCGAGTGGTCGGTCGACCCGTTCGGCGGCGAGATCAAGGACGGCTACCTGTGGGGCCGCGGCGCCGTCGACATGAAGGACTTCGACGCGATGGTGCTCGCCGTGGTCCGCGAGTGGCGGCGCACCGGCTACGTCCCGCCGCGCGACATCGTCCTGGCGTACACCGCCGACGAGGAGGCCGGCATGGAGTACGGCTCCCAGTGGCTGGTGCAGAACCATCCCGGGGAGTTCGAGGGCTGCACGGAGGCGATCGGCGAGGTCGGCGGTTACTCGTACACCGTCAATGATGATCTTCGTCTTTATCTCGTGCAGACCGCCGAGAAGGGGCTCGACTGGCTGCGGGTGCACGCCACCGGCCGGCCCGGCCACGGCTCCTTCATCCACGACGACAACGCGGTCACCACCCTGGCCGAGGCCGTCGCCCGGGTCGGCCGGCACCGCTTCCCGACGGTCCTAACCCCGACCGTGCGGTCCTTCCTGGAGCAGGTCAGCGACGCCCTGGAGATCGAGCTCGACCCGGACGAGCCGGAGCTCGCGGTCGCCAAGCTCGGCCCGATCGCCAACCTGATCGGCGCCACCCTGCGCAACACCGCCAACCCGACCCGGCTCGAAGCGGGCTACAAGGACAACGTGATCCCCGGCAAGGCGTCGGCCACCATCGACTGCCGCACCCTGCCCGGGCACGCCGACGTGTTCCTGCGTGAGCTGCGCGAGGTGCTCGGGCCGGACCTGGAGATCGAGCACGTGCACCAGCAGCCGGCCGTGGAGACCGCCTTCGACGGCGATCTGGTCGACGCGATGGGGGCCGCGCTGCGGGCCGAGGACCCGGGGGCGCGTACCGTGCCGTACCTGATGTCCGGCGGCACCGACGCCAAGGCCTTCTCCACCCTCGGCATCCGGTGCTTCGGCTTCGCCCCCCTGCGTCTCCCGCCGGATCTCAACTTCAGTGCGCTCTTCCACGGCATCGACGAGCGAGTTCCGGTGGAGGGACTAAAGTTCGGCGTGCGTGTGCTCGACCGCTTGCTCCGAAACAGCTGAAATCGGAAGGACCCCCAATCCCATGACTGACCAGAACGCCGAGCTCGACGTCGCCCTCGACCGGGTGATCGAGGCGGCGCGGGCGCACCTCGCGGCCGTCAAGGCGGCGGCCGGCCGCATCGACGACGACGACGTCTGGCAGGCGTACGTCGACCTGAACAACGCTTCCTTCGCGTACGACGAGCAGCTGCTCGACGCTTTCGGCGAGGTCACGCCGTGGGACGTCGAGTCGATCGACCCGGACGAGGCGGACCGCCGGTTCGGCCAGCTGACCGAGGCCGGTGGCGCGGCGGGCGCCGACCCGTACCCGCAGATCGTCTCGGTCCGGCAGCGCCGTGACTACCGGGTGCCCAGCGTGTCCGCGCTGCTGCGGGTCGCCGAGACCGCCCGGCGCAGCTCGGTGCCGGAGGACGAGGACGCCGGACCGGTCGAGTCGGTCGGCGAGGCCGTGCTGGAGCTGCTCCAGGCCGGCGACGGCTCGCTGGCGTCGCTGGACGTGCCCGAGCTGGAGCCGCTCGACGGCCTGCTCACGGTGACCGAGGTCGCCGAGCCGCTGGACCTGGAGGCCTTCGACGACGCCGACGGCTCCGGCCCGTTCGCCCCGGTCGACTCGGACGTGCTGGTGGGCCGTCTGGACGAGCACCCGTTCCTGCCGGACGAGGACGACCACGACCACGATCACGATCACGCCGGCCACAACCACAAGCACTGAGTCCGGTTGCTCCGCCGCCGGCCGGCCTCAGCCCGGAAGGCCTCAGTAACTGAGGCCGGGCTGAGGGGTCGCCTGGACGCGGCGGCGGAGCATCACCTTGCGCGTCCCGTCGGCGAAGAGCTGCACGCGGGCCAGCTCCCATCCGGAGAACTCGGCCGCTATGGCGAGCTGCGCCGCCGCGGTCAGACGATCGACATTCGAAGGCAACCGCAACGGCGCATATTCGTAGTCCATGCGATCTAATATGCGCCCGCCCCGGACCGGGCACCAGCCCTCTGTGACGTGTCAGCCGAAGTAGGTGTCGGGGTATCCGACACCCTCGCGTTCCGGGTATCCGACCTCGATCGCCGACACGTCGTCCAGGGCGAACGCGATCTCGGCCGGCAACGTCAGCTGCTCGCTGCGCAGCGCCCCCTGCAACTGGCCGGCCGTGCGCGCCCCGAGGATCACCGACGAGATGCCGGGCCGGTCCCGGATCCAGGCGAGCGCCACCTCGAGCGGCGACACCCCGAGCCCGGCGGCCGCGGTGACCAGCGCCTCCACGATGCTGGAGCTGCGTGGCTCCAGATAGGCCTGCACGAACGAGGCCAGATGATCGGAAGCGGCCCGCGAGTCCAGCGGCCGCCCGTTGCGGTACTTGCCGGTGAGCACCCCGCGGCCCAGCGGCGACCAGGCCAGCACCCCGAAACCGAGAGCCGCGGCAGCCGGCAGTATCTCCCGCTCGATGCCGCGCTCCAGCAGTGAGTACTCCATCTGGGCGGCCACGATCGGAGCCCGGCCGGGATACGCCGACTGCCAGGTCGCGGCCCGCGCGGTCTGCCAGGCCGAGAAGTTCGACACGCCGGCATAGCGGACCCGGCCACTGGCGACCGCCTGATCGAGAGCGGCCAGCGTCTCCTCGAACGGGGTCTGCGCGTCGTAGCCGTGCACCTGCCACAGGTCGACGTAGTCGGTGCCGAGCCGCCGCAGCGACGCGTCCAGCGCGCGCATCAGATTGCCCCGGGAGGCGTCGCGCGGGCGGTACCGGTGCGGGGTGAGCCCGGCCTTGGTGGCGATCACGATCTCGTCGCGCGGCACCAGGTGATCGAGCAGGGAGCCGATCACCGCCTCGGCGTCGCCGTCGCCGTACACGTCGGCGGTGTCGATGAGCGTGCCGCCGCCCTCGAGGAAGATCTTCAGCTGATCCGCCGCGTCATCGGGGTCGGTGTCCCGTCCCCAGGTCATGGTGCCGAGCGCGAGCCGCGAAACCGCTAGCCCGCTTCGGCCGAGCGGTCGCTGATGCATGAGTGAACCTTATTCAGACTCCCTGCTCAGCGAAATGCCACGGCCTCAGCCGGGTGGGTCGGTTACCGGACCGAAACGGTCATGGAACGGATCAGTACCCTTGCTCTTGACAGCTCATGATCTGCGGGAGGGCACCGTCGTGCGGCTCGGACTCAGCCTCGGATACCAGACGGCGTGGAGCACGCCCGCCGACCACCTCGCGATGGCCCGGGAGGCGGATCGGCTCGGCTACTCCGTGCTCTGGGCGGCCGAGGCGTACGGCTCGGACACCGTCAGCATGCTCGGCTGGATCGCCGGCCAGACCGAGCGGATCGACCTCGGCGCCGCGGTCATGCAGATCCCGGCGCGCACGCCGGCGATGACCGCGATGACCGCGGCCACGCTCGACACCCTCTCCGGCGGCCGATTCCGGCTGGGCCTCGGCGTCTCCGGGCCCCAGGTCTCCGAGGGGTGGCACGGGGTGCGGTTCGCCAAACCCCTCGGCCGTACGCGGGAGTACGTCGACGTGGTGAAGCTGGCCCTGGCCCGCGAACCCGTGTCGTACCAGGGCGAGCACCACCAGCTGCCACTGCCGGGCGGCGCCGGGAAGGCCCTGAAGCTCGGTTTCCGCCCGCTGCGCCCGGACATCCCGGTCTACCTGGCCGCGGTCGGCCCGAAGAACCTGGAGCTGGCCGGTGAGATCGCCGACGGCTGGCTGGGCATCTTCCTCGCCCCGGACGCGGCCGGCGACCAGCTGGCGCAGATCGCCACCGGCCGGGCCAAGGCCGGCAAGGACCTGACCGGGTTCGACGTGGTCGCCTCGGTGCCGGTGGTGATCGGCGACGACCTCGACGCGTGCGCCGACGTGGTCCGGCCGTACGCGGCGCTGTACGTCGGCGGCATGGGCAGCCGCGAGCAGAACTTCTACAACGGCATCGCCGTCCGGATGGGCTACGCCGACGAGGCGAAACTGGTCCAGGACCTCTATCTGAGCCGGCGGCCGGCCGAGGCGGCCGCGGCGGTGCCGCGTGACTTCATCGAGAGGACCTCCATCATCGGTACGCGTGAGCACGTCGTCAGGCGCATCCGGGAGTACGCGGAGGCCGGCGTCGGAACCCTGTCGATCAGTCCGTATGTCGGTGACCTGAAGAGCGGGCTGGACACGCTGCGGATCGTCGCCGACGCGTACGCCGAGTCGGGTGTGGCGAGCTAGTGGCCACCGTACTGCTGCTCCGGCACGGCCGGACCACCGCGAACGCGTCGGGCGGGCTGGCCGGCCGGCAGCCGGTCGAGCTCGACGACACCGGCCGTGACCAGGCGGCCCGGGCCGGCGAGCGGCTGAAGGAGCTGCCGCTGGCCGCGGTGGTGAGCAGCCCGCTGATCCGCTGCCGGCAGACCCTCGAGCTGGCCACGCCGGGCGCCGAGCCGGTCCTCGAGGACGGGCTGATCGAGTGCGGGTACGGCGACTGGGAGGGCCGCCCGCTCAAGGAGCTGGCCAAGGACCCGCTCTGGCCGGTCGTCCAGCAGCACCCGAGCGCCGTGGTCTTCCCGAACGGGGAGGCGATGGCCGCGATGTCGGCGCGCGCGGTGGCCGCGGTCCGGTCCTGGGACGCCCGGGTGACCGAGGAGCACGGGCCGGAGGCGATCTGGCTGGCGTGCAGTCACGGCGATGTGATCAAGGCCATCGTGGCCGACGCGCTCGGCCTGCACCTGGACCAGTTCCAGCGGATCGTGGCCGACCCGGCATCGATCACCGTCATTCGGTACACGCCCGGCCGCCCGTTCGTGGTGCGGGTCAACGAGACGGGTGAGCTGGCGTCGCTCGTACCCCCGAAATCAGACGGCCGGGAGAAGGCCGCGGACAGTGACGCGGCGGTCGGCGGTGGCGCCGGAGGCGGTGTCTAACAACGCTCCGTGATCGGTGTATCGCCGCAGCGTGTACCCCGTTGCGCCCTCGGCGAACCCGGCACCTTGGCCCGCGCGCTCGTCCGCTTGGATGGTTAGGGTTGGGTGCATGACCCACCAAGTGCATGCCTTCGAGCCGCCGGAGCGGTTCGTCGCCGGAACGGTGGGCGAGCCGGGGGACCGCACTTTCTATCTCCAGGCCCGCGGTGGCGGCCGGGTGATCAGCGTGGCGCTGGAGAAGGTCCAGGTGTCGCTGCTCGCCGAGAAACTCGAGGAGCTGCTGCTCGAGGCCAACAAGCGGTTCGGCGTCTCGCTGCCGGACGAGCCGCTGCTGGCCGTGCACGACAACGAGCCCCTCGACACCCCGGTCGACGAGGAGTTCCGGGTCGGCACCCTGGGCCTGGCGTTCGACGTCGACACCAGCACCGTCGTGATCGAGGCGATCGAGGCCGGCGAGCCGGAGCCCGATCTGATCGGCGAGTCCCTCGGCGACGAGGATGACGACGACGATGACGACGATGACGATGACGAGCCCGACGACGACCTCGACCGGCTGCGGGTGCGCCTGACCCCCGACGCGACCCGCGCGTTCATCGACCGGGCCCGCCGTGTGGTGGCCGCCGGCCGGCCGCCGTGCCCGCTCTGCGGCCAGCCGCTCGACCCGGCCGGCCACCTCTGCCCCCGGCACAACGGCTACCACCGGTGACGGCGGAGCCCACGCACGTGCTGGCCGAGGCCGATGCTCTCGCGCTGCTCGAGCGGGGGCGCATCGAGATCGAGGGGCGCCTGGCCGACGCCTCCAACACCACCCTCCGTGCCGAGATCACGCTGGACGGGCTGACCCGCCGCTGTGTCTACAAGCCGGTGCGCGGCGAGCGCCCGCTGTGGGACTTCCCGGACGGCACCCTCGCCGGCCGTGAGGTGTCGGCCTACCTGGTGTCCCGGGCCACCGGGTGGGATGTGGTGCCCCCGACCATCCTGCGTGACGGGCCGCTCGGGCCGGGCGCCCTCCAGCTCTGGATCGACGAGCCCGACCAGGTGAGCGCGCTGATCGGTTTCGTCCCGGCCTACGACGTGCCGCCCGGCTGGTTCCCGGTGGCCGCGGCCCGCGACGACGACGGCGACGCCTACGCGCTGGCCCACGCCGACGACCCCCGCCTGGCCCGCCTGGCCGTCTTCGACGCCGTGATCAACAACGCCGACCGCAAGGGCGGCCACGTCCTCTACCCGGCGACCGGCGGCGTGCACGGCGTCGACCACGGCGTGAGCTTCCACGTGGAGAACAAGTTGCGCACGGTCCTCTGGGGCTGGACCGGCACGCCCCTCCCGCCCGACGCCTGCGAGGTCCTGACCCGGTTGCGTTCCCAGCTGGCCGGGCCCCTCGGCGCCGAGTTGGAGGAGCACCTGACCGTCTCCGAGGTGCAGCATGTCGGCTTGCGCGTGAAACGGTTGCTGCGGGCGGCCCGCTTCCCCCGGCCACCGACCGACTGGCCGGCGATCCCGTGGCCCCCGATCTAGCCACCTCCCGCCGTCCGCTTCCCGGCGCGTTGCCGCCGTTTCCTGCCGCCGTCCGCCCGTAGGCGATCTCCCGGCGGCACGGCGTTTCCTGCTGCTGCTTCTTTGTTGTCGTCCGCCGAGCCGCCGAGCCCGCGTGGACATCTGCGGTTCGGATCGAGCCGAGGGTCACCACGCAGATCACTGCTGTCGGCGGGTGCGAACCTCAGCTCCGGACGCGCTCGAGACTCACTCCCATCGCCCGGGCCTGGTCTGCTTCTGAATCGGTGAGCCTTCGGCCCCTCCGGCTGCTTCAGCGCGTGGGCCTCCGGGTATTTGCTCCGCGTACCGTCGGATCGGGTCTCAGTTTTGCGTGCTGGGGACTGCGTTTGTGGGCGGTTCGGTGGGCCGTACCACAACTTGTTCTTTTGTTTTGTTCTTGTTTCCCCGCGTTTCCTCCGGGGCTCGCGCGTTCCGCCGGCCGGAAGCTTGAGGTTTAGCTCACGCGCCCGGTTCTGGGTCGGGGGTGCCGTTTAGGCTCCGAGCATGGATGCTTGGACCGGTCACGACGTACCTGCCCTCCCGGACACGCCGGGGCGTGGCCCGCTGCGGCTCTATGACACGGCGCGGGCGTCGGTGCAGCCCAGCGCCCCGTCCGGCAGCGCCTCGATGTATGTGTGCGGCATCACGCCGTATGACGCGACGCACCTCGGCCACGCCGCCACGATGATCACTTTCGACCTGATCAACCGGGTGTGGCGCGACCAGGGCCTCGACGTCCGATACGTGCAGAACGTGACCGACATCGACGACCCGCTGCTGGAGCGGGCCCAGCGCGACGGTGAGGACTGGGTGGTCCTCGCGATGCGCGAGACCGCGCTGTTCCGGGAGGACATGGAGGCGCTGCGGATCATCCCGCCGGCCCACTACGTCGGCGCGGTCGAGTCCATCCCGTCGATCGTCACCCACGTCCAGGACCTGGTGGAGCGCGGTGCGGCGTACCAGCTCGGCGACGGCACCGGCGACGTCTACTTCGACCTGACGGCCGCTCCGCGATTCGGGTACGAGTCACACCTGTCCCGCGAGGAGATGCTGGTCCTGTCGGCCGAGCGCGGCGGCGACCCGGACCGGGCCGGCAAACGCGACCCGCTCGACCCGCTGCTGTGGCGCGGCGCCCGCGACGGCGAGCCGGTGTGGGAGGGCGCGGACCTCGGCCCCGGCCGGCCCGGCTGGCACATCGAGTGCGCGACCATCGCGCTGAACCTGCTCGGCGACACGATCGACGTGCAGGGCGGCGGCAGTGACCTGCTGTACCCGCATCACGAGTGCTCGGCCGCCCACGCCGAGGTGCTGACCGGCGCGGAACCGTTCGCCGCCCACTACGTGCACGCCGGCATGATCGGCCTGGACGGCGAGAAGATGTCCAAGTCACGCGGCAACCTGGTGTTCGTGTCGCGGCTGCGGGCCGACGGTGTGGACCCGATGGCGGTACGGCTGGGGCTGCTCGCCAACCACTACCGCAGCGACCGCGACTGGACCGATGACGTGCTCAAGGCCGGTCAGCAGCGGATCGCCCGCTGGCGTGAGGCGGCGGCCGCGCCGTCCGGCCCGTCGGGAGCGGGTCTGCTCGGCGCGGTGCGTGAGGCGCTGGCTGCCGACCTCGACACACCGGCGGCGCTGGCGGTTGTGGACGCCTGGGTGGACGCCGCCCTGTCCGGCGCCGGTGACGACAACGAGGCGCCCGAGTTGCTGGTGAAAACGGTGAACGCCCTGCTCGGAGTTCGTTTGTAAAGCGTCCACAGTGCCCCCGCCCGGCGTGTCCGGGCGGGGGTTTTCTGCATTGAGGACAGAAAACCCCGCGGGACCTTAGCCCGCCGACAAGATCTTTTGGTACGAAACCACGAAATAGTGAAAGTTAGCGTTTTATTGCGCCAAATGCCCGCGAAATGGACTCTCTGGGTTCAGAATTTTCCCCAAGCAACCAACCGTTGAAAGGAAACACCATGCGTCGCGCTCTGTACCTCGGCGGCATCTTCCTGGCCACCGGCGCCGCTGTCGCCATGGCCGCCCCCGCCCAGGCCGGCGGTCGCCCGTGCCCGGGAGACGTCGTCATCACGAGCGGCTACGAATACGTGCAGCCGATCGTCGTCTCCGGCTACGGATACGGCTATGGCCACGGTCACGGCTTCGGCCACGGTCACGGCTTCGGTGGGGACTCGTACTACTCGAACAAGTCCATCCGCCAGAACGGCCTGCTCAACGTCGGCCTGATCGACAGCCCGATCGACGTCCTCTGAGGAAATCGGGTGAGGCCGGGCAATAGGCAGGCCTGACACCATGAACGACTGATGCCTGAGGCGCCATTCCGGTGCCCCGGGCTTCAGTCTTTCCCATTCCCGCCCATTTCACTCCGCCCGATAGCCTCCTCATTCGCGACACCTCCCCACGGCTCGTCGCTTGTCGCTCCGGCTCGTCGCACGCCGGTCGTGGATCTTGCACGAATCTTCACCCTCGCGCCGATCTTGCAGCCCTTTCCGTGCCCCAACGTGCCCCAACGGGAAGAAAGCTGCAAGGTCGCCCCGCCGCAGTGGACCTTGCACGACAAACCGCACCCAGACGTGAAGAACCGTGCAAGATTGCTGCGAAGGTGGAGAACCGTGCAAGATCTAGACGGAGAACGGCTCGGTCCGGCACCTTGGGGGATTGAGGCCTGGCCAGGCACGCCGTGGCCGGTCCCGATGACGTGCGAGATCCCCGGTGAGGTGGCCTCCGCACTGGAGGCCGCGGCCAGAACCACTCCTCGAACCAGGCTTTACTGATCAAGCCAGGAATCCCCGAACCGTCTGCCGGCCCATTGTCGCTCGTTTCGTCTCTCCGATCCCAGCCGGGCTGCGTTGCATTTAGCCCACATATCGGTGATATCCGCAGTATTTCGGCGGTCCGGCGGCGGGAGTCAGAGCAGTTCTGCGTCGTGGACCAGCAGGGCGATCTGCACGCGATTGTTGAGGTCGAGTTTGCTCAGCAGCCGCGACACGTGGCCTTTGACCGTCGGCAGGCTCATGGTGAGTTCGGCGCCGATCTCCGCGTTGGACCGGCCCCGGCCCACCAGGACGGCGACCTCACGCTCCCGTTCGGTGAGAGCTGACAGCCGGGCACGGGCGCGGGCGCGTCGTGTGCCCGCTTCGGGATCGGCGACGTGATCGATCAGCCGGCGGATGACGGCAGGGGACAGGGTGCCCGCCCCGGCCGCGACCGACCGGACCGCCGCCAGGATCTCCCGCGGCGGTGTGTCCTTCAGCAGGAACCCGCTCGCCCCACCACGAAGCGCCTCAAGAACATACTCATCCGCGTCGAACGTGGTCAGCACGATGACCTGTGGCGCCCCGCCCCGGCTGCGGATCCGCCGGGTTGCGGCCAGCCCGTCGACCCGCGGCATCCGGATGTCCATCAGGATGATGTCCGGCCAGTGCGCGTCAGCCACCACGACGGCCTCGGCGCCGTCCCCGGCCTCCGCCACCACCTCGATGTCCGGCGACCCGCCCACCAGGATCCGCAGCCCAGCCCGGACCAGCGGATCGTCGTCGACGATCGCGACCCGGATCAGCCGCTCCCCACCGGCCGCCCCCACCTCCCGAGGCGCGGAGCCGGAGGGCGGGTTGACGCTGCCCGGCTGGCTCTCACATGGCGCGGTATCGGAAGGCGGCGTTACACCGGTCAGCTCGGTCTCACGTGGCGCGGCGTTGGAAGGTGGCTTCACACCGGCCCCCGGGAATCCGCCGGCCCGACCGGCTCCGGTGGTGGCCGGTGTGGGGTGGGTGGCTCCAGGGGCCACGGGGTCTCCGCGGGCCAGGGCAGCTCGGCCTCCAGACGGAACGAACCGGACGCCGGGCCGTGGATGACGTGTCCGCCGGCGAGAGCGACCCGCTCGCCGATGCCGAGCAGGCCGCGGCCACCACCGGCGCCGCCGTCCGGGGAGGGGGCGGGCACCGTACCGCTGAAGGGGTTGGTGATCGTGATCCGCAAGGCCTGGCCCGCCTCGCCGGCCAGGACCACCGCGGCGGCCGGCGCCGAGCCGTGCTTGCGGGCGTTGGTCAATCCCTCCTGGACGATCCGGAAGGCCGTGCGGCCGAGCTGCGCCGGTGGCCCGCCGGGCGGCACGCCGTTCGTGTAGTCGATCGTCATGCCGGCGGCACGGGCGCTGCCGATCAGGCCGGCCAGGTCGGCCAGGCCCGGCTGGGGTGGCTCCGGCCGGGCGCTCGGCACCCCGATCACCGACCGTAACTCTTCGAGGGCCTCGTGGGCGCTGCCGCGGATCGCCCCCGCAGCGATCGACAACTCCTCCGGCGACACGCTCGCCCGCACCTCCAGCGCGCCGGCATGCAGGCTGATCAGCGACATCCGGTGGGCCAGGACGTCGTGGGTCTCGCGGGCGATGCGGGCCCGCTCGGTGAGCCGGGCCTGTTCCTCGCGGAGCGCCTGCTCGGCCTCCAGCCGTGCCGCGTGCTCACGCAGCGAAGTGGTCAGCCGCCGGTACGCCTGCACGAACAGCCCCCAGCCGAGCGCCGCCGCGGTGACCACCGACCGCACCAGCAGATCCATCCACATGCCGGCGGACGGATGATCGTGCAGCAGGAAGTAGACCGCGCCGGTGCCGACGTTGACCGCCCCGAGCAGCAGCAGGACCGGTGGGCGGCGCCGGATCGCCAGCGTGAACAGCGCCACGACGATCGGCCCGGTCGCCGCCACCGAGACCGCCCCGAACGGCAGCAGCGCCACGGTGAGACCGAGCGGATGCCGGCGGCGGACCAGCAGCGCGGCGGCACAGAGGACACCCACGGCCAGGTCGGCCTGCCACACGAGCGCCGCGCCCGGCCTGGTCGCGTCGCCGAGCAGCATCATCACCGAGCCGTAGACCAGCGCCACGACCACGGCGACGGCATCGGCCAGCCGGTCCCGGGCCGCAGCCCGGCGAGCGCCGGGATCGGGCACCAGGAGCGCGAAGAACATGCCGCAAGACTAGGGCTGACCAAAGTCTCCGCCCAGCTACCAAAGTATGTTCCTGGTCTATGCCTTCGGCCGCTGCGGCATCGACTTTCGGCGGCGCATCCTTCCCGGCATGACTCCGAAACGGATCGCCGCACTCCTTCTGCCCGCCGCCGCGTGGGGCGTGATCGCCGCACTGTGGACCCCGCGCGGCCCGCTGACCGCCGCCGAGGCGCTCTGGTCCATGGTGATCAGCGCCGGCGTCGGCGTTCTGGCCGGCCGGGCGGCGCGGTCCCGGTGGGCGATCCTGCTGGCCCCTCTGGCGTACGTCACCGCGCTCGAACTGACCAGGCTGAGGGTGTCCGGCCCGTCCGTGGATCTGCCACATGCGACCCCGCTCGGGGTTCTCGTGCTGGTCACCGGCCGTGGCGTGCACGGCCTGTTCGCACTGCTCCCGATGGCGGCCGGCGCCGCGTTCGGGCATCGTCGCCCGGCCCGCACCAGATGGCGGCGGGTCATCGGACGGGTGCTGGCCGGCCTGGCCACGGTGCTGGCAGCGGGCCTCGCGGTGGCGGTCGCCGTCCCCGCCCGTACCGAATCGATCGCCGGTGGTGTCGCCGAGCTGAGCCGGACCGGCGACCTCGCCCTGATGATCCGTGGCCGTTCCCCTGACCTGCCGATTCTGCTGTATGTGCCGGGCCCGCCGGGCGGCTCGGACACCGGTCTCATGCGCACCCGGCTGGCCGGCCTGGAGGAGCACTTCGTGGTGGCCACCCTGGACCGGCGCGGCGGGGGAGCGTCGGCGGGCGCGCTGGGCCGAGCCCCGGCGCTCAGCCTGGACAGTGAGGTCGCTGACATCCTCGCGGTCACCGACCATCTTCGGCAGCGGTTCGGCCGGGACCGGATCGTCCTGATCGGACACTCCGGCGGTTCGATTCCGGCGGTCGTGGCCGTACATCGCCACCCGGAGAAGTACCGCGCCTACATCGGGACCGGCCAGGCCGTGGATCTGCGCGAGTCCGACCGGATGTTCTACACCGACGTGCTGGCCTGGGCGCGGGCCGGCGGACGCACGGACCTGGTGGAGCAACTGGAGCGGCAGGGCCCGCCACCGTGGCCGGACACCTACGACTACGAGCCGTTCCAGCTGTACGCCACCCAGGCCTACGGGCTGCCGGACCCACCGATCGACCTGAACGTCCCGGAGTACACGCTGCTCCAGAAGGCACACTTCATGACCACGATGCTGGACTCCTGGGACGCCCTCTACCCGCGGCTACAGGGTGTGGACCTGCGCCGGGAGGTGCCGGCTCTGCCCATCCCGGCGTACTTCGTGCAGGGCGGCCGGGAGATGCGCGGCCTGGCTGTGCCGTTCGCCTCGTGGTATGCGGCGTTGCAGTCCCCGGACAAACGCCTGGTCACGTTCCCGGAGGCGGGTCACCGGCCGATGGCAGAGGAGCCAGACCGCTTCATAGCGACCTTGAGCGACCTGATCCCAGCCTGACCGGGCCCAAGGCCAGGGGCCGGCGCGGATGGCGCCGGACAGGGCGGGATGGCCCCGGACAGGGCGGCGCGGGCCGGGGCTGGCGGCGCCGGGCCGGGGGCTCAGGCCAGGGCCAGCCCCGGGTCCGGGTCGGGTTCCGGGGACGGGCCCGGGATCCGATACTCCTCGGTCAGCGTGGTCATCGGCCCCGGCCAGGTGGCCTGTGCCACCTCGATCGGCTTGCGGGTCTCGTCGAAGGCGACATGTAGCAGATGGAGCACCGGGGTGTCCGGCCGGATCTGCAGGATCTCGGCCTCCTCCCGGCTCGGCTGGCGGGCGCTGATCGTGTCGGTCGCCGAGGCGTACCGGCGGTCCAGCACCTCCTCCGCCTCCTGGTAGAGGGGCCGCCCGAACGCTTCGAGCCGTTCCAGTGAGGTGCCGGTCGCGTCGGTCACCCGGAACCAGGAGGCGCCGACCTCGACGGTGGCGTCGTCGGTGCGCACCACATGCCGCCGGACCAGCATCTCCGTGCCGTCACGCACGCCGAACGCGTCGGCCACCTCGGGCGGCGCGGCCTCCCGGCCGACACCGGTGAGCTGCTGGCGGTACCGGGCGGCTAGGTCGGCGTGGTAGCCACGGTGCGCGCCGTACCTGCCGCGCGACAGACGGTTCAGGCGGCGGCGGGTGCCGCGGACGTACGTACCCGATCCGGGTTTGGTGATCAGGATGCCCTCGACCCGCAGCTGGTCGACGGTGCGCTGCACGGTCTGTTTGGCCACGCCGAACATCTCCGCCATGGCGGGGATGGACGGCAGCCGCTCGCCCGGCTGCCAGTCGCCGCGCCTGATGCGTTCCCGCAGCTGGGCCGCGATCTGCCGATGCGGGAACTCGGCGGCGCCCGGATTGATGCTCATGACCGGCTCCTTCCAGCTAGGTTCCTAGGATGCGCCACGAAGTGCGAGGTCAGCGACTCGACACGCGCAAGAGTCCATGAATGAATTCGTCTATCAGCTACAAGGCTGTCAGGCACCTGGCGGACACGCCCCGGTTGGCCCCATACTGAATCGACGTTAAGGGATGTGGGGTCACACAAAGAGGCGGCGACCAGTAGCCGCTGGCCGCCGCCCAGGCCACTCGTCCGTTGGAGGAGGAGAGCCGTGTCAGCCGTTATCTTCGTGCAGTCCTCCTCCGCCTTGCAAGCCGAGGGGAGGGATGGGAGTTGCCGGTCTTCTACCGAGGTCCACGCGCCGTCATCACGCATCACGTCGTCGAGGTGTCGAAGGAGCACCGCCGGCTGTTCATGGTGGCCGAGATGAGCGACGTCCACATCGTCCGGTTCGACCCCGGCCCGGACGGCGCCGGGCGGCACATCGCCGGGGTGTCGGCGCTGGTGGCGGCGGTGATCGCGGTGCCCGTGGTGGGTCCCGCGTCGATGCTTCTCACCGTCGTGGTCGCCGGGGCGCTCAGCGCCGGCGCGGCGGTCTGCCTGCGGCCGCGCAATGCTCGCTGGTGGCAGCTGCGGGCCGGCTACCGGGGCGCGGTCGTGGAGGTCTTCTCGTCGCGGGACGAGCGGGAGTTCGCCGAGTTCTGCCGGGGTCTGGTGCGGTCGCTGGAGTATGCGGAGGCCTGACCGGTGGGTCACCATACGGTCTGGGGTATATTTCGGCGAACTCTAGCAGTACCGCACTCTGCATCGTCGCAATCAAGGGCGATTGGCGGCTTTTAAGGGTTTGGTGGGAGCCTGATGTCGGTCGCGCGTGACGACCTTCCCGCAGTGTCGCGACGGCGGGTGCGGTTGGCGTTGCGCGCGGCCCGTGAACGGACCGGTCTCAGCCAGAGCGAAGTCGCCAAGAAGCTGGGCTGGTCACTCTCCAAGGTGCAGCGCATCGAGTTGGGCGAGGTCACGATCTCGCCCACTGATCTGCGTGCCCTCCTGGTGGACATCTACCAGCTGACCGACGAGGGCCGGATCGCCGAGTTGGTCGAGGAGGCGCGTGTCGCCCGCCGCGAGCGCTACTGGACCGCGCCCGAGCACCGCGACTACCTGCCGTCCGGCCTGGTGCAGTTGCTGCAGTTCGAGCTGGCGGCGACCACGATCAAGGAATATCAGTCCACCCTGATCCCCGGTCACCTGCAGACGCCGGCGTTCGCCGAGGCCACCCTCGCCTGGTATGAGGTGACGCTGAGCGAGGAGGCGCGCCGGGTACGCCGGGACGTGCGCCTGGCCCGCCGTGAGCGGGTGATCGACCACGGCAGCGCCCCGGAGTACCGGCTGCTGCTCGACGAGTCCGCGCTCTGGCGGATAATCGGCGACATGGTGATCACCGCCGACCAGTTCGAGGACCTGGCCGCCGCGGCTCAGCGACCGAATGTGCACGTGCGTGTCCTGCCGATGGACAACGGCGCGGTGATGGGCATGTTCGGTGGCTTCTCCGTGCTCCATCTCGGCGCCGACCCGGACGACGCGGTGCTGTACAGGGAGTCCTACACGCGGGATGAACTGGTCGAGGATCCGGCCGAGGTGGATTACCACCGGCTCGTGTTCGATCGCTTCTGGGACCGCTCCCTCGATGAGGCCGCGAGCCGCGCGCTCGTGCTGGCGCGGCTCTTCGACCTACGGGCAAAGATCGCTCGTATGTCCGGCAACGATCAGGGCATGGAGCCGTGATCGAGTGGGAGAAAGGTTCACGATGAGAGATACCACAATGGCGTGGCAGCGCAGTTCTTACTGTGCGACCTCGGGGTGCGTCGAGGTGGCACAGGTCGTCGACGGCACCATCCAGCTCCGCGACAGCAAGAATCCGGAGCTACCGGCACTGACCTTCACCCGAGCCGAATGGAACGGATTCCAGGATCGCGTTCTGGCTCTCGCAGCGACCTCCTGAACGGCCCGTGGCGGGTGGCCCGGTCAGGCCGCCCGCCGCGGCACACTCACCAGGAGCCGGCCGTCGGGCCCGCCGAGCCGCCGCGCCGGCGCAGGTACTTCTCGAACTCGCTGGCGATCTCGTCGCCGGTCAGCGGCTGGATCCCCGCGTCGCCGACCCGTTCCTCCAGCTCCCGCACATACTCGCCGAGCTCGGCGTCCTGCTCGGCCGCGGCCCGGACCCGTTTCTCCCACTCGTCGGCCTGTTCGGCCAGGTCGGCCATCGGCACCGGCAGGTCGAGGACGTCCTCGATCCGGCTGAGCAGCGACAGCGTCGCCTTGGGGCAGGGCGGGTTGTTGGCGTAGTGCGGCACGTGCACCCAGAACGACAGCGCGTCCAGCTCGGCGCGGGTGGCCGCCTCCTGGAGCACGCCGACGATGCCGGTCGGGCCGTCGTAGCGGGTCGGCACGACCTTGTACTTTTCGGCGGTGTCGCGGTCGCTGGCGGTGCCGCTGATCGGGAGCGGCCGCGTGTACGGCACATCGGCCAGCAGCGCCCCGAGCAGAACGATCCGGTTGACCTCGAGGCTGTGGCAGATCTCCAGCACGTTCTCGCAGAAGGTGCGCCACCGCATGCTCGGCTCGATGCCGCGGATCAGGACCACGTCACGGTCGGCGCCGGGCGGGCTGGCCACGGTGAACCGGGTGGTGGGCCATTCGATCTTCCGCGTCTCGCCCTCGGCCATGGTGATGGTGGGCCGGCTGACCTGGAAGTCGTAGAAGTCCTCGGGGTCGATGCTGGTGACCTCGCGGGCTTCCCAGACCTGCTCGAGGTGTTCCACGGCCGCGGTCGAAGCGTCCGCAGCATCGTTCCAGCCCTCGAAGGCGGCGATGGCCACGGGGGAGCGGAGCAGCGGAAGGCCGTCGAACTCAGTCATGGAACACAGCCTACGTGCGGGCGCGGGAACCTACCCGGCGGCCGCGCCGGGCCACCTGAGGCATCGATAAGGCTCATCGTCGATACCACCCACCAAGTCGCATTTATCCGGGCATAATCGGCATATGGCCGACCATGTGGATCAGGTGCTCGGGCCCACCGACGACACCGTCAGTTTCTTCCAGGCGCGCGGCATGTTCTACGTGACCGCTCTCTGGGTCCTGGCCGCCGCCTGGCTGCCGATGCTCCTGATCACCCTGGGGGTGCGGGCCGCCGCCGGATACCGCCCGCGTCCCGCCGACATCGTGGTCTTCGCCGAGTTCACCCTCATCGTCCCGGCTGTCGTCGCCGCCGCGCTGATGCTCCTCGTCTGGCGCCGCCTCGGCTGGCTGCACACCTCGGTGCACGGGCTGGACTTCGCCGCGACCGGCCGCCGCCCGATCCATCTGCCCTGGTCCGGGATCGCCGCGGTGGCCCTGCACGGCCGCGGGCCGTTCACCGAGCTGGTGATCACCCCGATCGGCGCGGACTACGCGACCGAGCTCGACGGCAAGGGCGGCCCACCCCGCGTGCGCCGGCGGGGCGGCGAGGTCGCGTACATCATCGATGTGGGTCTGATGTCACCCGGACCGGAGGTCCTGCTCGCCGAGCTGCACCGCCGGGTCCCCAGCAAGGTTTGACAGGCGCCGCGGGCGCGGTTAGCTTCTTAACCCATCCGTTAATTAACGAGGGGGTTAAGTACGTGTCCGACCGGCTCAGCGTGATCTTCGCGGCGCTGGCCGATCCCACGCGCCGCGCCATCCTGGCCCGCCTCGCCGAAGGCGACGCCACTGTGACCGAGCTCGCCGAGCCGTTCGACATCAGCCTTCCCGCGATCTCCCGGCACCTGAAGGTCCTGGAGAACGCGGGCCTGATCTCGCGCAGCCGGTCCGCCCAATGGCGGTCCAGCCGTCTCGAGGCGGCGCCGCTGCGCGAGGCGACCGCGTGGATGGAGCGATACCGCCGCTTCTGGGACGACAACTTCGCCCGGCTCGACGCCCACCTCAAGCGCCTCCAGGAGGACGACAAGTGACCGAACTCGTCATCACCCGCATCTTCGACGCCCCGCGCGAACTGGTTTACCGGGCGTTCACCGACCCCGACCAGCTCGCCGCATGGTTCGGCCCGGTCGGCTGGTCGGTGCCCCGCGACACCGTCGACATCGACGCTCGCCCCGGCGGCAAACAGGTCTTCACCATGGTCAACGACGCCGACCCGTCGATGTCCTCCCCGGTCAACGCGACGTTCGTCGAGGTCGTCGAGAACGAACTGCTCGTCGGCGAAGAGGACGTCAGCCACATTCCGGACTTCGGCGCCGACAAACTGCGCCTGACCATCGAATTCCACGACGAGGAGGGCGGCCGCACGCGCCTGGTCCTCACCCAGAGCCCGTTCCCGGCCGAGATGTGGGAGGGCGCCCGCGAAGGCTGGGGCTCGAGCTTCACCAAACTCGACAAGATCCTGTCCTGACGCCCGCGTCCGTCTTCCGGTCGGCGACCCGGCAAAACCCCCATATGGTACGGCTACCCGCCCCCGCCGAACCACACCTCCCCTGGCTGCACCGCGACGGGGCTGCCCACTCCCGCCCGGCAGCGCGCCCGCCGGGCTGATGCGCCGCCCACCGCCAAACCGCCCGGCCAGGCGTGGTGTGGTGTGGTGAGGTGTGGATCGGACCGCAGGTCGTCACGCGACGGCGGGCCGGGCGTGGTGTGGATCGGACCGCAGGTCGCCACGCGGCGGTCGGCCGGGCGCGGTGTGGTGATGTGTGGTGTGGATCGGACCGCAGGTCGCCACGCGGCGGCCGGCCAGGCGCGGTGTGGTGATGTGTGGTGTGGGGTCGGACCGCAGGTCGTCACTGTGCTCGGGGGAGGTTCGCCGCATCTGCCGGGGCGTTCAGTGGAGCGGCTCAGCCCGCCGGTCGGAGGACCGGCGGGCTGAGGTTCCGGCGGGATGGGCGGGCGTCAGTCGTGGGCGATGGCGTTCAGGACATTCAGGCGGGCGGCCCGGATCGCCGGGACCACCGCTGCGATTACGCCGACCAGGGCGGCCAGGGCCAGGTAGGTGGCCATCCGGTCCCAGGGCAGGACGATCTGGGTGATGCCGTCGTCCTTCAGGGCCCGGGCCACCGCGCTGCCCATGCCGGCGCCCACAGTGACGCCGAGCAGGGCGCCGAACACCGCGATCACCACGGCCTCGACGGTGATCATGCGCATGGTCTGGGCGCGGCCCAGGCCGACAGCGCGGAGCAGGCCCAGTTCGCGGGTGCGTTCCAGGACGGACAGGGCCAGGGTGTTCACCACGCCCAGGACGGCGATCAGGATGGCCAGGCCCAGCAGGATCTGGATCATCGTGATGATCTGGTCGAACACCGCCGCCTGACTGTCGACGAAGGTCTGCTGGTCGGTGGCCGAGACCTCGGGACTGTCCGCCACGAGCGCCTTGACCTGCGGCAGCACCGCCGACACCGGGACACCGTCGTCGAGCCGGATGAACCCGAGGACCGGCTGGGTGATCCCGAAGCCCTTGATCGCCTCGGCTGGCAGGATGATGCTGCCGGGCAGTGTGTCCTCGGCGAAGACCAGGGCGACCGTGTACGTCCGGGATTCGCCGCGCGACGTCTGGATCGGCACCCGCGACCCGGTCTGCCAGCCGCGTTCGGTCGCCTCGGACGTGGACACCGCGATCTGGTCGGCGCCGAGACGAGGGGCCGTCGTGCCATAGGCCTCGGCCATCCGGGACAGGTCCTCGGTGGCGGCCACGTAGGACCTGTCGTCACCGATCGCCACCAGGTCGTTGTAGAGCCCGGCGGATGCCCGGACGCCCGGGATCGCGGCGGCCTTGTCGACAACGGCCGGATCGTAGATCGGCGGCCGCGGCCCACCCTGATCGCCACTGATCATGATCTGGGCCTTGAGGATGCGCGCCGCCTCGGCCTTGAGGCTGCTCTTCGCCGAATCCATCACCACCGTCACACCGGTGACTAGGGCGATGCCGACCATCAGGGCGGCTGCGGTGATCGCGGTGCGGCGCGGGTTGCGGCCCGAGTTGAGCCGGCCCAGCCGGCCCGGCACCGACCAGGAGAACAGCCGGCCCAGCAGGGCGACCACCGGGCGGCTGATCAGCGGGGTGAGCAGGGCGACGCCGACGAACGTGACGAGCACACCGCCGAGGATCAGGTAGAGGGCGGTGCTGCCGTTCGCCACGAACAGTCCGGCGCCGAGGGCCGCCGCGCCGGCCGAGGTGACCACGGTCCCGGTGACGGTGAGTTTGGTGAGCGGCCGGTCCGGGGTGGCCACGTCCTGCATCGCGGCGACCGGGGAGATCCGCGACGCCCGGATCGCCGGCGTCACCGCGGCCACCACGGTGACCAGGATGCCGACCGTGAACGAGCTGATCACCGCGGAGAGCGGCACCCCGATCGGGGCCAGGTCCATCCCGCCGCTCATGCCGCTGAACAGCGCGCCCAGCCCGGCGCCCGCGCCGATCCCGGCGAGCAGGCCCAGGGTCGAGGCGATCAGGCCGACCAGCACGGCCTCCACCAGCACCGAGTTGATCACCTGGCGGCGGGAAGCGCCGATGGCGCGCAGCAGCGCCAGCTCACGGGTGCGCTGGGCGACCACTATCGAGAACGTGTTGAGGATCAGGAAGATGCCGACGAACAGCGCGATCCCGGCGAAGCCCAGCAGGATCTGGTTGAAGAAGCCCATGCCCTCCTTCAGGCTGGCCGAGCTCTCCGCGGACAGCTGATCGCCGGTCTTCACGGCGTACTCGGCGCCGAGCACCGGGGTGAGCCGGTCACGCAGCTGGTCAGGGGTGACGCCGTCGGCGGCGGCGACCGTCACCGAGGTGAACACGTCCTTCTCGCCGAGCATCAGCTCCTGCGCCACGGGCGTGGTGAAGGCGACCTCCTGCACACCGCTGATGCTGTCCCGGCCGCCCGTGTAGCCCCAGATGCCGACCAGGGTGAACTCACGTTTCGGCTGCTGGGTGAGAACGGGCACCCGATCGCCGACGGAGTAGCCGGCCAGTTTCGCGGTGGTCGCGTTCATGGCGATCTCATCGGCTGACTCGGGACCACGGCCGGAGCGGATCTCCATCAAGTCGTCCGTGCCGGTCCAGTTCGAGCCGATCCGCGGCGGGCCGAACGAGGTGAGCACCTTGCCGTCGGTTCCGATCACGCGGGCCCCGTCGGCATCGACACGGCCGGTCGCCGACCGTACCCCAGCCTGGGTCTTGATCGTCTCCACGACGGAGGCCGGAAGCGATGGGGTGACCTCTTCACCATCCATCTCGGAGACCTCGACCTTGGGTTTCGCGGTGACCGAGACGTCGGTCGCCGCGTAGACGTCGCTGAAGATCGAGTCGAAGGTGCGGTTGAGCGTGTCGGTGAGCACGAGCGCGCCGGACACGAACATCACGCCGAGGATCACCGCGAGGCCGGACAGGACCAGCCGCAGTTTCCGGGCGAGCAGGCTCTTCAGGGTCGCGCGAAACATCAGAGCATCACCGAGTCGGACGGGGCGTCCAGCCGCTTCATGGTGTCGAGCACCGTCTCGGCGGTCGGGTCGGCCAGCTCGTCGACGATCGAGCCGTCGGCCAGGAACACCACCCGGTCGGCGTAGCTCGCCGCCACCGGGTCGTGGGTGACCATCACGATCGTCTGGCCGTGCTCGCGCACGCTGGACCGCAGGAACGACAGCACCTCGGCGCCGGACCGGGAGTCCAGGTTGCCGGTTGGCTCGTCCGCGAAGATCACGTCGGGGCGGCCCATCAGCGCCCGCGCGCACGCCACCCGCTGCTGCTGGCCGCCGGAGAGCTGGCTGGGCCGGTGCGAGAGCCGGTCGGCGAGACCGACCGTGCCGATCACCGTGTCCCACCACTGCGGGTCGGCCTTGCGACCGGCGATGTCCAGCGGGAGCTTGATGTTCTCCGCCGCGCTCAGCGTCGGCAGCAGGTTGAACTGCTGGAAGATGAACCCGATCCGGTCCCGGCGCAGGCGGGTCAGCGCCTTGTCGCCGAGGGTGCTGATCTCCGTGCCGCCGATGTGCACGGTGCCCTCGTCCACCGTGTCCAGGCCGGCGAGGCAGTGCATCAGTGTCGACTTGCCGCTGCCGGACGGCCCCATGATGGCCGTGAACCGGCCCCGCCCGAACTCGGCGCTGACCCCCCGCAGTGCCGCCACCCGGGCCTCGCCCGAGCCGTACACCTTCCAGATCCCGTCCGCGCGCGCCGCCACCGGCCCGCCGGCATTCGTCGCTGCCACCGTGTCTCCCCCTGTGGTCCCAAATTCCGTCCGCCCCAGTGTTGCGGCGGACCGGGCCGCCGGCGTCCGCCCGGCGGGTGAGGCCGACGCGGAGAAATCCCTGAGGCGAGCACTTAGGAACTTCTCAGGGAGTTCCCTGAGAACGTTGATGTTGGTGGATTCGGTCTAACGTGGTAACCCCGTCCTGGAGGACCGTATGCGCGCTCGACCGGCAACGCTCCTGGCCCTTCTCGCCGTGCTGCTCACCGCCGGCTGCCTGCCCGTTCAGCAGCCGCTGTCCCGGTCCGGGCAGCCGCCCACGCCAAAAGCCACCGGCAGCGCCGACCTCGGCCCCGAGGGCACCGACACGCCCGAGGAGTTCGCCCGCGACATGCAGGCTGCCCAGGCCGTGGCCGAGCACTACTGGTCACAGCGGCTCGGCGCCGGATTCCAGCCGGTCGCCGAGATCATCGCGTACGAGCGGGAGGGCGAGGTGTCGTGCGCGGGCCAGCCGCTGCCCCTCAACAACGCCGTCTACTGTTCCGCCGGAGACTTCATCGCCTATGACGTGAACTGGGCGTTCGCCTCGTTCCAGCAGCTCGGCGACGCGTTCGTGTACTACCTGCTCGGCCACGAGTACGCACACGCCGTCCAGGCCCGGCTCGGCATCCGCAAGGAGTTCACCATCGAGCAGGAGCTACAGGCCGACTGCATGGCCGGGGCGTACATCGGTGACCAGGTCCGGGAGAAGAACCTGACCATGGAGGAGAACGACACCCAGGAACTCGCCGACGGGCTCCTGTCGGTCGGCGACGATCCCGGCCAGCCCTGGTTCGCCCCGGGCTCGCACGGCTCGCCGGAGCAGCGCATCCAGTCGTTCGCCAACGGCTACGAGGAGTCGTTGCAACCCTGCGGGCTCTGAGGGCACCGTCACATCCACTGAGCCTCCGGCTCGGCGGTCGACCAGAATGGGCCGCGTGAATCCTGCCGCGGTGCTCTTCGACATGGATGGAACGCTGGTCGACAGCGAGCGCATCTGGGGCGTGGCCCTCACCGAGCTCGCCGTCCACGCCGGTGGTGTCCTCTCCGACTCCGCCCGCCTGGCCATGGTCGGGACCAGTATGGCCCGCAGCATGGAGCTGTTCCGTGACGACCTCGGGCAGCCCGGGCGACCAGAGGCGCCCGACGTCGAGTGGCTGAGCATGCGGGTCCAGGGGCTGTTCGCCGACGGGCTGGTGTGGCGGCCCGGGGCCATGGAGCTGCTGCACGCGGTCCGGGCCGCCGGCATTCCGACGGCGCTCGTGACGTCGACCGGGCGGCGGCTCGTCGAGGTCGCGCTGGAGACGCTCGGGCCGGAGAATTTCGACGTCGTCGTCTGCGGTGACGAGGTGGAGCGGCCCAAGCCGGATCCGGAGCCGTACCGGACCGCGGCCGGCCTGCTCGGCGTGCCGATCTCGGAGTGCGTGGCGATCGAGGATTCGCCCAGCGGGGTGGCGAGCGCGGCCGCGGCCGGGGCGGTGGTGCTCGCGGTGCCGGCCGAGCTGGAGCTGGCCCCGGTCGACGGGGTGCATCTGCGGTCGACGCTGGCCGGAGTGGATCCGGCATTCCTGGCGGCACTGTTGACGGCAGTCTGACACTTGCGGTGACGTCACTATGACGTCATAGTGGTGGTATGGATCTGACGCCGTACCTCGACGGGCTCCGCGCCGACCTCGCCGCCGTCGCCGCGCCCGCCGGGCCGGACACCGTCCGCGCCGCCGAACTCCTCGGCGGCGCGCTCGAATCGTCCGCCCGGCTGGCCCTGCTCGAAGCCCTCTCCGACGCCGCCGCCGAGATCACCACCCGGCTCAGCGGCCCGGTCGTCGAGGTCCGGCTCCGCGGCCGCGAGGCCGACCTCGTCGTCAGCGGCGCCGCTCCCGACGTGCCCGCGACCCCTCTGCCGGCTGTCGCCGACACCGGCGGCGACCTCGCGCGGCTCACCCTGCGCATGCCGGAGAGCCTCAAGGCGCACGTCGAGCAGACCGCGGCCGCCGAAGGCGTCTCCGTCAACGCCTGGCTGGTCCGGGCGGTGACCACCGCGATCGGCGGCGGCCGGCCCGGCGCCTCCGGCGGCGGCAGCCGCCGCGTGACCGGCTTCTTCCAGGCCTGATCCCTCCCGGTTTCCACCACTCATCCTTTTCAGGAGCCTCTGATGTACGAGTACGCGCGCACCGAACCCGTGACCGTTTCGCTCCGTGCCCTCAGTGGCCGGGTCGACGTCGAAGCCGGCCACCGCGACACGATCCAGGTCGACGTCACACCGCTCCGTGACAGCAGCGCCGCCCGTGACCTGGCCGCCGAGGTCGAGGTGGCTCTCGACGGCGACACCCTCGTGGTGCGCGTGCCGGAGCGGCGCGGCGCCCTCTGGCGGCGCGGGCACAGCCTCGCCATCAGCATCAAAGTCCCCGAAGGCAGCACCCTGACCGGCCGCAGCGCCGCCGCCCCGGTCCGTGCCACCGGCCGGTATGCGCAGGTCAGCCTCGACCTGTCGTCCGGCGACTCGGAGGTGGAGAGCGTCGACGGTGACGCGCGCATCACCACCGCCAGCGGTCACCTCACCGTCGGGCAGGCCGGTGGTGCGGTCACTCTCAAGACCAGCTCGGGTCATCTGACCATTGGTGACGTCACTGGTGACGTCAAAGCGGGCACGTCGAGCGGCGACATCCGTCTGGGTTCGGCGGGCGCCTCCGTCGAGGCCTCCAGCGCCAGCGGCGAGATCGAGGTGGGCCGACTGCACCACGGCCAGGCCCGGATCCGAACCTCCTCCGGTGACGTCCGCGTGGGCGTGGCCCCCGGCACCGGAGTCTGGCTCGACCTCGACACGTCCTCCGGCCGCAACGTCAACAACCTGGCCGCCCCGGGCGACGACATCGCACCGACCGGAGCCACCCTCGAACTGAAGATCCGAACCGCCTCCGGCGACATCCACGTCCAGCGCGCCGCCTGACCACCTCGAACCCCCAGCGGTCCAGTCGCCCCGCGGGCGGACAGCAGCGCCGCGGGCGGATGGTCGCGCCGCGGGCGGATGGTCGCGCCGTGCGCGGACGGTCACCCCGTGCGCGGATGGTCGTCCCACGGGCGGACGGTAGCGCCGCGGGCGGATGGTCACCCCGTGCGCGGATGGTCGCCCCGCGGTCGGACGATCGCCCCGCGGGCAGACGGTCGCGCTTGTCGCGGACGCACCGCAAGCCGACGCCGCGGTCTGCCCTGATCTCCTGGCGCTGGAGATGGTGCTCGGACTGTCGTGCTCGCCGAACTCGTTCCGGCCGTCTCCTTCGCATTGTCCGAAGGCCGGGACGTCAGCCGTCCGGTGCGCCTGGCATGGTGCAGGGCTTCTTGCGCCGGGCAGTGGTGATCTTCGGCGAGAGATGGGAAGGCGGGCTGGTAGCGACGTTGAGAGCACACAATCGCGGTGCGTGTGCGTCCGTCGTTGCTGGGACGTGGGCGAGCGCGCACGATCGGCGTTCTGTGAGCGTTGGCCATCGTGGCAGCGGTGATGGGAGCACTCGATCGGCGAATGTGTGCGCCTGTCATTGCTGAATGAAGCTTCTTCGAGGCTTTCGCCCTGTCCGCAGTCGATCCCTCTGTCGTGCGACGTTTGCCCGACCAATTTTCGGACTGTTGCCCCGGTCAAAGCATGCAGCTGAGGTGTCGGGCGAGGGCATGAATTTCCTACTCGCGGGGATTCGTCCCCGGCCAGCCCTGTAGATCTTGCACGGTTCTCCGCCTTGTCAGCGATCTTGCATGGTTCTTCACGCTTGGGTGTGGTTTGTCCTGCAAGGTCCACTGCGTCGGGGAGACCTTGCAGCTTTCTTCCCGTCGGGAGGTGGAAAGGACTGCAAGATCGGCGCGAGGGTGGAGATTCGTGCAAGATCCGCCGAGCGCCGAGCGCCGAGCTACGAGCTACGAGCGCCGAATGCCGAATGGCGAGCGACGAACGCCGAGCTAAGGGTGCCGAGCGACGAACGCCGAGCTACGGGCGCCGAGCGACAAAGCGACGAGCTACGGGCGCCGAGCGACAAGGCGCCGAGCGACAAAGCGACGGACGACAAAGCGACGAGCAGCAAAACGACGAACGGCGAGCCGTGGTTGACAAGCCATGGGCGACGAGCCATGGGAGGCGTTGCCGGAGGAGGCGTTGCGGCCGAGGAGATGTCATCCGTCTGGGGCTCATCGGGTCGGCGGGCAGTGGGTGGCTATCTGGAGGGTTCAGGTGCCGGGGCGGACCAGGCCCGTCTCGTAGGCGAGGACCACGGCCTGGGTGCGGTCGCGCAGGCGCAGTTTGGTGAGCACGTGGCCGACATGGGTTTTCACGGTGGTGTCGCTGACACCCAGGATTGCGGCG
The DNA here is from genome assembly GCF_040638175.1 of Actinoplanes sp. NPDC026670. Lineage (NCBI taxonomy): Bacteria > Bacillati > Actinomycetota > Actinomycetes > Micromonosporales > Micromonosporaceae > Actinoplanes > Actinoplanes sp. NPDC026670. The sequence goes on from NZ_JBEZXU010000040.1 coordinate 46,395, forward strand.
ATCTCGCTGTTGCTGCGGCCGCGGGCGACGTGGATCAGGACTTCGCGTTCACGGCCGGTCAGTGGGGACAGCCTGGTGGCCGCGTCGTCGCCGGTGCTGGTGGGGAGGGTTCCGGCGAGGCGGGTCAGCATCCGGGCCAGGACCGGCGGGGTGATCACGGCGCCGCCGGCGGCCACGGCGTGGACCGCGGCGACGAGTTCCGCCTGCGGGGCGTCCTTGCAGAGGTAGCCGGCAGCGCCGGCGGTGATCGCGGCGAGCACCTCCTCGTCGGTGTCGTGGCCGGTCAGGAGCAGGACACGCACCGCGAGCCGAGCTTCGGAGACTGCCCGGGCCACGGCGAGACCGTCCAGCCGGGGCAGCGCCACGTCGCTGATCAGGACGTCCGGCAGCAGGCGCCGGGCCAGGTCGACAGCCTCGGTGCCGTCACCGGCCTCCCCGGCGATGACGATCTCCCGGGCACCCACCGAACCGTTCCTGTCGAGCGAACCGGAGCCACCCACCGAACCGTTCCTGTCGAGCGAACCGGAGCCGCCCGCCGAACCGTTCCTGTCGAGCGAACCGGAGCCGCCCGCCGAACCGTTCCTGTCGAGCGAACCGGAGCCGCCCGCCGAACCGTTCCTGTCGAGCGAACC
>NZ_JBEZXU010000040.1:47123-97741 GCF_040638175.1 Actinoplanes sp. NPDC026670
TCCGGAGCCACCCACCGAACCGTTCCTGTCGAGCGAACCGGAGCCGCCCGCCTGACTGTTCCCGCCCGGCGAACCGGTCCCGCCACCTGCCGAACCTTCGGTGCCCGGCGAACCGGTACGGCCACCGACGAGCACCGCCCGCAGCCCGGCCCGTTGCAGGGGTGCCGCATCCGCAAGCAGCACCCGAAGCGGGCCGCTCATGCGATGGCCTCTGCCCGGCCCGTTGCCAGGCCGGGCGTGGAAACGCGGCTTCTGGCGGCCTTCGCCCGGTGTGCTGTCGGGGCGGCTGCGGGAAGGCGATCCGGGTTGTTCATGCGGTGGCCTCTGCCAGGCCGGGCGCGGAAACGCGGTTCCTGGCGGCCTTCGCCCGGCGTGCTGTCGGGGCGGCTACGGGAAGGAGATCCGAGTTTCATATGACGGCCTCGGTCCGGCACGTTGTCGAGGCGGGTTCGGGAACGCGATCTCGGTCGCTCATACGAAGGCCTCTGATCGGCGCGCAGTGCGTGTCGTGTTGCTGGCTGCGGACCCGGGTAGCTGGTCGGGCGGTGTGGAGACCGCGCGGGCGGTATCGCGGGGAGAGGTAAAGATCGCGCGGGGCGGTGTGGAGACCGCGCGAGGCGATATCGCGGGCAGGGTAGAGATCGCGCGGGGCGGTGTGGAGACCGCGCGGGGCGGGGTAGAGACCGCGCGGGGCGGGGGTCAGCCAAGGGGATCGTCCCGGAGCAGGGCGCCTACCCGGTCGGGTTCGGTGTCCGGGGTGAACGAGGTGGTTACGGGCAGTTCCGGGAACGGGGGCGGCGTGCCTCCGAACTCGGGGCACAGAGCCTGGTGGCTGCACCAGCCGCACAGGCGGCTCGGCTTGGGGCGGAAGTCTCTGTCACGCTTCGCCCGCTCGATCGCGGTGGAGAGGGCGATCAAGGTGCGTTCGAAGCGTTCCAGCTCGCCTGCCTCGGGGCTGTAGTCCAGGGCCTCGGCGTCTTTCAGGTAGAGCAGGCGCAGGGCTCGGGGGACCACGCCCCGGGCGCGCCACAGGACCAGGGCGTAGAACTTCAGCTGGAACAGGGCCCGGCCCTCGAAAGCCTCCCTGGGGGCGCCGCCCGTCTTGTAGTCGACCACCCGCATGTCGCCCGCCGGTGAGATGTCGAGACGGTCGATGTAGCCGCGCAGCAGCAGGTCGTCGCCGATCGTCGTGGAGATCAGGGTCTCGCGCTCGGCCGGTTGCAGGCGGCGGGGGTCCTCCACCGCGAAGTAGCCGGCGAGCAGGTCGCGGGCGCCGGCCAGGAAGGCGGCGATCCGGGCCGCCTCGCCTGCGCCACCCGGCAGATCGATCAGCGCGGCCTGGCCGGTCGCGTCGATCTCGGCCTCGACCGCGGCTGGATCCCGCATCAGCCCGCCGGCCGCGGCCGACTCTCCACCCGCGGCGCCCGACGCGGCGGCACCTTGGCCGACGGCCGAGGTGACCGCACCTTCGCCGAAACCGTGGCCGTCTGCGGCGGCGGAGGCGGGGTGGCCCGAGTTGCCGGTGATGGCATGAGCGGAGGCGGGGTGGCCCGGGGTGCCGGTGATGGCGTCAGCGGAGGTGAGGTGGCCCGGGGTGCCGGTGGCGGCGTCAGCGGAGGTGAGGTGGCCAGGCGTGCCGGTGGTGGCGTCAGCGGAGGTGAGGTGGCTTGAAGTGCCGGTGGTGGCGTCAGCGGAGGTGAGGTGGCCGGGGGTGCCGGCAGTGCCGTCAGCGGAGGTCGGGTGGCCCGGGGTGCCGGTGGTGGCGTGAGCGGGGGTGGGGTGGCCTGGGATGCCGGTGGTGGCGTTGGAGGCGGCAGCACGCCCGCTACCGTCCGCGGCGCCGGAGGTGGCAGCGTGCGGAGCGCCGGCCGCGACGTCAGCGGTTGGGTGGCCGCCTGAGGTGGCTGGGGAGACGGCAGGTGCGGCGCGGCCGACGCCGGTGGCTGGAGTGGCGGACGACGCCGGGGCTGCGGGGCGGGCCGGGCGGCCCCTGGGTGGTGGGTCGGTGGCGAAGACCGCCGCCAGCTCCGGCTCCCGGGCGAGCAGACCCTCCCACTCCGGGGTGACCAGGGCGGCCGCCGCCTCCGGGGTGCGGTCGGCGGCGGGCAGGTCGAACAGGCGCTCCAGCACGGCGTGGACCAGGGTGCCGCGGATCTGGTCGGCCGACGGGGTCTCGGGCAGCTTGTCCACGGTGCGGAAGCGGAACAGCAGCGGGCAGGTCTTGAAGTCGGCCGCCCGGGAGGGCGACAGCGACGGCCCGGCCGGGGTCTCCGGGCGCCGGGCACGGTCGCCGGACTGGGCCGGGACCGGCTGCGGGGTCGGGGACACCGGCTGGGCCGCCATGGGAGAGAGCGCCGTCATGTCAAAGAGGCTAGGCCAGGGGTACGACGAAAAACGCGGGGTGGGTCCCGCGCGTGCGTGTCCGTAGCATCGATCGCGTGGAGCAGAGCCGAGCAGTGCAGGGGCCGCCGCCCGGGGCCGGGCGGCCGGTGGGGCACGTGGCCGGCATCCCGGTGCATGCGAACGGGTCGATGCTGCTGCTCGCGGTGCTGGTCACGGTGGTGTATGGGAACTACGCCCGCACCGAGCTGAATCTGGCGCAGCCGTGGGCGTACCTGGTGGGGCTCGGGTTTGTGGGTTGTCTTCTCGGCTCGGTCTTGCTGCACGAGCTGGGGCATGCGCTGACCGCTCGCCGGTTCGACATCGGCGTGCGCCGGATCACTCTCGAGCTGCTGAGCGGGTGGACCGAGATGGACCGGGACGCGCCGGCCCCCCGGGTGGACGCGCTCGTGTCGCTGGCCGGCCCGGCGGTGTCGCTGCTGCTCGGCGGGGTGGCGACGGTGGCCGCGCTGGCGCTGCCCAATGACACGGTGTCCGGGCAGATCGCCTTCCAGCTGGCGCTGAGCAACGTGCTGGTGGCGTTCTTCAACGTGCTGCCGGGCCTGCCGCTGGACGGTGGCCGGGCGTTGCGGGCGCTGCTGTGGGCGCTGATGAAGGACCGGAACCGGGCGACGGTGGCGGCCGGCTGGTCGGGCCGGGTGCTGGCGCTGGTCACCGGGTCGCTGGCGCTGGTGCTGTACCGGCTGGACGTGATCACCGGGCTGGGGCTGGTGTTCGTGCTGCTGGTGGTGCTGACCCTGTGGCAGGGCGCCGGGCAGTCGATCCGGCTGGGCCGGATGACCGGGCGGTTTCCGCTGGTGGACCTGGGCGCGCTGGTCCGGCCGGTGCTGGCGGTGCCGGCCGGCACGCCGCTGGGTGAGGCGCAGCGGCGCCGCGCGGAGGACCCGAGGCCGGACGTGGTGCTCGCGGTCGCCGACTCGGCGGGTAGCCTCACCGCACTGGTCGATCCGGTCGCCGCCGAGCGGATTCCGGTCGACCGGCGGCCATGGGTGAGCGTGGAGAGCGTGGCCCGGTCCCGTGACGCGCTGACCACGCTGCCGCTCGGGCTCACCGGTGAGCAGGTGGTTCGCGCGCTGCAGGCCCACCCTGGCGCGCAGTACCTGGTGACCGCAGGCGAGGATGTCGTGGGCGTCCTGCGGGTCGCCGACGTGGCCGCCGTGCTGGAACCCAGGCGCGCCGGCCGGAATTAGCGATCTCCTGAGAGAAGAGCAGTGACCACAATCCCAGCCACCACCGTCGACGACGTTCCCGCGCACCGTGGGCCGTTCCGGGTGGGCGACCGCGTTCAGCTCACCGACCCGAAGGGCCGGATGCACACGATCGTGCTGGAGCCCGGCAAGGCGTTCCACACGCACCGCGGCGCGATGTCGCACGACGAGCTGATCGGCCTGCCGGACGGCAGCGTCATCACCGCCGCCAGCGGCACCGCCTACCTGGCGCTGCGCCCGCTGCTGTCGGACTACGTGCTGTCGATGCCGCGGGGCGCGCAGGTGATCTACCCGAAGGACGCGGCGCAGATCGTCGCGATGGGTGACGTCTTCCCGGGCGCGAAGGTGCTGGAGGCGGGGGCCGGCTCGGGCGCGCTGACCTGTTCGCTGCTGCGGGCCGTGGGCAGCTCCGGCGAGGTGCACAGCTACGAGCTGCGCGACGACTTCGCGGCGATCGCCCGGAAGAACGTGGAGGCGTTCTTCGGTGGCCCGCACCCGGCGTGGCACCTGCACAACGGCGACGTGGCGGGCAACGACATCACCGGTTTCGACCGGATCATCCTGGACATGCTGACCCCGTGGGAGGCTCTCGACATGGTCGAGAAGTCGCTGATCCCGGGTGGCGTGTTCATCGGCTACGTGGCGACCACCCCGCAGCTGTCCGAGCTGGTCGAGGCGCTGCGTGAGCGGGGCGGCTGGACCGAGCCGCGGGCCTGGGAGTCGCTGGTCCGCGACTGGCACGCCGACGGGCTCGCGGTCCGCCCGGACCACCGGATGATCGCGCACACCGCCTTCCTGGTCTCGGCCCGCAAGCTCGCCCCGGGCGTCACCGCGCCGCCACGGCGGCGCAAGCCGAGCAAGGGCGCCGAGGCGTACGCGATCCGCAAGGCCACCCAGGCGGCGCTGGCGGCTCAGGCCGTGGAAGCAGCGGGGGAGTGACCGTCGTATCTGGAATCCGGTAGGTTCCCTGATGGTTTCCGGGTCGGGAGGACAGGAGTGGGCGCGCGATGAGTTCTCCACCGTTCGGCGGCAGCAACGAGATGCCGGCGGTCTTCCCCGACTGGTCGCCGTACCCGGACCTGGATTCGGCCGCCCGCGCCTATCTGCGTGACCCCGAGGTGGCCCTGGAGGCGCTGTTCGGGGTGCTGCGGGGCGCGCAGGTGCTGTGTTTCACCCTGGAGCGGTTCGTCAACGAGGTGAACGGGGTGTGGCAGGAGGTCGTCGTCTGTGACGGCAGCCGCCTGGTCCTGTGGCACGGCGAGGACGTGGCGCCGGGTGACGGCCCGGTCGGCGCGATGACGTCGTCACTGCGGGTGGTGCCGCTGTCGACGGTGACCGAGGTGGGCTGCCGGCGGCGGCTCACCCGTACCCCGAACGGGCAGGCCCGGGTCGACAGCATCGACGTCTACCTGCTGCTCAGCTCGGTCGACGACGCGGTCCCGCCGCCCGGCGTGGGTGAGGACGAGGGCCGGGCGCCGCTGCGCCACGACGCGCTGCGTTTCGGCAAGACGCTCGACGACGGCGGCGCCGGCCAGATCGCCCGGCTCGAGGAGTTCTCCCGGGTGGTCGCCTCACTGGTCGGCCGTCCCACCCTCTGAGTTTCAGTCAGGTTCACTCAACCGAGCTCAACGGGCCGGCGACGGCGACCCCGTCGGCGGCCCGCTCCACGTGGATGCAGTCGCCCGGGCACTCCTTGGCCGAGTCGATGACCTCGAGCAACAACTGCCGCGGCACGTCCGCCCGCACACCCGGGGCCTGCAACAACTCGCCGGTGTGGTCTTTTACATACGCGAGGCCGTCGATGTCCAGTTCGAACACTTCCGGGGCGTACTGAACGCAGAGTCCATCACCGGTACAGAGATCCTGATCGATCCAGACCCGCAGCTCATCAGTGTCGGCTGACACGTCTACCTCCCGCAACCCGTCGGGGCCGACGGTACCCGAACTATGTCCGACCGGCTCAGCCGTGGTCGCACCAATCGATCAAGAGTCGGTGACGAGGGTGTTGCATGGGTCGAAAACCGCTTCGCAACAGCTAGTGTTAACCCAAGACGTTCAAGCCCCCCGGGGAGGTGGGACGTGGCACGTAGCGACGAAGCGGACTCCCGCGCCGCGCGAGCGGAGAAGGAAGTCAACGATCTCTCCAGTCAGGTCGCGTTTCTGCAAGAGGAACTCGCTCTGGTTCGGCGGAAGTTGACGGAGAGCCCCCGACACGTCCGGCAGCTCGAGGAACGGCTCGCGGCGACGCAGGCGCAGCTCTCCCGAGTGACAGAGAACAATGAGCGGCTCGTGGCGACCCTCAAGGAAGCCAGGGCCCAGATCGTCACTCTCAAGGAAGAGATTGACCGGCTCGCCCAGCCGCCCAGCGGCTACGGCGTTTTCCTGGCGGCGCACGAGGACGGCACGGTGGACGTGTTCACCGGTGGCCGCAAGCTGCGGGTGGCGGTCTCGCCGTCGCTCGCCGCCGACGAGCTTCAGCGGGGACAGGAAGTCCTGCTGAACGACGCGCTCAACGTCGTCGACGCGTTCGGGTTCGAGCGCACCGGCGAGGTCGTCTCGCTCAAGGAGGTGCTGGACAACCCGTCCGGCGGCCCCCGCGATCGGGCGCTGGTCATGTCGCACGCCGACGAGGAGCGCATCGTGTTCCTCGCCGACTCGCTCGACATCGACAAGCTGCGCGCCGGTGACTCGCTCATGATCGAGCCCCGCTCGGCGTACGCCTATGAGCGGATCCCGAAGAGCGAGGTCGAGGAGCTCGTCCTGGAGGAGGTCCCCGACGTCGACTACACCGACATCGGTGGTCTGCACTCGCAGATCGAGCAGATCCGCGACGCGGTCGAGCTGCCGTTCCTGCACGCCGACCTGTTCCGGGAGCACCAGCTGCGCCCGCCGAAGGGCATCCTGCTCTACGGCCCGCCCGGCTGCGGCAAGACCCTGATCGCCAAGGCGGTGGCCAACTCACTGGCCAAGAAGATCGCCGAGCGGCGTGGCGAGGAGAAGCACACCAGCTACTTCCTCAACATCAAGGGCCCGGAGCTGCTCAACAAGTACGTGGGTGAGACCGAGCGGCACATCCGCCTGGTCTTCCAGCGGGCTCGTGAGAAGGCCGGCGAGGGCACCCCGGTGATCGTGTTCTTCGACGAGATGGACTCGATCTTCCGGACCCGTGGCTCGGGTGTCTCCAGTGACGTGGAGAACACCATCGTTCCCCAGCTGCTCAGTGAGATCGACGGTGTCGAGGGCCTGGAGAACGTGATCGTGATCGGCGCCTCCAACCGGGAGGACATGATCGACCCGGCCATCCTGCGTCCCGGCCGGCTCGACGTGAAGATCAAGATCGAGCGCCCGGACGCGGAGGCGGCGAAGGACATCTTCGCCAAGTACATCCTGGCCGACCTGCCGCTCAGTGGAGACGACCTCACCGAGCACGGCGGCAACCGGGACGCGACGGTCGCCGCGATGATCGAGGCGGTCGTCCTGCGGATGTACACCGAGACGGAGGAGAACCGCTTCCTGGAGGTCACCTACGCCAACGGTGACAAGGAGGTCCTGTACTTCAAGGACTTCAACTCCGGCGCGATGATCCAGAACATCGTCGACCGTGGCAAGAAGATGGCGATCAAGGAGTTCCTCACCTCCGGCAAGAAGGGACTGCGTCTCCAGCACCTGCTCGACAGCTGCGTCGACGAGTTCCGGGAGAACGAGGACCTGCCGAACACCACCAACCCGGACGACTGGGCCCGGATCTCCGGCAAGAAGGGCGAGCGGATCGTCTACATCCGCACGCTCGTCTCCGGTGGCAAGGGCGCCGAGGCCGGCCGGTCCATCGAGACCGCGACCAACACCGGCCAGTACCTGTAGGACGTACCACGACCGGGGCCGGAGGGGTTTCCCTCCGGCCCCGGCCTCGTTCAACCCCGTGTGATCACCCCCCGCCTGGCCTGGCTGGACGCGCTGCGTGGCTGGGCCGCGGTCGTCGTGGCCGCCTTCCACGTCAGCCCGCTGGTGCTCGGTTCCGAACGGCACCTGCGGATCTTCCAGGTCATCGACCTCGGCAAGTACGGTGTGCTGCTGTTCTTCCTGGTCAGCGGCTACGTGATCCCGATGTCGCTGGAACGGCACGGTGACCTGCGCCGGTTCTGGACCGGCCGGCTGCTGCGGATCTATCCGGCCTACCTGTTCGCCGTGCTGGTCACGATCGGGCTGGGCGCGGCCGGGATCATGCGCATGCCCGCCCAGCTGTCCGGGGAGACCACGGCCAGCGTCCTCGGGCACGTGACGATGCTCCAGGACCTGATCGGCACCCGTGGCGTGCTCCGGCCGTTCTGGACGCTCTCCTTCGAGATGGTCTTCTACCTGATGGTCGCCGGCCTGTTCGTGTGGCGGCGCAACGGCGACGGCGCCTGGTGGGCGGCAGGGCTCACCGTGGTGGCGGTGTTCGGGCTGCCGGACGATCTGCTCGGCGGGACGGCCGGGCACCGCCGGATCGTCGCGGTCGCGGCGCTGGTGCTCCTGGGGTGCGTGCTCTGGGCGTACCACCTCGGCCGGAGGCCCCTCACGCTCGCCGCCGGCCTGGCCGGCATCGTCTTCCTCGCATTGCCGCTCCTTAACGGCCATGCCACCGATCAGGTGACCAGCGCGTCGTCCGGGCAGGCCGCGCAGATGCTGGCGGTGATGTTCGCCGGCACGGTGGTCCACCGGGTCCAGCACCGGCGGCTCGGCCGGATCCCGGCCGTGCTGGTGCTGCTCCTGGTCGGCGCCGGCGTCGCGGTGCACGTCACCCCGGCGGTGGCGGTCGCGGTCGCGGTGACGTTCGGGGTCGCGTTCGGGCTCCGGGAGCGGCGGGTGCCGGTGGTCCTGGTCCGGCTCGGCATGATCAGCTACTCGCTCTATCTGCTGCACATCCCGGTCCTCGCGGTGATCCGCCACCACACCCAGCGGCCGCTGCTGACCGCGGTGGCCTTCGTCGTCGGGTCGCTGGCCGCGGCGTGGGCCGGGCACCGCTGGGTGGAACGCCCGGCGCAGGCCCTGGCCCGGCCGCGGACCGGCGCGGCGGAGGGGCCGCGGCCCGCCGACCGGGTGCCCGTCTGACCGATTCTGATTCGTGACCCGCCGTCGATCACCAGGAGGATGCGCCCGCCGGTGACACTCAAGGTTCCGACGCGGGTACGGGGAGTCTCGGAAAGGCCGGGCGGAGCGTCTAGGCTCGATACATGAGCAGGCGCAGCTTCGTGGCGGACAGGGTGGTCGCATGAGCGTTCGACGGATTATGGGGACCGAGGTCGAATACGGCATTTCGGTTCCCGGCCAGCCCGGTGCCAATCCGATGGTCACGTCCTCCCAGGTGGTCAACGCCTACGGCGCCCGCCCCGAGCTCAGCAGCAAAGGCCGCGCCCGCTGGGACTACGAGGAGGAGTCGCCACTGCGCGACGCCCGTGGCTTCACCTACTCCGGGGCCGCCTACGATCCGGCCGAGGCGCTCGCCGACGAGGATCTCGGCCTGGCCAACGTGATACTGACCAACGGCGCCCGCCTGTATGTCGATCACGCCCACCCGGAGTACAGCACGCCCGAGGTGACCAACCCGCTCGACGTCGTCAAGTGGGACAAGGCGGGCGAGCGGGTGATGGCCGAGGCCTCCCGCCGCGCCGCCACGATCCCCGGCACGCACCGGATCCAGCTCTACAAGAACAACACCGACAACAAGGGCGCGTCGTACGGGGCGCACGAGAACTACCTGATGCGCCGGCAGACGGCCTTCGCCGACATCGTCGCCCACCTCACGCCGTTCTTCGTGACCAGGCAGATCTTCTGCGGCGCCGGTCGCGTCGGCATCGGGCAGGACGGCAGCGGCGCCGGTTTCCAGATTTCCTCCCGCGCCGACTTCTTCGAGGTCGAGGTGGGCCTGGAGACGACGCTCAAGCGGCCGATCATCAACACCCGGGACGAGCCGCACGCCGACGCCGACAAGTACCGCCGCCTGCACGTGATCATCGGCGACGCGAACCTGTCGGAGATCTCCACCTACCTCAAGGTGGGCACCACCGCCCTCATCCTCAACATGATCGAGGAGAAGGTGTTCACCGGCGAGCTCGGCATCGCCGACCCGGTGAGCGAGCTCAAGGCGGTCAGCCACGACCCGGCGCTCAAGCACCTGATGCGCCTGCGCGACGGCCGCCGGCTCACCGCGCTCGACCTCCAGTGGGCCTACTTCGAGCGGGCCCGCCAGTTCGTCGACGACCGGCTCGGTGCCGACGTCGACGAGCAGACCGCCGACGTGCTGGACCGGTGGGAGGACGCGCTCGACAAGCTCGGCCGCGACCCGATGCTGCTCTCCGACAGCCTGGACTGGGTGGCCAAGCTACGCCTGCTGGAGGGCTACCGGGAGCGGGAGAACCTGGGCTGGTCGTCGCCGAAGCTTCAGCTCGTCGACCTCCAGTACTCCGACGTGCGGCCGGAGAAGGGCCTCTACCACCGCCTGGTGGCGCGCGGGTCGATGAAGACCCTGCTCGACCCGGACACCACGCAGCGGGCCATGTACGAGCCGCCGGAGGACACCCGGGCCTACTTCCGCGGCCGCTGCCTCGCGCAGTACGCCTCCGAGGTGGTCGCCGCCAGCTGGGACTCGGTGATCTTCGATGTGGGCCGGGAGTCGCTGGTGCGGGTGCCCATGATGGAGCCGGAACGCGGTACCAAGAAGCATGTCGGCGCGCTGTTCGACACGTGTGAGAGCGCGAAGGATCTGCTCGAGGTGATCACGAGCCGGTAATAAAACACCCGTTCCGGCGGGCCGTTTCGTCATAGGCGCGAGGTAGGTTTTTCCCAACCCGATGTTGCAGGACTTCGGGGACGGCTGAGAAGGGGGACATCCATGGCAACCCGAGACACAGGTGGTCAGTCGCAGAGCGGAAAGGGCCGCAGCGACCAGGAGATCGAGGACGTCACCGTCGAGGCCAGTCCCGAGGTAGCGGAACGGCACGCCGAGATCACCGAGGACGTCGACGATCTCCTGGACGAGATCGACTCCGTCCTGGAGGAGAACGCCGAGGAGTTCGTCCGCGGCTACGTCCAAAAGGGCGGCCAGTGAGGGTTTTGTCCGTTTCTGAATGACCGGGCGCCGCCGTTTCGGCGGCGTCCGCCATTTCCCCAAGACATGTCGATGATGTTGAGCGCCCCGCGGGCTCCAGCGGGATAGTGTGCCTCAACTGCACGTACCTGAAAGGAACCACGTGGCGACGGGCTTTGATCCATCCGGGCGTCTACCGGATTTCTTCACCAGCACTTCGACGTCCTCCTTCACGCAGTTCCTGAGTCAGGCCGCCCCGGAGCTGCTTCCGGGCCGCCGGCCGCTGCCGCCGGGCCTGTCCGCCGACATCGCGCCGCACGGCACCACGATCGTCGCGATCGCGACCGCCGACGGCGTGGTGATGGCCGGTGACCGCCGGGCGACCATGGGCAACCTGATCGCCAGCCGGGACATCAAGAAGGTCCACCCGGCCGACGCCTACTCGCTGATCGGCATCGCCGGGACGGCCGGCATCGGCATCGAGCTGATCCGCCTGTTCCAGGTCGAGCTGGAGCACTACGAGAAGATCGAGGGCGCCATGCTCTCCCTCGACGGCAAGGCGAACCGCCTGGCCGCGATGGTGCGTGGCAACCTGGGCGCGGCCATGCAGGGCCTGGCCGTGGTGCCGCTGTTCGCCGGGTTCGACCTGGCCCCGGCCGAGGGTGTGAGCCCCGGCCGGATCTGGAGCTTCGACGTGGCCGGCGGCCTCTACGAGGAGACCGGCTACGAGGCGATCGGCTCGGGCTCGCTGTTCGCGAAATCGGCGCTCAAGAAGCGCTACCGGGCGGGCGTGAGCACCGAGGACGCGATCACGCTGGCGGTCGAGGCGCTGTATGACGCGGCCGACGACGACACCGCGACCGGCGGGCCGGACGTCATCCGCAAGATCTACCCGGTGGTGATGACCGCTTCGGCGGCCGGCACCCACCGGCTGAGCGACGAAGAGATCGCCACGGTGGCCGAGAGGGTCGTCGCGGGGCGTCACGATAACCCGGGCGGCTGACCCGTACTTCGAGGAAGAGAGGTAGCCACCCGTGGCCATGCAGTTCTACGCATCACCCGAGCAGGTTCAGCGGGACCGTTCGGAGTACGCCCGTAAGGGCATCGCCCGCGGCCGGTCGGCTGTGGTGCTCACCTACGAGGGCGGCATCCTGCTGGTCGCCGAGAACATCACCACCCTGCGGAAGATCAGCGAGATCTACGACAAGATCGCGTTCGCGGCGGTCGGGCGGTACAACGAGTTCGAGGCGCTGCGGCGCGGCGGTGTGCGGATGGCCGACATGGTCGGCCTGAGCTACGACCGGCGGGACGTGACCGGCCGGGCGCTGGCCAACACGTACACCCAGACGCTCGGCGCCATCTTCTCGGAGACGCAGAAGCCGTACGAGGTGGAGATCTGCGTCGCGCAGGTCGGCGCCACGCCGGCGGCCGACGAGCTCTACCGGATCACCTACGACGGTTCGGTCATGGACGAGCCGGGCTTCATGGCGATGGGCGGCCAGGCCGAGGCGATCGCGACGGTGCTGCGTGACCGGCACGACGCGACGGCTGAGCTGACCGTGGCGCTGGCGCTGGCCGCGGAGGCGCTGGGCAGTGTCGGCGGGGAGAACGGGCAGCCGCGCCAGCTCACCGACAAGCAGCTCGAGGTGGCGGTCCTGGACCGGCGGCGGCCGGGCCGGGCGTTCCGGCGGCTCACCGGGGCGGCGCTGACCACCCTGCTCGGGCACGAGGCCGTGTCGGACGCGGATCTGGGCGAGGTCGACGCGGCCCCGCCCGCGCCGGCCGAGGGCAAGCCCACCGAGTCGGCGGCCTCGGAGGACACCGAGAAGTAGCGTTCGCACGACGGTTGCGGGGCGTGGTCATGACGACCACGCCCCGCAATCATGGAAAGGGCCGGTTGTGGGTGCCGCTGAACCGGTTTCTGCCGGTAGTGTTCTGACATGGAACGGCGAATTTTCGGCCTCGAGACCGAGTACGGAGTCACGTGCACCTATCGGGGGCAGCGGCGGCTGTCGCCCGACGAGGTGGCCCGCTACCTGTTCCGCCGAGTGGTCTCCTGGGGACGCAGCAGCAACGTGTTCCTTCGCAACGGCGCCCGCCTCTACCTCGATGTCGGTTCCCACCCTGAGTACGCGACCCCCGAGTGCGACTCCGTCACCGATCTGGTCGCCCACGACCGGGCCGGCGAGCGGATCCTGGAAGGCCTTCTCGTCGACGCGGAGAAGCGTCTGCACGACGAGGGCATCGCGGGGGAGATCTACCTCTTCAAGAACAACACCGACTCCGCCGGCAACTCGTACGGCTGCCACGAGAACTACCTGGTGAGCCGGCACGGCGAGTTCGGCCGGCTCGCCGACGTGCTCATCCCGTTCCTGGTGACCCGCCAGCTGATCTGCGGCGCCGGCAAGGTGCTCCAGACGCCCCGCGGCGCGGTGTTCTGCCTGTCGCAGCGGGCCGAGCACATCTGGGAGGGCGTCTCCAGCGCGACGACCAGGTCCCGCCCGATCATCAACACCCGCGACGAGCCGCACGCCGACGCCGAGCGCTACCGGCGCCTGCACGTGATCGTCGGCGACTCGAACATGAACGAGGTCACCACCCTGCTCAAGGTGGGCAGCGCCGACATCGTGCTCCGCATGATCGAGGCCGGCGTGGTGATGCGTGACCTGACATTGGAAAACCCGATCCGGGCGATCCGCGAGGTCAGCCACGACGTCACCGGCCGCCGCAAGATCCGCCTCGCCAACAACAAGGAGGTCTCCGCGCTGGAGATCCAGCAGGAGTATCTGGCGAAGGCGACCGAGTTCGTCGAGCGGCGCGGCGGCGACCCGGTCGCCAAGCGGGTCGTCGAGCTGTGGGGCCGGGTGCTCAACGCGATCGAGTCGGAAAACCTCGACCCGGTCGCGCGGGAGATCGACTGGGTGTCGAAGTACAAGCTGATCGAGCGCTACCAGGCCAAGCACGAGATCCCGATGTCGCACCCGCGGATCGCGCAGCTCGACCTGGCCTACCACGACGTGCGCCGGGGCCGCGGCCTCTACGCCCTGATGGAGAAGCGCAAGACGGTCGACCGGATCGCCAACGATCTGCAGATCTTCGAGGCGAAGGAGACTCCGCCGCAGACCACCCGGGCCCGGCTGCGCGGCGAGTTCATCAAGCACGCCCAAGAGAAACGGCGCGACTTCACCGTCGACTGGGTGCACCTGAAACTCAACGACCAGGCGCAGCGGACGGTCCTCTGCAAGGACCCGTTCCGTGCCTACGACGAGCGGGTGGAGCGCCTGATCGCCAGCATGTGACCGGCGTCCGGCGTCCACCTCACCGCTGGGTGGGCGCCGGTCACCGGTGGAGGCTACGCTGGCTCCGCTATGACGAACTTTGGCCTGCCTGAACCCACTGATCGCACCGACTCCGAGGTCCGGCTCAACAGGCTGGAGCGGCGCCGGGAGAAGATCCGCACCGAGATCGAGAAGAACCGCGAGGGCAACCACCGGGTGCCGACTTGGGTGCTCGCCCTGATCCTCGTTCTCCTCATCGGCGGCTGGGCCTACCTGATCTTCAGCAGCTGAGCCCCGGGGCAGACGCGGCCGCCGGGTTTGCGGAAAGCTGTCCGGTATGGCTGACATCATCGATCCCGCCGTCGGCGACTACCTGCTGACCCACTGCACACCCGCCGACGAGGTGCTGCGCGACCTGGCCGCCGAGACCCGGGCGAAATTGCCGGGCCCGTCCGGCATGCAGGTCTCGCACGACGAGGGCGCCCTGCTCACCATGCTGGTGCGGCTCACCGGCGCCACGAACGCCGTCGAGGTGGGCACGTTCACCGGATACTCGTCGATCTGCATCGCCCGCGGCCTGCGCCCGGGTGGACGGCTGCTGGCCTGCGACGTCTCCGAGGAGTGGACCGCAGTGGCCCGCGACTACTGGCAGCGGGCCGGGCTGACCGACCGGATCGAGTTGCGGATCGCGCCGGCCCTCGAGACGTTGCGGGCGCTGCCGGCCGACCCGGTGATCGACTTCGCGTTCGTCGACGCCGACAAGACCGGCTACCCGGACTACTACGACGAGCTGGTGCCGCGGCTGCGCCCGGGCGGCCTGATGGTCCTCGACAACGTGCTGCGCGACGGGCGGGTCCTCGACCCGCAGGACGAATCGGACCTTGCCGTGGCGGGCCTCAACGACCGGATCGTCACCGACGACCGGGTCGAGTCGGTGATGCTGCCGGTCCGTGACGGGGTCACCCTGATCCGCCGGCGGGACTGAACCCGACCGGCGCGGCCACCGTCACCGCGGGGTCCGGTCCGCTCACCCGGCCGGCAGGCTCGCCGCGTGGCGGCCGGTCACCGCTGGCCCCGTCGGTCACCCGGCCGGCAGGACCGGCGTGTGGTGGCCGGTCACCCGGCCAGCAGGCTCGCCGCGTGACGGCCGGACGCCGCGGCGGTCAGGAAGTAGGCGTGATCCTGGTCCAGCTTGCGGCCCATCGTCGACAGCGGCACCGGGCAGGCACGCAGCGCCTCGTCCAGACCGTCGGAGGGCACGCGGACGATGCGGTGCCGCGCGGTCAGCGGCGCGAGCGCGGCCTCCACCTCGGCGGCGAGCGGTTGCGGCAGGCGGTCCGGCAGCGGGAGGTCGGCGGGGACCAGGGCCACTCTTCCGTACGCGGTGAGGCTGTGATGTGAGACTCCGCGGTGCCGATCGCGGCCGTCGCCGTCGGAGATCCGTAGCGAGCCGACCGGCCGCCCGCCGAGCACGGTGATCGCGTTGACCGCCTCACCCAGCGCCACCCCGGAGAATCCCCAGGTCGTGCCGGTCCCCAGATTGCCCGGCCCCTGCGCCACGATGGTCACGTCGGCGTGCAGCACGTGCCGGGCGGCCAGCAGCCCGGTGTGCACCGTGCTCGCCTCCAGGTCGCCGCCGAACGCCTGGCCGGTGGTGACCGTCCCGGCGAGGTGGCCGTGCAGCCCGTCCAGCGTGCGGGAGAACCAGGCCGGCAGCGCCCCGCCGTCGGTCATCAGATACGCCACCCGGGCGGCCGGCCGGTCGGCGTGGATCCCGGCCAGGATCGCCGGCAGCGCCGAATGCAGATCGGCCGTGACCACCGGCATGCCCTCGATCGACTCGGCGGCGGCCAGAACCGCCCGATGAGGGGACGCCTCCTCGTCGACGCCGAGCCGGATCGGCTGCAGCGGTGTGTACCGCGCTTTCACCAGATGACCGGCGTCGCGGGTGGCGCCGTCGTCGGCCGGGTCGGCGGGCAGCCGGTCCGGGATCGCCACCACCAGCGCGTAACCGCCGGTGCCCAGACCCATCACCAGCGCGCCCACGTTGAGCAGCACCCGGTCGCCGGGCTCGGGGACACCGACCAGATCGGGGTACGCCAGCGCGCGCACCGGGCCGTCGGCGGTGAGCACGTCCAGTTCGACGGCGCCGCGCCAGCTCCGCCGTACCGCCTGGACCGTCCCGGACCGCCATCGCACCATGGCCGCGACCCTATCCGCCGCTGCCCGCCCGCCCCTGGGTCGGGTCCGTCGTCCCCCGGCACAGTGACGGATAACCGTCGCCCCGGGGCGCCTGCTAGCGTTGCGGCCGTGTCGCGCACTCGTACCGAGCGCCTGGTAAACCTGGTCATCTGCCTCCTGTCCACGCGACGGTTCCTCACCGCCGCGCAGATCGCTGCGACCGTGCCCGGTTACGAGCACGACCCGTCCGACCCACGCGATCATGAGGCCTTCCAGCGCAAGTTCGAGCGGGACAAGGCCGAGCTGCGTGACCTGGGCGTGCCGCTGGAGACCGGGACGGCCAGCATCTTCGACCAGGAGCCCGGCTACCGGATCGCGCAGCGGGAGTACGCGCTGCCCGACATCCTTCTCGAACCGGACGAGGCCGCGGCCGTCGGCATCGCCGCCCGATTGTGGCAGCACGCCGGGCTGGCCGCCGCCGCGTCGTCCGGGCTGGCCAAACTCCGCGCCGCCGGAGTCGAGGTGGATCCGCAGGCCACGCTCGGGGTGGAGCCGGTGGTCACCGTCGATCCGGCGTTCGGCCCGCTCACCTCGGCGGCCCGGGAGCGCCGCGCGGTCACCTTCAAGTACCGGGTACCCGAGGTCGACGAGCCCAGCACCCGCCGTCTCGAGCCGTGGGGCGTGGTCTGCTGGCGCGGCCGGTGGTATGTGGTGGGCCACGACCGTGACCGGGCCGCCACCCGCTGCTTCCGGCTGTCCCGGATCGTCGGCGACGTCCGCGCCACCGGCCGGGGCGACGCCTTCGAGCCGCCGGCCGGCGCCGACCTGATCAGCCACGTGGCCCGCTCGTCCGGCCCGATCGCCCGCAACGGCCGGGCCACCGTCACGGTTCGCCACGGCCGGGCCGCCGGGCTGCGCCGGCTCGCCGCCGACATCACCCCGGGCCCGGACGGCGATCGCCTGACCATCGTCTACGGCGACGCCGACTGGCTGGCCTCCCGCATCGCCGGGTACGGTCCGGATGCCCGCGCCGACGGCCCGCCCGAGCTGCGTGACGCCGTCATCCAGCACCTCAAGGAACTCATCACCAGGCACGAGATCCCGGCGGTGACGGCATGACCGGCCGGCGCCGCGGGCCGGGAACGGGTGGGCACGCCCGGGGAGGCACGGCATGAGCACGGTGCGGACACCCTCCGGGGACCGGCTCGGGCGGCTGCTCAACCTGGTGCCGTACCTGCTGGCCCGGCCCGGCATCCTGATCTCCGAGGCGGCCGCCGACCTGGGCGTCACCGACAAGCAGCTGCGCGAGGACCTGGAGCTGCTCTGGGTGTGCGGGCTGCCCGGTTACGGCCCCGGCGACCTGATCGACATGGCCATCGACGGCGACCACGTGACGATCAGCCACGACGCCGGCATGGACAAGCCGCTGCGCCTCAACCCGGACGAGGCGCTGGCCCTGGTGGTGGCGCTGCGGATGCTCGCCGAGACCCCCGGCATCGACACCCGCGACGCCATCGAGCGGGCCCTCGCCAAGATCGAGAGCGCGGCCGGCGACCTGGCCGACGCGCCTGTCGCGGTCCGGCTGCCGGCCAACCAGAAGAAGCTCGCCGCGGTCCGTGCCGCCGTCGACTCCGGCCACGCGCTGCGGCTCACGTACTACACCGCGGCCCGGGACGAGACGACCGACCGGGTCATCGACCCGATGCGGATGCTGATGGTCGGCGGCTTCAACTACCTGGAGGCCTGGTGCCGCCGGGCCGAGGCGACCCGGATGTTCCGGATCGACCGGATCGACGGGTTCACCGAGCTGGACGAGCCGTCCGCGCCACCTGTCGAGGCGGTGCCGCACGACGTCACCGGCGGCGTCTTCCGGCCCGGCCCGGAGCTGCCGCTGGTCACCCTGCGGGTGGGCCGCGGCGGCCGGTGGATCACCGAGTACTACCCGGTCGAGGAGGTGGTCAAGGACAGCGCCGAGTGGCTGGTCACGATGCGGGTCACCGACCTCGGCTGGGCGCAGCGCTTCCTCACCGGCCAGGGCCGCGACGTCACCGTGATCGGCCCGCCCGAGCTGCTCGACCGGATCCGGGCGCAGGCCGCCACCGCTCTCGACCAGTACGCCGCGCCGACCGGGCTCGGAGCCGACCCGGTCGCGGGCCGATAGGGTGGGCCGCGTGCTGATGTGGGTCTGGATCGCCGTGGTGGTGATCGCGCTGCTAGTCCTGATCTTCGCCGCGTCGCGGGTGCTGGGCCGGCTGCCGGCGCTGCGCCGGGCCGCGGGCAAGCTGGAGAAGCGCCGTGACGAGGCGCTGCAGCTTCAGCAGAGCGCCGAGCGGCTCCAGGCCACGGTGCAGGGCCTCCAGGAGCGGGCCGAGCGTGCTCAGGAGAAGGTCGAGGAGATCAAAGCGGGCCGCGGCCGGTGACGGGCAGTTACCGCCCTGTTGTCCTGGGCTTACCAAGATCATAAGAAACCTGAGGGATCCGCACGGCAAAATCGTCAGGATCCACACGTACGATGGACCCCGCAAACTGATCCGACCGACTGGAGTCATCCCATGGGCGCCCTCAAGCCATGGCACATCATCGTCCTCGTTGTTGTGCTGATCCTGCTCTTCGGCGCGAAGCGGCTGCCGGACGCCGCCCGGTCCCTCGGCCGCTCGCTGCGGATCATCAAGGCGGAGACCAAGGGCCTCGTCGACGACGACAACAACGTCGCGGAGAAGGCGGAGCCGCAGCACAGCCGCACGCCGCTGCAGGGCGAGGTCCAGCAGCCCTACCAGCAGCCGGGCTACCAGCAGGCGCCGCCGCCGCAGGGCTACCAGCAGCAGGCGCCGCAGGGCTACCAGCCGCCGCCGGCTCAGCCCTTCGTCGACCCGGTGCAGCACCGCACCAACGACCGCTGACCCGGGCCGATGGCACTGAGCCTGCGTAAGAACAAGGGACCCACCAAGTTCCAGCAGGCTTCCGACGGCTCCATGACGCTCATCGAGCATGTCCGGGAGCTGCGTAACCGGCTGTTCTTCGCGTCCCTCGGCATCGTGGCCGGCCTGATCGTCGGCTTCATCCTCTCCGAGTGGGCCTTCGACCTGCTCAAGTCGCCCTATTGCGGTCTCGACTCGTCATGGACGCTGGGTAAGGTCGGTCAGGGCGACTGTAACTTCCTCATCCTGGCACCGGCCGACCAGCTAATCCTGAAGCTGAAGATCGCTTTGTGGCTGGGTCTGATCGTCGGAGCTCCGGTCTGGCTCTATCAGTTGTGGGCGTTCATCGCCCCCGGCCTGCACCGCCACGAGCGCAAGTGGGCGTATGTGTTCGTCGCGATCGCGGCCCCGCTGTTCATGGGTGGCGCGACGCTGGCCTACTTCGTGGTCAAGCACAGCCTCGAGTTCATCATGACGGCCGGCATCGTCGGCCAGACCACCCAGCTCGAGATCACGGCCTACACCGGTTTCGTGACCAGCATGATCATGATCTTCGGGGCGGCGTTCGAGTTCCCACTGGTCCTGCTCATGCTCAACTTCACCGGTGTGGTCACCGCTCGGCGGTTGCTCAGCTGGTGGCGGACCGTGGTGTTCCTGTCGTTCGCGTTCGCCGCGATCGCCACCCCGGACCCGGGGCCGTTCGGCATGACGCTGCTGGCCGCCTGCCTGTCGCTGCTCTACTTCATGGCTGTCGGGGTGGCGTTCCTCAACGACAAGCGCAAGGGCCGCGGCAAGGAGATCTACGCCGGTCTCGACGACGACACCATCTCCGAGCTGCCTGAGGAGCGGGTGCCGGTCGGCGCCTCCGACCCGATCGAAGCCCCGACCGCGATCGACGCGCCCAGCCCGGTGGAGAAACCGCAGTCGATCGAGCGCAGATTCGACGACATGACCTGATCTAATTCGGGATCGTGAGTGATTTCATCGCGGTGCTGGCCAACCCCTCGGCGGGGAAGGGCCGGCACCGCGGTCTGCTTCCCGGGGTCGTCGAAACGCTCGGGACGGCCGGGCGGGACGTGCGGATCCTCACCGCGGGCAGTGGGGACGAGGCCGAGGAGGCCTGTCACGCTGCGGTTGCGGACGGGGCGGCGGCCGTCGTCGCGGTCGGTGGGGACGGCACGGTGCACCGGGCCCTGCAGTCCGTCGCCGGGCGCGACGTCGGGTTCGGCGTGGTTCCGGCCGGCACCGGCAATGATTTTGCGAGCGCGGTGGGCGTACCGCATGAGGGGTTGAAAGCGGCCGAAGGGATCGCCGGAGCGTTGCGGGATGGCCGGGACCACCGGTTTGATCTCGCCCGGACCCTTGACGCTCACGGTGAGCAACGGTGGTTCTGTGCGGTTCTGGCCGCCGGGTTCGACGCGCTGGTCAACGAGCGGGCCAACCGGATGCGCCGGCCGCGTGGAGCACGCCGCTATGACCTGGCGATCCTGCTGGAGCTCGCCAAGGTGCGGGCCCGGACCTACACGCTGACGCTGGATGGTGAGCGGCGTACGTTCCCGGCGGAGATCGTTGCGGTGGGTAACTGTGCGAGTTATGGCGGCGGGATGCGGATGCTGCCCGACGCGGACCCCGCCGACGGGCTGCTCGACGTGCTGTTCGCCGCGCCGCTGGGGCGGCTCGACCTGATGCGGCTCAAGCCGCGGCTGCGCCACGGCACCCACGTTCGTGATCCGCGGGTCACCGTGGTGCGGGCGCGCGAGGTTCGCATCGAGGCCGAGGGCATCATCTCGTACGCGGACGGCGAGCGGCTCGGCCCGCTGCCGCTCGACGTGAGCTGTGTGCCGGGTGCGGTCCGGTTGCTGCGTTGAGTTGAGGGTCAGATTCTCCGGGGCGGGCCGAACGGTAGGGCATGACGAACACGATCGGCACCCGCGCCACCTCGATCCTCGGCAACGCGTCCTCGCTGCTGGGAAGCACCAAGGATGCCTTCAAGGCGATGGCCGAGGCCGCCGTCAACACCCAGGCCGAGTCGTCGGCCGCGGTCGCCCAGGAGGCGGCGAAGCGGGGCCGTCGCGGGACCGTCCTGGACCGTTACGCCTGATTCGGCAGGGCCAGGGACAGCACCGCGGAGAGGCCGTTCGGCTTGCCGGCGTCGGCGGCCGGCACGATGTAGGCGGCGCAGCCCGCCTTGACCGCGCCCGCGTCGGCCGGGGTGTCGCCGACCATCAGCGCCTGCTCCGCGTCCACGCCGAGCATGCCGCAGGCGCGCCAGAAGATCGCCGGGTCCGGTTTGATCCGCCCGACCTCGTAGCTGAGCGCGAACGCGTCGACCAGCCCGTCCAGTCCCCACGCGGCGAACAGCGGCCTGACGTCGAACGCGATGTTGCTGACCACCGCCACCCTGACCCCGGCCTCGTGCAGCTTGCGCAGGGTCGGTTCGGCATCCGGGTACGGTACCCAGCCGTCCGGGACGAGCAACCTCTCATACAGCGCGTCGGCCAGACCCTCCACGTCGGTCGGCACGGTCGCGGCCAGTCCGGTGTAGGCGGCCCGGTGGCTGTGCGCGTAGAGATCACGATCGGCCCAGTGCTCCGCGAGGTGCGGTGGAACCCGGTGCGGCACCGGCCCGCCGGCCCGGCCCGCAGTGGTCAGACGGTCGGCCAGGATGGTCGCCTTACCCCTGTCCAACTGTGCCCCGCACGTGGCCGCCGCGGCGAGAACCCAGGTCAGCGAGTCCTCCACCTGAGCCAGCGTGCCGTGGAAGTCGAACAGCACCGCCTCGACGGGCCGCACCGGTGGGGCTGGGGGATTCGAGGCATGCGGCACGTGGTGCACCTTACCGACTCGCGCCGCCGCCCCTGACGGCCCCATAACCGTGCTGCGTTTTGTCATACCCAGGAACTAGCCTTGTGCTCATGACGAGTCCCGCCGAGAAATATTCGGCATCCAAGCGGCGGGCGGCGCGGGTCGCCACCTATCCGGCGCTCGAAGATTTCATGCTCGACGTGGGGTTCGACCTCGACGACTTCCAGCGTGAGGCGTGCGAGGTCCTGGAGCGGGGCAGCGGCGTGCTGGTGTGTGCGCCGACCGGCGCCGGCAAGACCGTGGTCGGCGAGTTCGCGGTGCACCTGGCGCTGCGCTCGGGGCAGCGCAAATGCTTCTACACCACACCGATCAAGGCGCTGTCCAATCAGAAATACCACGACCTGGTGTCGCGCTACGGCGCCGACAAGGTCGGTCTGCTCACCGGCGACAACGTGATCAACGGCGACGCCCCGGTGGTGGTGATGACCACCGAGGTGCTGCGCAACATGCTCTACTCCGGCTCCGACCAGCTGCGCAACCTGGCCTATGTGGTGATGGACGAGGTGCACTACCTCGCCGACCGGTTCCGGGGCGCGGTCTGGGAAGAGGTGATCATCCACCTGCCGGCCTCGGTCACGCTCGTCTCGCTGTCGGCGACGGTGAGCAACTACGAGGAGTTCGCCGACTGGCTGGTCACCGTCCGCGGCCAGACCGAGGTCGTGGTCAGCGAGCACCGGCCGGTCCCGCTCTGGCAGCACATGCTCGTCGGGCGGCGGATGTTCGACCTGTTCCACGACGCCGACGCGGCGAAGAAACACGACGTCCACCCCGAGCTGCTGCGCTACACGCGCGAGATGGACCGGCGGATGGAGTTCACCGACCGGGCCGCCTCCGGCTGGCGCGGCGGGCGCGGCAAGCGCTGGCAGCCGCCACCCCGGGCCGAGGTGGTCGACCGGCTGGAGCGGGCCGGGCTGCTCCCGGCGATCCTGTTCATCTTCAGCCGGGCCGGCTGCGACGCCGCCGTCCAGCAGTGCCTCAACGCGGGGCTGCGCCTCACCGACCCGGACGAGCGGGCCGAGATCCGGCGGATCGTGTCGGCCAAGGTGGCGCACCTGCCGGCCGACGACCTGTCGGTGCTGGGCTACTGGGAGTGGCTCGACGGCCTGGAGCGGGGCGTCGCCGCCCACCACGCGGGCATGCTGCCGGTCTTCAAGGAGGCGGTCGAGGAGTGCTTCGTCAAAGGCCTGGTCAAGGCGGTCTTCGCCACCGAGACACTGGCGCTGGGCATCAACATGCCGGCCCGCTGCGTGGTGCTGGAGCGGCTGGTCAAGTTCAACGGTGAAGCACACGTCGACCTGACCCCCGGGGAGTACACGCAGTTGACCGGCCGGGCCGGGCGCCGGGGCATCGACATCGAGGGCCACGCCGTGGTGCTGTGGAGCCCCGACGTCGACCCGCGGCACGTGGCCGGGCTCGCCTCCACGCGGACCTATCCGCTGCGGTCGTCGTTCCGGCCGTCGTACAACATGGCGGTCAACCTGGTCGGCACGGTCGGCGCGGAGAAGTCGCGGGAGCTGCTGGAGTCCTCGTTCGCCCAGTTCCAGGCGGACCGCTCGGTGGTCGGTCTGGCCCGGCAGGTGCAGCGCAACGTCGAGACCATGCAGACGTACGGGGATGACGCCGCCTGCCATCACGGCGACTTCGACGAGTATTTCGGGCTCCGGGTGGCCATCGCCGACCGGGAGAAGTCGCTGTCCCGCCAGGGCGTCCAGCAGCGTCGTTCGGCCGCCGTCTCGTCGCTGGAGAAACTGCGGGTCGGTGACGTGATCCGGGTGCCGCAGGGCCGCCGTGCCGGGCTCGCCGTGGTGCTGGAGCCGGCCGCCGCCGGGTTCGGTGAGCCACGGCCGCTGGTGCTCACCCAGGACCGGTGGGCCGGCCGGGTCAGCCCCGGCGACTTCGGCGGTGAGGTGGAGGTGCTGGCCCGGGTGCGGGTGCCGCGCAACTTCAACCACCGTGCGCCCGGCGCCCGCCGCGACCTGGCCGCCCAGATCAGCGCGACCGGGCTGGACCGGCATCCCGACCGCCGGCGCAACGGCCGCAGCCGGGCCAACCCCGGCGAGGACGCCGAGGTGGCCCTGCTCAAGGTGCAGCTTCGGCAGCACCCGTGCCACGCCTGCCCGGAGCGGGAGGATCATGCCCGCTGGGCCGAGCGGCGGCACCGGTTGCAGCGTGACACCGACGCGCTGCGTGACAAGGTCGCCGGGCGGACCGGGTCGCTGGCCCGCACCTTCGACCAGGTGTGCGCGGTGCTGACCACACGCGGCTATCTGTCCTCCGACGGCGAGGTGACCGAGGCCGGCCGGATGCTCGGGCGCATCTGGTCGGAGGCCGATCTGCTGGTCGCCGAGTGCCTGCGCCAGGGGGTGTGGGACGGTCTGGCCCCCGACGAGCTGGCCGCTGCCGTGTCGATGGTGCTCTACGAGTCCCGCCGCGAGGGCGACGACCGGGCGTCGGTGCCGAAAGGCCCGATCAGCGCCGCCGTCGACGCCTGCGCCAAGCTGTGGGGCGAGATCGCCGCCGACGAGAGCGAGCACGGGTTGTCGCTGACCCGCGAGCCCGATCCCGGGTTCGTCTGGCCGATGTTCCGGTGGGCGCGGGGCGAGCCGCTGGGCCGGGTGCTGGCCAGCGGGCATCACGACGCCGACATGCCGGCGGGTGACTTCGTCCGGTGGGCGCGGCAGGTTCTCGATCTGCTCGGCCAGGTCAAGGAGGCGTCGGCGGCTTCGCCTAGCGTCAAGGAGACGGCGCGTAAGGCTATTGCGGCGGTCAATCGGGGGGTGCTTGCGCTGCAGAGCGCCCTCTGACCTGCGGCCACTTGTCTTCGGCCAGCGGCGGCGCGCGCCGCCGCTGGCCCTGCCGTTTCCGCTGTCGCTCTTCCGCCGTCTGTCGCCGGTGTTCGGTCGGCGTGGTCGCCGGCGGGCGGCCGGACGTGGTCGCCGGTGTTCGGCCGGTGTGCGACGACCAGCGCACACAATGCTGCAATGTGCGATTTCATCCTCGCCGGGACGACGATGGGCGCACACGGACGGCACAACGTGTGCGCCTGTCCCCGTCGGAGCGAAGCAGGCGCACACGATCGGCGAACGTGTGCGCTGACCATTGCTGCGCCCAGGCGAACGTGTGCGCTGACCACCGTTGCGGGCGGCGGGCCCGCCCTCGGCAGTCCGCTCCCGGCATCACCCCTGGGCGGCCCCGTCCACGGCCATGAGACCTCGCGATGATCTTGCGGAGTTCGGTGGAGATGACGCTGACCAGGACGAACGCAAGACTCACTTCGGCTGCGGGCCTGACCTGCAATGTCGCTTCACAAATGGCGAAACTCGAGGGGCACACCTGTCTCGCTGAACTCCACAAGATCGGCTGGCGCGTCGGCGGTTGCTCACGGCGTTGTGACTCGGGCCACGTGGCTGCTGTCTGTCCTGCGGGGTGAGCAGCGGCCACGGGTGCCGGGTGCCGGAGCGATCGTCGCGGATGGTGAATCTCCGTTGACGCTGTCATTCGCATGATTCAAGAATTGCGGCGGCGGCATTGACGGGGTTCAACTGTTGTCGCGGCGCACCGCGAGACACCGGAGGTCCGGGAGTAGGGGACATGAGCGCGGGCTCACCGCATCTGATCGGGTGGTCCGGTGACGCGGTGGCGGACTCGGTGCTGGCGGTCATCGACGCGGACACCGCGGTCATCGAGCTCACGGTGTGGGGCGGCTGGGACCGGCGGCTCTCCGCGCAGGCCCGCATGGTCCTCGACAAGTGCCTCGCCGAACATCCCACCGGGGTGATCGTCGACCTCCAGCACCTCCGCGACCCACACGCGGTGAGCGCCCCGCTATGGCTGACCGCCTGCTCCCAGGGCGCCGCCATGGAACCGCCGATCGCCATCGCGGTCTGCGTTCCGGCGAACACCCCACTGGCCCGCCGGCTGCGACGGCTCGGGGCGCGCGACTGGCTCGTGCTGCACGCGACGGTTCCGCAGGCCCGGGCCGCGCTCGCCGGCGGGCATCCGCTGCCGGACCGGATGCACCTGGCGCTGCCACCCGACCCGGGCGCGGCGTTGCAGGCCCGTTCCCTGGTCACCGAGGCCTGCACCGGCTGGGGTCTCGGTCATCTGTGTGAACGGGCAAGGCTGGTCATTTCCGAGCTGGTGGTGAATGCCGCCGAGCACGCGGGTACCGATGTCGAGGTGATCGTGTCGGTGCGCGGCGCCGGCTCCGGGGCAGCGCTGCATCTGGCCGTCTACGACGGTGACACGGTGCTGCCCCGGGTACGTGACCCGGTTCCGGGGCCGCTCGGGCCGTCGCTGTCCGACCGTGGCCTCGGCCTGCGGATCGTCAGCGCGGCGGCCTCGTCGTGGGGTGCGCTCCCGGCCCGCGGCGGCAAGCTCGTGTGGGCCATCGTCCGTTCCCGGCCGGAGGAGGCACCCTGGTGAGAGCGACCCGGATCGACGGGGCACGCGACGGCGACCGTCTGCTGATCACCCTGCACGGCAGCCTCGACGCGGTGTCGGTGGACGCGTTGCAGACCCAGCTGTACGACCTGACCCGGGTGCACGATCTGATCGGGCTGAGCGACCCGGTCCGGCAGATCCACATCAACGTGGCCGGAGTGGACTTCTGCGACGCGGCCGGGCTGCGCATGCTGGTGGCGGCCCGGCGGGTGGCGGAGTCCCGCCAGGCCACCTGCCATCTGCACGATCCGCAGCCACACCTGCGCTGGCTGCTGCACGCCACCCGGGCCGCCGACCTCTTCGACGACCCCTGACCAACCGGCTGGAGAGCATCCGGTCCATCGGTGCCGGTCACGGCGACGCTGCGACATCGTCCCGCACATGCCCACCGGCCGTCGCTCAGCGCGGTAATGACGCTGGTTTTCGGGTGGTGAGCGACGGCTGGTGGTCTTCAATGCCACTTAGCTTAAGTTGATCTTGCTCGGGCGCACTTCGGGTTCTAGGGGGCTTGACCTGCACGCATGCGGCTGCGGCATGAATTTGTGGCCGCGCCGGCCGCCGACGGTACTCGCCGAGAACCTGCAGTTCACAGCCTTGATCAACTTAAGCTAAGCGGCATTGGGTGGTCTTGGCCGTCGCTCAGCGCGGTTGTGGCGCTGGTTTTCGGGTGGTGAGCGACGGCTGGTGGTCTCGGCCGTCGCTCAGCGCGGTTGTGGCGCTGGTTTTCGGGTGGTGAGCGACGGCTGGTGGTCTCGGCCGTCGCTCACCGCGGTTGTGGCGCTGGTTTTCCGGTGGTGAGCGACGGCTCGTGGTCTTGGCCGGCGCCGACAGGTCCGACCGTGGCGAGGGCGGGCGGGGGAATCAGTCGTAGTAGAAGTCCATTGCCTCGCCGTAGTTTGCGGGCTTCTTGATGCCTGACGGCTTGCCGTGGCCGCTCAAGGTGGTGGTCATGTTCAGCGCGCCTTTGCTGTCCTTCAGCGTCACCTTGATCGACGTGACCCAGCCGCCCGGGTTGGTGGTCGCCGTGAAGGTGGCGTTACCGCCGAACAGCACCGAGATCGCCGGGGTCCCGACCGGCAGGAAACCCTCGTTGAAACGGTCGCCTTCGATGTCCAGGGTGCCGCTGTACGTGTTCGGCCCGGTGCTGGCGACCGTGTCCACCGCTTCCACGAAACGCGACATTCCAGTCGGGTCGGTCATGTCGTACGCGTACAGTGAATCCTTTTTGATCTTTTTGAGGTTGAGGTGGACCCAGGTCTCGCCGTCCTTGGAGCGGGAGTAGAGGTCGGTGCCGACCACGATCCGCTGGGCCGAGCCGTCCCCGGTCAGCTTGTACTTCACCGAGATCCGCTTGGCTTTCGGGTCGTAGACGCCGGAGCCGGTGATCTTCTTCTTGTCGGGCACGTCGCCGCTGGTGGCGAAGCGGTAACTGGTGCTCCTGGACTTCTCCAGCGCGGCCAGCAGCAGCTCGCGGGCGTCCGGCCCGGTGGGGCTGGGCGAGGCCTCGACGGTGGCCGACGGCGACCCGATCGGAACGGCGGCCGGCGCCGGAGTGGACGGGGTGGTGCATCCGGCGGCGAGCAGCACGGTGGCGGCGGCCAGGACAGGGTGGTACGACTTCAAGACTTCCCCCATGATCGATTTGCGGCGGTGAGCCTAATCGATCGACGGCCAGGTGCGCGCGGTGGTTTCGAACAGATGTTGATCACTCTGCACCGGCACCACGCAGAGCAGGTGGCCGCCGGGCGCCCGCAACGTCTTGTGGCCGCCGTGGTCGGCGACCATGGTCGCGCCGAGCGCCAGCAGCCGCGCCGTCTCGGCCGGCACGTCATCGGTCTCCATGTCGACGTGGTAGCGGGGCGCGTCGTCGACCGACTGCACGTCCACGGCCAGGCCGGGCAGCGCGCCGACCAGGGCGATGAACTCCTCCTCGCCGGGCACCGGAGTGGCGGTGGCGCCGAACGCGCCGGCCCAGAACGACGCGGCGGCCGGCGTCTCGGCGGAGGGGGTGTCGATGAAGATCCCGAAGAGGCGGCTGCGATGCATGATCACACCCTACTGATAGAGACTGTCCAATTGCGACCGGTAGCGGTCCTCGGCGGCCCGCCGGCGGATCTTCATGGACGGGGTGAGGATGCCGCTCTCCACGTCGAGGTGGTGGTCGAGGATCACGAACTTCTTGATCGTCTCCCACGAGTTGAGGCCGGCGTTCAGCTCGTCGACGGCGCGGGAGATCTCCGCTCGCACCTCGGATGAGGCCACGAACGCGGCGTAGTCGTCCGAGCCGGGCCGTTTCGCCGCCTCGTCGGGATCCAGGTCGATCAGGGCGGTGATGTACTTACGGTTGTCGCCGTGCACCACGATGTGACCGGCGAGCGGGCACAGCGCCTTGAACCTCGTCTCGATCGCCTGCGGCGCCACGTACTTCCCGTTCGAGGTTTTGATCAGGTCCTTCTTGCGGTCGGTGATCCGCAGCGAGCCGCGCTCGGTGATCTCGCCGATGTCGCCGGTGTGCAGCCAGCCGTCGACCAGCACGTCGCCGGAGTCGCGGTGGTGGTAACCGCTCATCAGGCCGGGGCCGCGCAGCAGGATCTCGCCGTCCTCAGCGATCCGCACCCGGGTGCCGGGCAGCGGGCGGCCGACCGTGCCGTACTCCGGGGCGTCCGGCCGGTTGAAGATCGTCGTGGCGCACGACTCGGTCAGGCCGTAACCCTCGGCGACCGGCAGGCCGATCGCGCCGAACCAGGCCGCGATGTCGGGGGAGAGGGCCGACGCGCCGGAGATGAAATAGCGCATCCGGCCGCCGAACCGGGCCCGCACCTTCGCCAGCACGAGCCGGTCGGCCAGCCGGTTGCGGTGCCCGGCCCGGACCGCCCACGCGAACAGCCGGCCCTTGAGACCGCCGCCGACCGTGGCATTGACCGCCGCATACACCTTCTCGAAGATCCTCGGGACGGCCGGCATGATGGTCGGCCGCACCTCGGCGAGCCGCTGCACGATCCGGCTGACGTCGCCGTCGACCGCGAACTCGAACCCGACCGACAGCTGGCAGGCCAGCAGCGCCTTGCCGAACGCGTGCGACAGCGGCAGCCACAGATAGCCGACGTCGTCGGGCCGCACGATGCCCATCGCCTGGATCGCGAGCCCCTGATAGACCCACGCGCCGTGGGCGATCCGCACGCCCTTGGGCTTGCCCGTGGTGCCGGAGGTGTAGATCAGCGTCGCCAGGTCATCGGGCCGGACCGCTGCGGTCGTCCGGTCGACCAGCTGCGCGTCGACGCCGAGGGCGTCACGGCCGCGGGCCCGCAGCTCCGCCAGCTCGCCGAAGAGGATCACCTGCTCGACGTGCGGCGCCACCTTGGCCCGGTGCTTCTCGTCCTCGACGAACGCGAACCGGCTGCCCGAGTCGGTCAGGATGTGCGCCACCTCGTCGGCCGACGACGACGGGTAGACCGTGGTGGTCGCGCCGCCCGCGCACATCACCGCGAAGTCCGCCTCGATCCACTCGACGCGGGTGGCCGAGACGATCGCGACCCGTTCCTGCGATCGCAGGCCCATCGCGATCAGGCCGGCGGCGATCTCACGGACCGCTTGCGCGGTCTCGGCCCAGGTCTGCGGGACCCACGGTCCGCCGCCGGCTCCCGGTAGCCTTCGATAGGCGACTTCAGCTGGGGTACGGCCGGCGCGCGCCAGGAACATCGCGCCGAACGACGGCGGACCGTCCTGCCGCAACTCGGTGAGCAGTGATTCCTCGGCCGCGGGGGCGGTGCACTCGGTCACGCGAACTCCTCGATGGGTGCGGTGATTTTCTCATGAACTTGTCGGCTCAGCCGACCACCCCCGAGCGGCGCCCCGGGCAGGATGGAGCTCGTGGCCGACTACGTTGATGATCTGGAAATCGCCCATGCCGCCGCGCTCGCCGGCGCCGCCGAGGGGCTGCGGCACTTCGCGGCCCTCGCTGACCTGCCCCGCGAGCTGAAACAGGACGGCAGCGTGGTGACCGCCGCCGACCGGGCCGTCGAGGACCGGATCCGCGAGGTCCTGGCCGGCGCCCGCCCCGCCGACACCGTCCTCGGTGAGGAGCACGGGGAGACCCTCGGCGCCGAGGGCCGCCGGTGGATCATCGACCCGATCGACGGCACCCACCTGTTCGTCGAGGGTGACGACCGCTGGCTGGTGCTGATCGCCCTCGAGGAGCGGGGCGAGGTCACCGTCGGGGTCGCGGCGCTGCCCGCCCAGGGGCAGATCTTCTGGGCGGTGCGTGGCGAGGGGGCCCGGCAGGCCGGGGTCGTCGACGGCCGGATCACCGGCGAGCAGAAGATCACGGTCGCCGGCGGCGGCCCCGCCGGTCTGGCGTCGAGCCGTCTCGGCGTGGTCCCCGACTGGGACCGCGACGACGTCGCCGCCCTCATCGACGTCGCCGACGAGCGGCCCTGGTCGCTGCATCCCGGTCTGCTGGTGGCCCGCGGCGACCTGGACGTCGCCGTGCAGACCAGCGGCAAGATCTGGGACTTCGCGGCCACCTCGCTGATCGTCACCGAGGCCGGCGGCGACTACCGCGGGCTGGACGGGCGGACCACGCCCGGCCCGGGGGCGTCGCTCTACAGCCGTAGCGCTGAGATCGGCGACGCCGCCCTGGCCGTGCTCCGTTAGACCGGCGCGTGCAGGGTGATGGTGGTCCAGGCGCCGACGTGCACCTGGTCACCGTCCTTCAGGGTGCGTGACTGGCCGGAGCCGAGCGGCTGGTCCTCGTCGTTGATCCAGGTGCCGTTCGACGAGCCCACGTCGGACACCAGCCACGTGCCGTCGGTGCTGAACGTGAGCAGCGCGTGGTTGTGCGACACCCCCGGATCGGACGGCTCGGCGCCCAGGTCCACCTCCGGTGAGGTGCCCTTCGACGTGCTGCGCCGCCCGATCCGGACCTGCGGCGGCGCCAGCTCGATCGTCTGCGGGACCGCCCCGGCCGGGAAGGCCACGCCCTCGATGTCGTTGAGTGCGAAGTAGTCCGGGTCGGGGACGACGGTCGCCGTCCACGGGCCGGCCGGCGCCACCACCGGCGGCGGGTCGATCTGCGGGACCCGGCCGGTGCTGTGGTCGTACCCGCAGTCCTCGCAGAACCGGAACGGGCCGCTGCGTGGATAACCGCAGTTCGGGCACTTCTCCTTGACCGGTGCGGCGGTCTGCTCGCCGGCCGGGACGGTGACCAGCGGCACGGTCGGGACAGCGCCGTCGATGCGTGTCCCGCACGTGTCGCAGAAGTCGCCCTCGGCCGAGGCGTGACCCTTCGGGCAGGTGTACATCACTGGCCGCGCCCCACCCGCACGGTCTTCGTCGAGCGGGTGTCCAGGGCCATCTCGTCCTCGGCCGCCACCTTGCGGCGCAACCGGACCGTGCCGGTCACCGGGTCCTCGATCTCGACCACCTTGGCCAGCAGCTCCTCGGTCGCCTTGTTGCCGCTGGCGTGGGCGAGCTGCGCGGCCCGGCCGAACTTGATGGTCGCGGTCCGGTCGTCGCCGGCCTCCCGCGCGGCCAGGCCGGCCTGGATCGCGTCGGCCAGCTCGGCCTGCCCGGTGTAGTGGGCGACCTGCCGGTTGATCCGGGTGGACAGGGCGGTGTCGTCCGTCCACACCGCCCGGATCAGGCCGCGGGCGTGCTCGGTGTCGCCCTCCATGATGTGCACCCGGGCCGCCAGCATCTCGTCGCCGGACGCGCCGGCCGGCACGTCCACGCAGATGTGGTAGTCACGGCTCTCCTGGCCCCACGAGCCGAGCGGGTAACGGCCGGCCCGCGGCCCGTCCTCGACCCGCTTGCCGGTCAGGTCGGCGACCTGCGGCTCGACCTGCTTGACGAAACGGACCGAGGCGTTCACCGGGGTCCACACCTTCAGCTGCACGTCGGCCGAGGTCTTGCCCATCGCCGCGGTGATCATCTGCTGGAAGGAGGCGGTCAGCTCGGTCGGGCGGGCCACGATGTCCACCGTGCCGAGCATCCTGTCGGCGATCTTGCGGAGCTCGGCGACCTTCCAGTTCGCGCCGACACCCCGGCAGTCGCAGATGAACTGCTCCTTGATCTGGTCGAGGACGCTGTCCAGGTAGCCGTACCGCTCGCCGTTGTCGCCGTCGGTGAGCAGGATGGCGTGCTTGATGTCACCCGGCCGCTGCGCGAACAGCTGGGCGGCCAGCAGCAGCCACGCGCCCATCGCGGTGCCGCCGTTGGCCTGTAGCCGGTCGATGGACTGGGCGGCCGCGGCCCGGGTCTCCGGTGAGGCGACCGCCAGCTGGCCCGGGGCCGGGAACAGCTGCTGGGCGGTGCTCACCCCGGCGATGATGGCGAAATTGACACCGTCGTCGATGCACTCGACGGCGGCCTTGGCGGCCTGCCGGGCGGCGCCGATCCGGCCTTCGGCCTGCATCGACCCGGACGCGTCGACGATGATGATCTCGGTCGCGCCACCGGTCCGGCGGCCGCCCTCGCCACCTGTCGACGTGACGGTCACGATCGCGTTGACTTCGCTCGCACCCAGGGCGAGGTACTCGTTCTGGAAGGCCTCGGCGGTGTACGACACTCTCGGGACTCCTTACGCGTTGGTGGTGTCGAGGTCGGTGGTCTCGGGTTCCGGTTCGGTGACCGCCGGGCGGACCGGGATCACCGCGACCGTGATGTTGTCGGCGCCGCCGGCCGCGTTCGCGTACGCGACCATCGCCCGTGCCGCGCCGAGCAGGCTGTTCGCCGATTTCAGGCACTCCCGTACCAGGTCGCCGAACTCGCCCGGGTCGACCAGGTAGTTCCACAGGCCGTCACTGCACAGCAGCAGGTGCCCCGGCTCGGTCGCGGTGAACGACCGCACCCGCGGCCGGACCGGCCCGGCGTCGGCGCCCAGCCAGGCGGTGATGGCGTGCGCCTTCGGATCGTTCATCGCGCTCACCGGGTCGGCGCCCATCGCGATCACGTGGGTGGCCCACGAGTCGTCCTCGGTGAGCTGCTCGGCCGGTCCCTCCGGGCCGAGCCAGTAGACCCGGCTGTCGCCGACCCAGCCGTAGCCGACGTGCGGGCCACGGACCGCGGCGGCCACGATCGTGCAGGCCGGGTTCGCGGCGGCGCGGCGCGGGTCGCCGGTGTGCGCCAGCGAGGCGACCGCAGCGGCCGCCCCGGTGATGGCGTGCGCGACCGCGCCGGCCAGGCCGACCGCGCC
This sequence comes from Actinoplanes sp. NPDC026670, assembly GCF_040638175.1. Taxonomy (NCBI): domain Bacteria; kingdom Bacillati; phylum Actinomycetota; class Actinomycetes; order Micromonosporales; family Micromonosporaceae; genus Actinoplanes; species Actinoplanes sp. NPDC026670. The sequence goes on from NZ_JBEZXU010000040.1 coordinate 80,675, forward strand.
CGGCGGCCGTTCCAGGCCCTCCAGGTCGACGGTCTCGTCCGGGTTCTCCGCCACGAACGGCACGTCCGGGTGCCGGGCGCCGGCCAGCAGCTCCCCAGCCGCGCGGACCGCGATGTCGGAGGCGGCGTCCGGGTCGAACGAGGCCGACACCCCGTCGGAGACCACCACGTCGGCGGCGTCCTCACCGACGGCCAGCCACATGGCGTCCTCGTTGCGGTGGTGACGGCGGCCACGGTCGCTCACCGCCGCCCCGGACACGCCGCCGTCGGCCTCCAGATGATCGCGGGACCGGCCGGCCATCATGCCGCACTCCTCGCAGTACCCGTCGTCGCCCACGGAGCCCGCCGCTCCGCACCGCATGCAGTCCTTGCGGGCCGCCGTCGGGGCTTCGGCGGCGACCTCGGGGACGGGCGGTTCGGCGAGCCTACGCCCGCACACCTCGCAGAAGGTAGCGCCGGAGGCCAGCTCGTCCTCACAGGAGGAACAGTCGGTCGTCAGGGTCATGAGCGCGGTTCCGCCCCTCTCACGTACGCGTCCGCGGCCGTACCGCGTTCGCCAGGTCCACCAGGCGGATCTTCTCCGTGCCGTGCGTCGCCCGGGCCATCTCCCGGTACGCCGACTCCAGCGCGAACCGCACGTCCCGTTCCGGCTGCCGCTCGGCCGGTTCGCCGCCGATCACCGTGGCCAGATCGGCCCCGGCGATCTTGGCGCCGCCGCCGAGAGTACGCAGCACCTGCTCGAGCAGTTCGGCCCGGAGGGTGGCCAGTTGCGCCGCCTCCACCTCCAGCCGCGAGATCAGGCCGGCCGCGGTGGTCAGCGAGCCGACGTCGACGACCGCCTCCCGGTGCGACCGGACCAGCGCCCGGATCGCGCCGACCTGCGAGATCGGGTACGCCGAGGAGGTCCCGGGCACCCGGTTGTACGCCTCCACCGCCCCGGCCCGGTCCCCGCTCGCCAGCCGGCAGCGGGCCAGCCCGGCGGCCGCCGTCGTGTACGCCGGATCGGTGCGGCTGACCACGTCGTAGTACCCGCACGCGGCCGCCGCATCCCCGGCCAGCTCGGCGGTGAACCCGAGAGCCAGCTGCGGGGCCAGCTCGCCGGGCAGCGCCGACCACACCGCGTCGAACCGTTGCCGGGCCCGGCCGTGGTCGCCGGTGGAGAGCGCGAGCAGGCCGTCGTACCAGTCCACCCGCCAGTCCGGGTCCATCGTGTCGCGGACCGCCGCCGCCGACTCGGCGTCACCCCGGTCGATGTGCGCCCGCATCTGCCGCAGGCCCACCTCGGGCGAGTCCTGCGGGGCGGTCGCCAGCTGGGCCAGCACGGTGGCCGGGTCGGCGGCGGTGATCGACGCGATCATGCCGGCCGCCGGGTCGCCCAGGTCGACCAGCGGCATCGGCAGGTCCTGCCAGCGGGCCCGGTCGTCGCGCAGGTCGGTGCGCAGCTCCCCGGTGAACTGCCGGGAGATCGCCGGATGCGGCGTGCCGCCCTCGGCCAGGACCTGCCGCAGCACGCCCAGCATCTGCTCGGCCATCTCGGCGGCGTCGGCGAACCGCTGGTCCGGTTCGGTGTGGGTGGCCTGCCGCAGCAGCCGGTAGAAGCTCTCGTGCTTGCGGTAGACGTCGAACTCGCCACGGTCCGGCAGGCTGTGCGCGAACGTGCTCTGATAGCCGCGGAAGTCGGTGGTGAGCACGGCCAGCGTACGGCCGATGGTGTAGAGGTCGGACTGCGCGGACGGGCCGTCGGTGGCCATCTCCGGCGCCTGGTAGCCGACCGTGCCGTAGATCGCCGCCTCCTGGTCGTCGACGTGCACCACGCCGCCCAGGTCGATCAGCTTCATCTGGTCGCCGGACTGGATCACGTTGTCCGGCTTGAAGTCGCAGAAGATCAGGCCACGGTCGTGCAGGTAGCCGAACGCCGGCATGATCTCCAGCACGAAGGCGAGCGCCTGGTCGACCGGCAGCGGGTCGACCACGCCCTTGTCGCGGCGCTCCTTGAGCAGATCCTTGAGCGACTTGCCGCCGACGTACTCCATCACGATGTAGCCGGCGCCGTCGTGCTCGACGAAGTTGTAGATCTTGACGATGTTCGGGTGCTCGACCTCGGCCAGGAACCGCCGCTCGGCCACCGCGGCCGCCAGCGCGTCCTCGTCACCGGAGTTGAGCAGGCCCTTGAGCACCACCCAGCGGTCCGACACGTTCTTGTCGACGGCCAGGTAGACCCAGCCCAGGCCGCCGTGCGCGAGCGGGCCGACCACCTCGTACTGCCCGGCCACCAGGTCGCCCTTGGCCAGTTTCGGGGTGAAGTTGAACGCCTCGCCACAGTTGGCGCAGAAACCCGACGAGCGGGCCGGGCGGTCGCCGCGGGCCCGGCCGACCGGTTTGCCGCACTTCGCGCAATACCGCTTCGACTCCGGCACCTCGGCCACGGACATCACCGCGGTCGCCGGATCCGCGGTGCGGATCGGCGCGATCTCCACCAGGCCGCCACCGAACCGGCGAGCCGATCCGGTCCGGGAGCTTCCGGAGGTCCGGCCACTTCCTCTGGTACGGGTGGACAGCGCGCTGGTGCTGCGGGTCGAGGCGGCGGTGCCCTGACGTGGCGCGGGCGCCGCCGGCGCGCCGCCCACCGGGGCCAGCCCGCACGTGTCGCAGTACCCGTCCTCGATGGTCCCGTCGCAGCCGGCACGCGCACACCCGCCGGAGACGGGGGCCGCGACCGGGGTCGCCGGAACCGGAGTGGGCGCGGCTACCGGCGCCAGACCGCACTCGTTGCAGTAGCCGTCCTCGATCGTGCCGGAACAGTTGGGTCGCTGGCAGGTCATCGGGCCTCCCGGGCGGCGATGGTGGCGGAGAGGGCATCCTGGTACTTCTCGACTGCGGCCCGCGCCGCCGCGAGATCACAGGGCGCGTGATGCAGGGTGTCACGTGCTGTCTCGGCGAGCGGGCTGAGCACCGGGTCCTCGCCGAGCCCACGGCTCAGCGCCTTGGCCCGGAAGGCGTCCAGGCGGCCACGCAGCTCGTTGCGCTCGGCGAGCAGGCCGGTGTGGTGGGCCTGCGCCGACCGCAGCGCGGCCAGCCGTTCCCGGGCCTGCCGGTTCCAGGCCGACAGACGGGGGCTGATCAGCGCCCAGTGCCCGGCGGCTGCGAGCGCGTCGATCGCCGCGAGCTCCGGGCGCGGGTCGGTACCCCGTACCGTAATGATCTTGTCTGGTGGGAAACGCCCGGCGACCGCGTCGCGGGAGGCGTCCGCGGACGTCTGGGCCGCCTCGATCTCGGCGACGACCGACCGGGCGTCGCGCAGCCGCTGCGACAGCGAGGCCCGCAGCTCGGCCGCGGAGGTCCGCTCCGCGTCCGCCCGGGCGATCAGCGTGCGCACCCGGTCCAGGCCTGATACGTCCGCGCCCAGCGGATCCGACAGCAGCGTGCCGGTCAGATCGCCGAGCAGCCGGTCCGCCTCGTCGAGCAGCCGGAACGTCTCGGCGGCCAGCCCGCCGGCGGTCTGCCGGGTCAGGTCCCGCACGTGCAGCAGCGCGTCGGCGGCCTCGGCGGCGGCCGGGGTCGCCCGCCGCCACGCGTCGCCGGCGCTCGTGACCACCGCGACCGCCGTCGCGAACGCCGCCTCCATCGCGGCCAGCAACTCCGCCGGAGTGCTGGTGGAGGTCACCTGGCCGGAGCCGAGGAGCCCGCGCTGCGCCAGCGGAACCGTCGCCGTCGACAGGGTGATCGAGCTGCCCAGCACCTCGTGCTGGAACGCGGCCCGGTCGGCGTCGCTCATCCGCCGCTGCGAACGCAGCGCCCGCGCCCGGTCGATCACCTCGCCGAGCTGCCGGTGGCCCTGCCAGAGCCGGGCCAGGGCGTCGCCGGCGTCGGCCCACGCGGTCGCGGTCCGGCCGGTCAGCTGGATCCGGCCCAGCTGTTGACGGTCCGGGTTCTGGTCCAGTTCGACCAGGTTCGCGGCGATTGCGGCGACCGCCTTCTCCAGGCGCGCCAACTCGGTCTCGGCGGCAAGCATCGTCATCATCGGCACCGTGCCGGCTCGGTCTCGGCGGCATGCGTCGTCATCGCGGGCACCGTGGATCGGCTCCGGCCGGCGGGCATTGCATGTAGCGTGCCGCGGGCGGTTGCGGGGCCGGGCCGGAGGCGCCCAGCCAGCGGTCGTAGACCTTCGCCCAGGTGCCGTCGGAGCGCATCCGCTCCAGCACCGCGTTGACGTACTCGGTGAACTCCCGATGGTCCTTGGCGATCGCGATCCCGTACGGCTCCTCGGTGAACCTCGGGCCGACCACCTTCGCGTACGGATCCTGCGCCGCCAGCCCGGCCAGGATGGTGTCGTCGGTGGAGACCGCCTCCGCCTCGCCCTGCTGGAACGCGACCAGGCACGACCCGTAGTCGGCCCGGGTCACCCGGACCGGCGGCGGGTCGACCTTCGCCAGATTGTCCAGCGACGTCGAACCGGACACCGCACAGACCGGCCGGCCGCCCAGATCCTCGATCTTCTGCACCGGCGAGTCCTTGCCGACCAGCACCCGCTGCCCCGACTCGTAGTAGACGGTGGAGAAGTCGACCTTCTCCCAGCGTGCGCAGTTGGTGGTCATCGTGCTGATCACCAGGTCGACGGTGCCGTCGGCGACCCGGTCCATCCGGTCGGCGTTCGCCACCACCCGGATCTCCAGACGATCCGGGTCGCCGAAGATCGCCCGCGCGATCTCGCGGCCCATGTCCACGTCGAAACCCTCGATCTTCGCGGTGAACGGATCACGCGAACTGAACAGCACATTGCCCTGATTGGTGCCCAGGATCAGCCGGCCCCGGTCCTTGATCGTCTGCATGTGGCTGCCGGCCGTGATCTGGGTGCCCTTCGTCGGCCGGAAGCTCGCCCGCGCATCGCAGGACGGCGCGGTCGCGGTCGCCGGCACGCTCGCCGACGGCGTCGCGCTGGCCTCCGGCTTCGCCGTCGTCTCCGGTCCGGCGTCGGTGCAGGCGGCCAGCCCGGTCACGGCGAGGGCAAGAGCCATTACGGTACGGATCACCGGCGCCCTTCCTACCCGGCCCGCTGTCCTGCCCTCGCCTTGTGCACCGCGGCCTTGTGCGCCGCGGCCCTGCACTTCGCGGTCTGGCACTTCGCGGTCTGGCACTTCGCGGTCTGGCACTTCGCGGTCTGGCACTTCGCGGTCTGGCACTTCGCGGTCTGGCACTTCGCGGTCCTGCATTCCGTGGGCCTGCACTTCGCGGTCGTGCATTTCGTGGGCCCGCATTCCGCTGTCCTGGCCGGGAGTCTCGCTGCCGCTCACCTGTACTCCTCCAGCCTGGCTCGCAGTCCCATCATCGCGAACACCGCGATCGCCAGTGCCAGCAGCGGGCCGAGGACGGTCAGCGCGCCCAGCCCACGCCCCGCCGAGCGGACCTCGTCGTCGAACGCAGCCCGCCGATCGGCGATCGCCTCGCCCAGAACCGTGGTCAACCCGTCGAACGTCGTCGCCGTCCCCTCGCTGACGGCCAGCTTCACCGCGCCCTCGTAGTCGCCGTTGTCGTCCAGTTTGCGGATCTCGTCATGAATCGCCAGGTAGGCGTCGTGCTGTTGCGCGGCTTTCGTCATCAGCCCGGCCACGTCGTCGAACTCCGGCCCGGACACCACGAACTGTTCCCGCAACTGCGCGAAGTCCTTCTCCAGCGGGCCCTTTCCGGCCCGCGCGGCCAGGGTGAGCGCCTCGTCGGCCCGCTCCCGCAACACCAGGTTCCGAGCCTCGGCCAGCGCCTCCGCGGGCGCCGAGCCGTCGCGGTCGGCGCTGGTCAGCCGGGCCTGCTGGTGCGCGAAGACCCCGGTGCAGACCAGGGCCAGCAGCACGGTCAGCCCGGTCGCGGTCAGCAGCGGCACGTTGAACGTGCGATGGGTGGTCCGGCTCAGGTGCGCTTGCGCTGCGATCAGCGCCGCCCCCAGGACCACCCCCAGGACCAGCAGCAGCATCAGCCACCAGGAGCTGCGCGAGTCGGTGTAACCGTCGGCGGCCTCCCGCCGGGCCTGCTGGAACAGCGCCTGTGCCTGCGGCTGCAATGTCTCCCGGTTGAGCTGCGAGGCGGTCGACAGGTAGGACGCGCCGACCGGCTTGCCCTGCCGGTTGAGGGCCCGCGCGGTGGCGACCAGCGCCGTGTAGTCGCCGAGACCGGTCGAGATGCTCCGGATCGCCTCGGCGCCCTTGCTGCCCTCCGGCACCCGGCGGGCAGCCGAGGTCAGGGCGGTCGCGGCGGCGGCGAGCTTCTCGTCGTAGCGGCGGGTCAGCTGCGGGGGCTCCAGCCCCCCAGTGATGAACGCCTGGGCCGCGGTGGCGTCGGCGTCGGCGAGCGACGACCAGACGGTCTCCGCCTCGGCGAGCAGCGGCTGGGCGCGATCACGCAGATCGGCGGTGCCGGTCGCGGCCGAGCTGGCGGTCAGCCCGGCGACGAGGCCGGTCAGGGTGGCCAGGACGAGCAGGACGGCGAGCAGCAACTGAAGGCGGCCGGGCGAGGTGTGCCGTAGCCCTGCGAGGCGGGTCAACGCCGCACGTGGTGGCGCCTGAACTGCTGTCACGCTGTGTCGCCTCTCGCTGTGGGATCGCACGTCCACTGTGCGTTATCGGCGCAAGCTTCCCGCCGGCCCGCCACGGCGATTCCCGCCACCTCGCCGCTGCTGAACGAGGCGCCCGGCGGGGACCGCCGGACGCCTCGTCTCGCGGAGTCGATCAGCTCAGCTCGCGCTTGAGCAGTTTGCCGGTCGCCGTCATCGGCAGCGACTCGACGATCTTGACGACCCGAGGGTACTTGTAGGCGGCCATCTGTTCCCGGCCCCAGGCCACCAGTTCCTCCTCGGTGGCCGTGGCGCCCGGCTTCAGGATCACGAACGCCTTGATCTCCTCGCCGTGGCTCTCGTGCGGCACGCCGATCACCGCGGACAGCGACACCGCCTCGTGGGTGAGCAGGACCTCCTCGATCTCCCGCGGGTAGACGTTGAAACCACCCCGGATGATCATGTCCTTGGCCCGGTCGACGATGTAGTACCAGCCGTCCTTGTCCCGGCGGGCCAGGTCACCGGTGCGGAACCAGCCGTCCCGCATCACCTCGGCGGTCGCCTCCGGCCGGCCGATGTAGCCGCGGAAGATGTTGTGGCCGCGGATCGCGATCTCGCCGATCTCGTCCGGGTTGTCGACGCTGTTCCAGTCCGCGTCGATCAGCTTCACCTCGACACCCCAGATCGGGATGCCGATCGAACCGGGACGTGGCTCGTGACCCGGGGCACTGAACGTCGCGACCGGGGAGGTCTCGGACAGGCCGTACCCCTCCAGGATGGTGACGCCGAACCGCTCCTTGACCGCCTTGATGATCTCCACCGGCAGGCTGGAGCCGCCGGACACCGCGATCCGCATGTTCGCCGCGATCCGCTCGACGTCCACGCCCTCCTTCAGCGCGTTGAGCAGCCCCCAGTACATCGTCGGCACACCCGCGAAGAACGTGACGTTCTCACTCTGGAGCAGCTGAACCGCCGCATCCGGGTCGAAACGGGGCAGCAGCACCAGCGTCGACGCCGTGGAGAAACCGGCGTTCATGTTCACCGTCGAGCCGAAGGAGTGGAACAACGGCAGCACCAGCAGATGCGTGTCGGTGGCCGGCTGCGTGCCGAACAGCCGGTTGCAGGTCAGCGCGTTCAGCACCAGGTTCGAGTGGGACAGTTCGGCGCCCTTGGCCTGACCGGTGGTTCCGCTGGTGTACAGGATCACCGCGGCGTCGGTCTCCGACCGCTGCACCGTCTCGAAGACCGGCGACTGCCCGGCCAGCCCCGCGCCCATCGTCTCCGCGCCCTCGATCGGCGACGCTGCCGCCGGGTCCGCGGTGATCAGGAAGAAGTGCTCGGTGCTGTCGACCTCGTTGAAACCGGCGAAACCCTCGGCGCCCATCGGCAGCTCCGGAGTGCCCTGGAAGCAGAAGTACGCCTTCGCGCCGGAGTCACGCAGGTGATAGGCGATCTCGCGGCCCTTGAGCAGGACGTTCAGCGGCACCACGACCGCGCCGGCCTTGAGGATGCCGTAATAGACGATCGGGAAGTACGGAAGGTTCGGGCAGGTCAGCGCGACCTTGTCACCAGGCTGGATGCCACGCGACCGGAGGAGTCCGGCCACCTGATTCGCCGCTGCGTTCACCTGCGCGTATGTCAGACGCTGCGGGCCGAGCACCACAGCGGCGCGCTCCGGGTGGTTACGGGCGCTGTCCTCCAGAAGCACGGAGAGGTTGAGCATGTGGTGGAACCCTTCTTACCGATGAGTTGTGACGGCTGTCTCATCCCAACATGCGTGGCGGCGCCGGTGGAAGGCTCCGTTTCGCCTTTGTTTCATCGCGTCTTTCTTTAGGTCGGCTGCTTGTCTGCCGAATGCACCGGCGTGGGAATCCCGGTGTTGGATGCGGTACACGTGGGACGTCAGCCGATCTTCGACGTCCAGGGCGTCGTCGTGGCTTACGAACTGCTGTTCCGTGGCCGTATGGACGACGTCGCGTCAGGGCGGCAGGACACATACGCCACCAGCGCCGTCATGGTGAACGCTTTCACCGAGTTCGGTATCGCCGAAGTGGCCGGCAACCGGCCGTGCTTCATCAACCTCACCCGTGAGTTCGTGACCGGGCGGCTCCCGTTGCCGTTCGGCCCCGAACAGGTGGTGCTCGAGGTGCTGGAGACGGTCCATGTCGACGACGAGGTGATCACCGGGCTCACCGCCCTTCGTGAGGCCGGATACAAGATCGCACTCGACGACTTCGTCTGGGGCTCCGGTCACGAGCAGCTCCTCGGCCTCGCGTCGTACGTCAAACTCGACCTCCTCGACGGCGACCTCAGCCGCCTCGACGAGATCGTCGCGGCGTGCCGCGAATATCCCGGCATCGAGCTGGTCGCCGAACGCCTCGAGACCGAGGAACAGGTCGCCATCGCCGACCGGTACGGCATGGAGCTGCGGCAGGGGTACGCGCTGAGCCGCCCCCAGGTCCTCAGCACCCCCAGCCTGTCCCCGTCCCGGCTGCGCCGCCTCGAACTCGTCGCCGCCCTGATGTCCCCCGACGTGCCGCTCGAGAAGATCACCTCGATCATCGTGAGCGACCCGGCCCTCGCCCTGCGCGTGCTGCGAGTCAGCAACTCGGTGGCGGCCGGCGTGGTCAGCCGCATCTCGTCGGTCCGGCAGGCGGTCATGCTCGTCGGCCTCAACCGGATCCGCCGCTGGGCCACTCTGATGGTCGTCGACGACGTCGCCGAGGCCCCCGAGGAGCAGCTCCTCACCGCTCTCGCCCAGGCCCGTCTGTGCGAGAGCCTGGCCCCGCGCTTCCGTGCCGACCCGGGCGCCGCCTTCGTGGCCGGCCTGGTCACCGGCATGGCCCGGCTGATGGCCATGACCCCGGCCGCCATGGCCGAGCAGCTGCCCCTGACCACCGAGGTCTCCGACGCCCTCACCGTGGGTTCGGGCCGCCTCGGCGACGTCCTGCGGGCGGTCCGCGCCTACGAGGAGGGCGAATGGGGCTCCGGCGACCTGGCGGGCCTGTCCCTGGACGCGATGCGCTGGTCCACCCGGACCCTCACCGCGGCCCACCGCTTCTCTCCGAGCCCCACCAAGCGCCGCCGGGGCCCAGCAGCCCCCCGCCCCGTCTGACCGTCCCACGCCAAGCCTCTTCTCGTTGCTGTGACCAGCTGTCACTTGCACGGACCGTCGGGCCGTCACTTCCACGGACTGTCGGGCCGTCACTTTTCACTGACCAGCGGGCCGTCACGTTGACGGACCATCGGGCCGTCACTTTCAAGGAGCAACGGGCCGTCACCTTCACGGACCATCGGACCGTCACCTTCACGGACCAGCCGGCGGCTACCAGCCGGACTTCCCGGCCGTCCGCCGATCCCGCCGTCCCCGGGCGGCACGCCGGTCCGGTGTTCGTGCTTCGCCGTGCCTGCGAGCCGGGCATTCTGGGGTGAGCGTTCCTTGGCACCCGGCCGTCTAGGAATCGCTGCGTCTGCCTCGGAGGATCGGGAACGCGGCGGCCAGAACCGCGAGAGCCGCACAAGCGGTGGTGACCGCCGCGGTCGCGCCCCATGGCAGGACCAGGTCGATGTCGCGGCCGATCTCGTCCTCCACCGCAGCCCGGACTCCGGCCAGCGAGACAACCGCGACCAGCCCGCCGAGGACCGCCCCGGCCGCGACCGCCAGCAGCGCCTCCGCGGCGACGACCCGGAGCACCTGGCCGGTCCCGGCCCCGGCGAGCCGAAGCGCCCGGAACTCGCCGTGGCGAGCCGCCGTCGCCATCAGCAACGTGTTGCCGACCGCGATGGCGGTGTACCCCGCGGAGAGCCCGATCAGCGCCAGCAGGAACAGGTCGATCAGGCGGCCTTCCTCGTCGATCTCCGCCATGACGAACTCGTGGATCGCGACACTCTGCGCGCCCGGAACCGGCACGGCTTCCCGATCGAGCATGATCATGCTGGTCAGAGCATCCGGGTCATGCCGCCGGACCAGCTCCTGCGGAACGCTGGTCTCGTCCGCCACAGCCTGCACCGGCAGCCGCGCCTCGGCCCCGTCGGCGAACCGGACCGTCACCCCATCACCGGCTCGCACGCCCAGCTCCGCGGCACTGAGCCGGTCGAGCACCAGGGAGTCGCCACGCCCGGTCGCATCCCGTCCGGCGGTCATGTCGCCGTGGGTGATCAGCAGACGAGTGGTGAACGCCGGTTCGGCCCCCTGAGCGGTGACCGCGGCTGCCGACAGCCCGGGCGTGCCGTCCGGAACCAGCACGTTGCCGGCCGGGTAACGGGCGGTCTCGTCGATGCCGGCTGCCACCTCGATCGTCGCGACCGTCCCGGCGAGCAGCACGGTCAGCCCCACGGTCGCCAGCACCGGAGCCGCTGTCGACGCGACCCGGCGAACCCCGGTCAGCGTTCCCTCCCGGACCAGCATTCCGGTGGCGGTGTCCCGCCATGGGCGAGCCACCACCCGAACCAGCGGAACGATGAGCACCGGCGACAACAAGGCCGCCCCCGACAGCAGCAGCATCGCGGCGCCCAGCCCCGCCGAGCTGCGTGTCTCCAGCGGCAGCGACGGCATCGCGGCCAGCAGAACCCCGCCGCCGATTCCGCAGAGGACCCCCACCACCCAGCGGGTAGGCGTCATCGACCGGGGGTCGGCGGACGCCTCACGCAGCGCGTCGAGGGGAGCGATCCGGCTCGCCCGCCGGGCCGCGGCCGTCACCCCGCCCAGCGCCACGATCAGCCCGAGCAGGACCGCCCCGCCCAGTGCCGCGGGCTGCCATGTCACGGTGAAACCGGCAGGCTCCAGTCCGTTGCTGACCATCGGGCCGGCCAGCAGGGGAGCGGCCGTCATCCCGGCGGGCGCGCCCAGCAACCCGGCGATCAGGGCGATCAGAGCCGTCTCGGCATACATCATCCGCCGCACCTGCCCCGGCGTCGCACCGACCGCCCGCAGCAGCCCCAGCTCGCGCCGTCGTTGTGCCGCACTCAGCGCACACGTCGACGACACGACGAACACGGTCGCGAACGCGCCCAGCGTCACCAGCGCGATCAGCAACTGCGCGCCGATCCAACGGATCCGGGTGACGGAGTTCGGCTCCAGCGCGTCCCGCTCAGCGCCGGCCCGGACCACCCCCTCCGCCGCCACCACGGCGGCCGCCGCATCGGTCACCCGTTGCGGATCCCCGCTCACCGTCAGCCCGATCACCCGAACACCGGACGCCCGCCTCGCGGCCTCCCGGTCCGCCACATAGAACCCAGGACCGTCCACGGTCCCGGTGACCCGCCACTCCTCCGGCCCGGCCGAGGTGAGCACCGTAACCGACCCCGCGGCAACCGCTGCCTGCCACTCTCCGCGGACACTGGTCGAGCCACCATTCTCACTGCGGCGAGCTTCGGGTGTGTCACCGCTCCTGCTGGCGCCGGTGGTCGCGTCGCCGTTTCCGGCCTGAGCAGAATTCGTGCCACCGTCGGCCCGCCCCTGGCCGGGACCAGTTGTGCTGCCGTCGGCCTGCTCCTGGCCGGAACCAGTTGTCCTGCCTCCGGCCCGCTCCTGGCCGGGATCAGTCGTGCTGCCTCCGGCCCGCTCCTGGCCGGGACCAGTCGTGCTGCCGCTTCCCTTCCCGTCGGGAGCAGCGATGGCGGTGGTGATCTCGCGAGGATCCTTACCGGTGCCGATCACCACCTCACCGGGAGCAGTTGGGGCGCGGCCGTCGGTCAGGCGGTAGCCGCCGAGGGCCGCGGACGACCAGGCGTGCCCGTCGAGCAGGGCAGCCTGGGCGTCGCCGGTTGGCCGGCCCGACTCCAGGCGCTGCACGTAGAACCATGGATCAGGGACGGCCGCCGTCACCCCCTCCAGTTCAGCCAGCCGGGTGGCAAGAGCGGTCGCCTGTGCCGGGGTCCAGGACCGCCGGTCACGGTCGTCACCGGTGCCCGGGTCGGGTGGCGTGATCAACACTGGTGCCAGGTCATAGCGGGCCGGCGCCTGTGGCTGCGAGCTCAGATGGAGCGCCGCCGACCCGGCGACGACCGCGACCCCCAGGAACACCGCCACGAACGTGCCGGCGAAACTCGCGAACCGGTGCCGGACCATCGCCCACGCCGCGCTCACCGGGTCACCACCGTGTGCTGGGCGTGGGCGATGTGCAGGGCGATCCGCTCGGCGCCGGCCGCGCCGGGCAACTCGTCGAACACGCGGCCGTCGGCCAGGAACAGCACCCGGTCGGCGGTGGCGGCGGCCAGCGGGTCGTGGGTCACCATCACGATCGTCTGCCGATGACGGTCCACCGCCTCGCGCAGCAGGCGCAGCACGGCGGTGCCGGACGCCGCGTCGAGCGCTCCGGTCGGCTCGTCGGCGAAGAGCACCGCCGGCCGGGACACCAGCGCACGGGCGATCGCCACCCGCTGCTGCTGGCCACCGGAGAGCTCGGACGGCCGGTGCTCCTCGCGGCCGGCCAGACCCACCTCGGCCAGCACCGTGGTCACCGCGCCCGGCTCTGGACGGCGCCCGGCCAGGCGCAGTGGCAACGCCACATTCTGCGCCGCGGTCAGCGCCGGAACCAGATTGAACGACTGGAAGACGAAGCCGACCCGGGCACGCCGCAGGCGGGTCAGCGCCCGCTCGGTCAGGCCACCGACCGGCACGCCGTCGATGACCACCTCACCGCCGGACAGCCGATCCAGCCCTGCCGCGCAGTGCAGCAGTGTGGACTTGCCCGACCCGGACGGGCCCATGACCGCGGTGAAGGTGCCCGGCTCGAACCGGGCGTCCACCCGGTCGAGAGCCGTCACCGCGCGCTCGCCGGTCCCATACGTCCTGGTCGCCGCCCGTAGCTCGACCGCTGGTGTTGCGTGATCCGTCATGCCGACCAGCAAACCGGCTCGGCGGCCCCGGCACAGTCACGCGGAGTCCACACTCGAAGGTAAACCCAGCACTACCGACACCGGCCCGGCCGCCCGGTAGCGTGCCGGTCATGCAGCCCCGCAACGCGCTCGAAGCGCTCACCCTGCGGCCGACGGAGCTGTTGCGTTCGTCCTGGCCATGGCGTTCGCTCGCCTATCTGGCGAGCGGCTCGCTGCTCGGTGCGGCGACCATCGCGGCGGTCGTCGCCATGCTCGTCGTCGGCACCCTGCTGGCCGCGGTGGTCGTCGGCGTCGCCGGTTACGTGGGGTGTCTGCTCTCCGGCATCGTCGTGGCCCGTGTCGAGCGGCGCCGGCTCCGCCTGGTCGACCACGACGAGCTGCCCGACCCGCACCTGCCGCCTCCGCGGGCCGGCCTGCGGGCCTGGGTCACCCTGCGGTTGCGGGAGGAGGCGACCTGGCGAGAGCTGTTCTACGCGGCGCTCGCGGCGGCGATGCTGAGCTGGATGGACCTGCTGGTCCTGGTCGGCGTGGCCTACACACTGCTGATCTCGATCGGCGCACCGTGGACCATCGCCGACGAGCCGCTCTCGTCCACCCTGCCGGCCACACTGGCCGGGCTGCTGCTCGGGCCGATCCTGATCTACCCGGTGATCGCCTGGGCGGGTGCGCGCGCGGCGATGGCCAGGGCCATGCTGACACCGCCCGACGAGGCGCGGCTGAGAGAGCTGACCCGTTCGCGGGCGCGGCTCGTCGACGCCTTCGAGGTGGAGCGCCGGCGCATCGAGCGCGACCTGCACGACGGTGCTCAGCAGCGGCTCGTCGCGCTCAGCATGCAGCTCGGCATGGCCCGTCTGGAGGTTCCGGCCGACGCGCCCGGGGCCGAGCCGCTCGCCGCGGCACACCTGCTCGCCAAGCAGGCACTCACTGATCTGCGGGAGCTGATCCGGGGCGTCCATCCGAAGGTCCTGACCGATCGCGGCCTGGCCGCGGCCGTGGGGGAGGTCGCATCCGTCGCACCGTTGCCCGTCGACCTCGACCTGCGCCTACCCGGGCGGCTGCCGTCGGCGGTCGAGGTGACCGCCTACTTCGTGGTGTCCGAGGCGCTGACCAACGTGGCCAAGCACGCCGGCGCCGAGCGGGCGGGGGTCGAGGCATTCCTGACCGGCCGGCGCCTGATCGTGCGGGTCCACGACGACGGGCGGGGCGGCGCCGACCCGGCAGCCGGTTCCGGTCTGATGGGGCTCGCCGACCGGGTTGCGGTCCTCGACGGAACGGTAAACCTGTCGAGTCCGGCCGGCGGCCCAACGCTGCTGCGCGTGGAGATCCCGGTGCCGGAGCCGACCGGATGAGGGTGGCCATCTTGGGAAGGCGTGATCGGGAGGCGGCCGGATGAGGGTGGTCATCGAGGGGGGCGGCGTGATCGGGCGGGAGGCGGCCGGATGAGGGTGGTCATCGAGGGGGCGGCGTGATCGGGCGGGAGGCGGCCGGATGAGGGTGGCCATCGTGGGGGACGGCGTGGACGGGCGGGAGGCGGCCGGATGAGGGTGGTCATCGTGGGCGGTGGCGTGATCGTGCCGGAGGCGGCTGCATGAGAGTGGTCATCGCTGAGGATGGCGTGATCGTTCGGGAAGGGGTGGCCGGCATGCTGCGGCGGTTCGGGCACGAGGTGGTCGCTGCGGTCGGGGATGCCGTCGCCCTGCGTGCGGCGGTTGCCGAGCACCGGCCGGACGTGGTCGTCACCGACGTGCGGATGCCACCCGGGTTCAGCGACGAGGGTCTCCAGGCCGCCATCGAGATGCGGAAGGCCGATCCGAAGCTTCCGGTTCTGGTGCTCAGCCAGTATGTGGAGCAGACCTACGCCGCCGAGCTGATCGATTCCGGATACGAGGCGGGCGTCGGGTACCTGCTGAAGGACCGCATCGGTGAGGTCGCCGAGTTCGTCGACGCGCTCGAGCGGGTGGCGGCCGGGCGCACCGTGGTCGACCAGGAGGTCGTCCGGCAGTTGCTGGGCCGGCGTCGTGACCCGCTGCACCGGCTCACCGCCCGCGAGCGCGAGGTCCTGGCGCTGATGGCCGAGGGACGCTCGAACACCGGCATCGCCCGGGAACTCGTCGTCACCGAGGCCATGGTCGCCAAACACATCAACAGCCTGCTCGCCAAACTCGAACTGCCGCCGGACAGCGACGACCACCGCCGGGTCCGCGCCGTTCTCGCCTACCTGCGGGGCTGATCACCGTGCCTTCGAGAGCGACCAGAGAATCGTCTGCGGGCGGCGGTCAGTCACCAGGACGCCCGGTCGGCGGTGATCTCGTCGCCGACGGTCACGGTGATTGTGGCGAGCAGTCCGGCGGACAGGTCGAACCGGTCTCGAGGGACCACGTTGAGCAGTCCGCCGGCGGTGGGCTGGGGGTCCTCGACGGGGGCCAGGCCGGCGGCCACCTGGCCGGCGATCTGTTCCGGGATGTAAAGAGGGCCGGAGTAGGTGACGGTTCGGCCGCCGGCGAGGTAGCCGCCCACGTGGACCGAGGTGGTGATCTGGACGGGCTTTCCGGGTTCGCGGCCGGGGTGGACGGTGCGGAACTCGGCGTAGCCCTCGGGGTCGGTGACCTGAGCGCCGCGGAGTTCGCCGTCGCCGTCGGGCTCCCGGTGCCGGAGATCGACAACGGCCGCCGCGACCGGGGCACCGTCGAATGTGTCAAGTACCCGGATTCGCAGCATCAGCGGGACGCCGGGGTGGTCGCCGGCAATGTCGCGGCGGACGAGTTCCAGGGGGAGCGTGCCGGTCTGGCCGGGTTCGGCGACGGGGAGGCGGGCCGGCTGTGGCCCTCTGGTTACCGGTCGCGGCACCGGCCTGCTGATGACCGGCGTGCTCCGGCTCTCCTCGTTGCGCACGGCAAACCCCCGCTGTAGATCACGTCAACGGAGTTGATCTTCGCAGGAGAAATGCGGATTCAGGGGGCTTTTGAGTTATTTGTCCGCTGTGGCAGGGGTGGCTTTCCGTAACAAGCGGCGCGCACACTGCCTGGCAAGGCGTGGCCACGCTCACCGCCCTGAGCGTGGTCGATCCGGACCGCCTGGCCGGAGTGCGGTCCCACCGGGACGCTTCCACCCGAGTGTCCCGGAAACGCTGCGGGCGGGCGGGGCGTTGCCGCGCCCGCCCGCCTGCAGCGCGTTCGCCGATCCAGGGCCACTGATCATGCCGCATGTGGGGCCGGATTCGACCAGTCCGAGCGCTCAGTCGACGCAGATCCGCCGCCGGTCACCACACAACCCGCAGCCAGCGACATGTGGATGCCTGTGGTCCGGAATACGCCACAGGTCGCCACGCACTCCCGCTGCCGACGATGTGCGGTGCCTTCAGGCCCGGATTGCGCCGCAGGTTGCCACGCACACCCGCGGTTGCCGATGCGTGGTGGTCTGTGGTCCGGATTGCGCCACGGGTCACCCACGCAGTCCGTGGGTGGCGGCGCGTGGTGGTCTGTGGTCCGGATTGCGCCACGGGTCACCACGCAGTCCGTGGGTGGCGGCGCGTGGTGGTCTGTGGTCCGGATTGCGCCGCAGGTTGCCACGCACACCCGCGGTTGCCGATGCGTGGTGGGGGGTGGGGGGGGGGGCGCCCCCCCCCCCCCCCCCGGGGGGGGGGGGGGGGGGGGTGGTGTGGCCCGCCCCCGGGGACGGGGGCGGAGA